>JAJZPY010000122.1 GCA_021811005.1 Pseudomonadota bacterium
TGCCCGGACATTGGCGGCGGCAAGCACGGCCAGCGCCACGGCAGCAGTGATGGCACTACGATGGAATGACTTCATTTTCAGTTTTCTCTCGGTGTTAAAACGGTTGAGCAATGGATTCAATGCAGGGCATCGAGCGCCAGGTTAAGGGCCAGCACATTGACCCGCGGCTCGCCGAACAAGCCCCATTGCCGGCTTTCCGTATGCTGTGCCACCAGATCGTCCAGCCGTTCCTCGGAAAGATGACGGGCGGTGGCAACGCGGTGGATCTGATAGCGGGCGGCGGCAGGGCTGATGTGGGGGTCCAGCCCGCTGGCTGAAGCGGTCACGAGGTCTGCCGGTACCGGCAGGGGGGCGGCGGGATCTGCGGCGCGGAGCGCGGCGATGCGCCCTTTGACGGCATCCACCAGGGCCGGGTTGAGCGGGCCCAGATTCGATCCGCTGGAAGCCTGCGCGTTATAAGGCTGGGGCGAGGTGGCGGATGGGCGGCCCCAGAAATATTTGGGGTCGGCGAAATTCTGGCCGATCAGTTTCGAGCCGACCGGATGTTCGCCCACCACCACCAGGCTGCCGGCGGCCTGATTGGGGAAAAAAAGGCGCGCCAACACCGTGACGGCTGCGGGGTAAGCCAGCCCGGTCACAAGGGTCAGTGCAAGGAAAAGGGTGAGTGCGGGTCGCAGCAAGGACAGCATGATTTTTCCTCGTCAGGTTAAATGAGGCCGACTGCAGCCAGGCCCAGGTCGATCAGCTTGATGCCGGCAAAGGGGGCAACAAGCCCTCCCAGGCCGTACACCAGCAGGTTGCGGCGAAGCAGAACGGCCGCCCCCAGGGGTTGGTAGGCCACGCCTTTGAGCGCCAGGGGGATGAGCAGCACGATGATGAGGGCGTTGAAGATCACTGCCGAGAGGATCGCGGAGGCAGGGCTTGCCAGGTGCATGATGTTGAGCGCGCCCAGCTGGGGGTAGGTGGTCACGAAGGCGGCGGGAATGATGGCGAAATACTTGGCCACGTCGTTGGCGATGCTGAACGTGGTGAGCGATCCGCGCGTCATCAGCATCTGCTTGCCCGTTTCCACCACTTCGATCAGCTTGGTGGGATTGGAGTCCAGGTCCACCATGTTGCCGGCTTCCTTGGCGGCCTGGGTTCCCGTGTTCATGGCCACGGCCACGTCAGCCTGGGCCAGAGCCGGCGCATCGTTGGTGCCGTCGCCGGTCATGGCCACCAGACGTCCTTCGGCCTGGTGCTGCCGGATCAGGGCCAGCTTGGCTTCCGGCGTGGCTTCCGCCAGAAAGTCGTCCACGCCCGCTTCAGCGGCAATGGCCGCGGCCGTCAGGTGGTTGTCGCCGGTGATCATGATGGTGCGTATGCCCATCCGGCGCAGTTCGGAAAAGCGCTCCTTGATGCCCCCTTTCACGATGTCTTTCAGTTCGATGGTGCCCAGCACCCGTGCCCCGTCGGCCACCACCAGCGGTGTGCTGCCGCGACGCGACACTTCCTGGACGGTGCGCGCCAGCGCAGGCGGGAAACTCCCGCCCAGGGATTCCACCCGGCGCCGGATGGCGTCCGCGGCCCCCTTGCGGATTTCCCGCTCACCCAGGTCCACGCCGCTCATGCGCGTCTGCGCGGAAAAGTGCACGAAGCTGGCGTTCAGGGCGTGAATGTCGCGGCTGCGCAAATTGAACTTTTGCTTGGCCAGCACCACGATGCTGCGGCCTTCGGGCGTTTCATCGGCCAGCGAGGCGAGCTGGGCCGCATCGGCCAGCTCCGCTTCGCTCACGCCTTCGGCCGGAAGGAACGCGGCAGCCTGGCGGTTGCCCAGGGTGATGGTGCCAGTCTTGTCGAGCAGCAGGATGTCCACGTCACCGGCGGCTTCCACCGCGCGTCCGGATGTGGCGATGACGTTGGCCTGCATCATGCGGCTCATGCCGGCCACGCCGATGGCGGACAGCAGGCCGGCAATGGTGGTGGGGATCAGGCACACCAGCAGCGCCACCAGCACGGTGATGCTCACTGGCGTGCCCAGTTTTGCTGCTTCGACGCTGAACATGGAATAGGGCAGCAGCGTCACGGTGACGGCCAGAAACACGATGGTCAGGGCCACCAGCAGGATGGTGAGCGCGATTTCGTTGGGGGTTTTCTGACGCTTGGCGTTTTCCACCATGGCAATCATGCGGTCCACGAACGTTTCGCCGGGATTGACGGTCACGCGCACCACGATCCAGTCGGAGAGGACGCGCGTACCGCCTGTGACCGCGGAAAAATCGCCACCCGACTCGCGAATGACGGGAGCGGACTCCCCGGTGATGGCCGATTCATCCACCGAAGCGATGCCCTGCACCACTTCCCCGTCCGCCGGAATGATTTCTCCGGTATGCACGATCACGAAATCGCCCTTGCGCAGGTCGGTGGCTGGAAGGGCTTGCCAATGTTCCGTGTCCTGCGGCGACGGGAGCTTCTTGGCCCAGGTTTCCTTCTTGAGTCCGCGCAGGGAGGCCGCCTGGGCTTTGCTGCGACCTTCCGCCAAGGCTTCGGCGAAGTTGGCGAACAGCACGGTAAACCACAGCCAGAGCGAAACCGCGAGAATGAATCCGGGAGGGGCCTCGCCCTGACCTTCCAGCGCCTGGACCCACAGCAGGGTGGTGAGGAAGCTGCCGACGTAAACCACGAACATGACCGGATTGCGCCATTGCACGCGGGGGTCGAGTTTGCGGAAAGACTCCAGGATGGCGGGCTTGATCAACACCGGATCGAACAGGGCCAGTTTCTTTTGTGTCATGGAATAACTCCTTGCGCTCAGTGGGCGGCAAACAGCGTGAGATGTTCAATCACGGGACCCAGGGCCAGCGCGGGAACGTAATTGAGGGCCCCCACCAGCAGTACCGTGCCGATCAGCAGGATGACGAACAGCGGGCCGTGGGTGGGCATGGTGCCGCCGGTGGCCGCCAGGCGTTTTTTGGCCGCGAGCGATCCTGCCAGCGCCAGCACCGGGACAATGACCCCAAAGCGGCCAAACCACATGGCAATGGCCGTGGCCACGTTGTAGAAGGGCGTATTGGCGGACAGGCCGGCAAAGGCGCTGCCGTTGTTGTTGGCGGCAGAGGTGAAGGCATAGAGAATTTCCGAGAAGCCGTGGGCTCCCGGATTGGCGATGCCGGCAATGCCATCCGCCGCGCGCACCGCCAGGGCCGTTCCAATCAGTACCAGCAGAGGCGTGACCAGAATGGCGATCGACACCATTTTCATCTCGAAGGCTTCGATTTTCTTGCCCAGATATTCCGGCGTGCGCCCGATCATGAGTCCGGCCACGAAGACGGCCATGACGGCGAATACCAGCATGCCATACAGTCCGGAACCCACGCCGCCGAACACCACTTCTCCCAGCATCATGTTCCACAGTGGCACGAAGCCACCGAGCGGCATGAACGAATCGTGCATGGCGTTCACGGCGCCGCAGGACGCCAGCGTCGTGATGGTGGCAAACAATCCGGAGTCGGCAATGCCGAAACGGGTTTCCTTGCCTTCCAAGTTGCCGGACCCTGCATCGACTCCCAGCGTCGTCAGCAACGGATTGGCCTGGTTCTCGAAATGCATGGCGGCCACGGCCATGACCACGAACATCAGCGTCATGGCCGCAAGCACGGCCCAGCCCTGGCGTATGTCACCCACCATCCGTCCGAAGACAAGGCAGAGTGCTGCCGGGATCAGGAAAATGGACAGCATTTGCACGAAGTTGGACAGCGGTGTGGGGTTTTCGTAAGGGTGGGCGGAATTGGCATTGAAAAAGCCGCCGCCATTGGTGCCCAGCATCTTGATGGCTTCCTGCGAAGCCACCGGTCCCATGGGCAAAGTTTGGGTTTGCGTGCTGGCCGGTTCTGTAACCGGATTTCCCTTCTCGTCCTTGACGGGCTGTCCGGCGGCATCGACTTTTGGATTGTCGTAATGGGTGACTTCCAGCGTCGTGATGGTCTTGTAGCCTTCAAAATTCTGGATTGCTCCCTGGTTCACGAGGAACAGGGCAAACAGCAAGGAGAGGGGCAGCAGGACATAGAGCGTCACGCGCGTCAGGTCCACCCACAGGTTGCCGATGGTGGCGGCCGTGTGGCGCGCAAAACCGCGGATGAGCGCGATCACCACGACAATGCCAGTGGCGGCTGAAAGGAAGTTCTGCACCGTGAGCCCCAGCATCTGCACCAGATAACCCATGGTGGATTCTCCGCTGTAGCCCTGCCAGTTGGTGTTGGTGACAAAGCTCAGCGCCGTGTTGAAGGCGGAATCCGGGCTGACATTTGCCATGCCTTGCGGATTGAGCGGGAGCCACTGCTGCAGGCGTTGCAGGCCGTATACGACCAGTGCCCCCAGGCCATTGAACAGGATCAGGGCCACGGCATACGACAGCCACCCCATTTCCTTTTCGCGCTGGATGCCGCAAACACGATAGATCAGCGACTCCAGCGGGGCGCCGAAGCGCAGCACGCGGTTTTGGCCTTCCATGACTCCGGCCATGTAGCGCCCCAGCGGACCGGCCAGGGCAAAGAGCAGGGCCAGGAAAAGCAACAGCAGGATCCAGGCGTGTGGCGTCATGAAAAATTCTCCGGAAAAAACAGGGCGGCCAGCAGATAAACGAACAGGCCCAGGGCGACCAGGGCACTCAGGAGAAGGATCAGGCTCATCGCGGTCCGCCTCCCAGTGCGCCACAGCCGAGGGCCAGCAGCGCGGTCAGCCCGAGAAAGAGCAGGATTCCCGCAAGGTAGAAAAGGTCCATGACGTACTCCCGGTTGGAATAATGGATGGGAGGGATTGTGGGCGCGGGGTGCGCAAGATGTTGCAAAAAAACAGGGAGGCGGCGTTAAATTTTTATAAACGACGGACGCGCTTTCGCTGTCTCCGCTTCAGGGCCGTTTCCAGGCCAGCACCTGCGGCGTCTTGCGGCCGGTGGCCGCAGCTTCTCCGCTGGGATGTCCCACCACGATCGGCGCAACGGCGCTGTATTCCGGGGGAATGCCCAGTTCGGCCTTGACGGCCGGCGTATTGAGCGCCTCCTGGGCCGAGCCGATGACGCAGCTCCCAAGCCCCAGGCTGCAGGCGGCGAGCATCAGGTTTTCAGCGGCAAGCCAGCAATCGGCTTGCGCAAAAGGCAGGTCGGGGCTGGCGCAGATCACGATCAGCGTGCCGGCATCATGAAATACGTTGAAGTGAGGGTCGGCGAACGTTTTCACCGTGCGGGCGTTGCCTGACCCGGTCTTGTGCAGGAGGTTGTGCAGAAACAGGGGCCGGGCCACATCCGAAATC
>JAJZPY010000123.1 GCA_021811005.1 Pseudomonadota bacterium
GGTTTGTCGTCACGGTGCGCAAGACGCGCGGAGATGACATCGATGCCGCATGCGGCCAACTGGCGGGTCAGGTCATCGACAAGAGCCGCCGACAACAACGTTTTTCGACCCCTTCGCCATGAGCGACCAAACCGCCGTCACCCCCGATACCCCCGTTCCTCCCCCCCAGCCTTGCGCAGGGGTTCTTCTTGCGGCCTTGCGGCAGAAACGCGGCCTGGGATTGCAGGAAGTTTCGCAGCGCCTCAAGTTTTCCGGCAAGCAACTCGCCGCGCTGGAAGCAGGCCAATACGATGCCCTGCCGGACATGACGTTCGTGCGGGCCATGGTTCGCGCCTACGCACGCTACCTCCAGGCCGATGTGGATGCCATCATCCAGGTGCTGGAAGCGGAACGGCCTGACGCCGTGCCGCGCTTGATGACCGCGCCCGTGCTCACCGTCCCTACCCAGGGCGTGGGTTTCTTTCATGAGGCCCGCACCACCAGCCGGCGCTGGGTGATTGCCGGGCTGCTGGTGCTGACCGCGGCGCTCATTGCAGCCTGGATATGGCGCACGGGCTCGGGCCCCGAAACGCCGGCCGGGGCAACCGGCTCAAGCCCCGCCACCACGGACGGCGCATTGCCTGCCGAACCGCCCAAGCCGCAACCTCCCGAACCATGACCTTTGTGGATACGCTGCACCGGAAACGGCGTCTGGCACGCCAGGTACGGGTGGGCGACGTCAAAATCGGCGGCAACGCCCCGATTGTGGTTCAGTCCATGACCAATACCGACACGGCGGATGTGGAAGCGACCACGGCACAAGTGGCGGCGCTGGCCCGTGCCGGCTCCGAGCTGGTGCGCGTGACCGTCAACACGGCCGAAGCGGCCGCGGCCGTGCCGGTGATACGGGAAAAACTGGACCGCCTGGGCATTCGCGTGCCGCTGGTGGGCGATTTCCACTTCAATGGCCACAAGCTGCTGGCGGAATATCCCGAGTGCGCGGCCATGCTGGACAAGTACCGCATCAACCCCGGCAACGTGGGGCGCGGCACGCGCCGCGACGAGCAGTTTGCGCAACTGATCGAGGCGGCTTGCCGCTATGGCAAGCCGGTGCGCATTGGCGTCAACTGGGGCAGCCTGGACCAGGAAGTGCTGGCCCGTTTCATGGACGAAAACGCGCGGCGGCCCGTGCCTGAACCGGTGGAAGTGGTGATGCGCGCCGCCCTCGTGGCTTCTGCGCTGGAAAGCGCCGCGCTGGCCGAGCAGCTGGGTTTGCCGGGCGATCGCATCGTGCTCTCCTGCAAGGTGAGCGGCGTCCAGGACCTCATTTCGGTGTACCGCGATCTGGCCACCCGCTGCGACTATCCGCTGCACCTGGGATTGACCGAAGCCGGCATGGGCAGCAAAGGCATCGTGGCCTCCACCGCTGCCATGGGGGTGCTCCTGCAGGAAGGCATCGGCGACACCATCCGGGTTTCCCTCACGCCGGATCCCGGCGGCGACCGCGCCCAGGAAGTGGTGGTGGCCCAGGAAATCCTTCAGACCATGGGCCTGCGCGCCTTCACGCCCATGGTGACGGCCTGTCCCGGCTGCGGCCGCACCACCAGCACGTATTTTCAGGAACTGGCCAGCCGCATCCAGACCTACCTGCGCGACAACATGCCTCTTTGGCGCACGCGCTTTCCGGGGGTGGAACATCTGCACGTTGCCGTCATGGGCTGCGTGGTCAACGGACCGGGAGAAAGCAAGCTGGCCGACATCGGCATCAGCCTGCCGGGTTCGGGCGAACGGCCGGTGGCGCCGGTCTATGTGGACGGGGAAAAAACCGTGACCCTCAAGGGGGAACGCATCGCCGAAGAATTCCAGGCGCTGGTTTTCGATTACGTGCAGCGCCGCTACGGGCCGGACGAAACAAGCAAGGCGGATTAGTCGATGAGCACCCAAAAATTCCAGGCCGTGCGCGGCATGAACGACATTTTGCCCGACCAGTCGGGGGCCTGGGCCTTCCTTGAAACCACCTTGCGCCGCTGGCTGGCCCTATACGGCTACAGCGAAGTGCGTTCGCCCGTGCTGGAGCCCACCGGACTTTTCGTCCGTTCCATCGGCGAAGTCACGGACATCGTGGAAAAGGAAATGTACACGTTCGTGGACAGCCTCAATGGCGAAAGCCTGACGCTGCGTCCCGAAGCCACGGCCTCCTGCGTGCGGCTCGCCGTGCAGCACAACCTGCTGTATGCGGGCCCGCAGCGGCTCTGGTACATGGGCCCGATGTTCCGACACGAGCGGCCGCAGAAAGGGCGCTATCGCCAGTTTCACCAATGCGGCGCGGAAGCGCTGGGGTTTGCGGGACCGGATGCCGATGCCGAACTGATCCTGATGACGGCCCGCTTGTGGGAGATGCTGGGGCTGAAAGAGGTTTCCCTCGAAATCAACACCATCGGCAGCCTGGAATGTCGCCAGCAGCATCGCCGCAAGCTGGTGGAGTATTTCGGGCAGCACGTGGAGTTGCTGGACGAGGATTCCAAACGGCGCCTGCACACCAACCCGCTGCGCATCCTGGACAGCAAAAACCCCGCCCTTTCGGACCTGATCGAAGGCGCGCCGCGCTTGATGGATGCGCTGGACGATGCTTCCGCCGAACATTTCGAATCGCTGCAAGCCCTGCTGCAGGCGGCCGGACTGCAGTACCGCATCAATCCCCGCCTGGTCAGAGGGCTTGATTACTACAACGCCACGGTGTTCGAATGGGTGACCCCGCTGTTGGGCGCCCAAAGCACCATCTGTGGCGGCGGCCGCTACGACGGCCTGGTGGAGCAGCTGGGAGGCAAGCCCACGCCGGCCTGCGGTTTTGCCATGGGCATGGAACGGCTGCTGGCCGTTCTCCAGGAAACGCGAACCGAACCTTTGCCGGAGCCCGGCCCTGACGTTTATGTGGTGCACCAGGGCGAGGCGGCACAGCAGGCAGCCTTTCTTGCGGCGGACCAGGTCCGTTCGGCCGGGTTTGCCGCCGTGCTGCATTGCGGCGGCGGCAGTTTCAAATCCCAGCTCAAGCGCGCGGATGCAAGCCGTGCCGCCTATGCGATGATTCTGGGCGAAGACGAAGTGCGCGCAGGACAGGTCAGCCTCAAGCCGTTGCGGGGGCAGGGCGAACAGAAAACCGTGTCGCTCGCACAGGCCATACAACTTTTAAGGACGTAGGACAGCCCATGTACGATCTGGAAGAGCAGGAAAAAGTCGACGCCATCAAGGCCTGGTGGAAAACCTACGGACGCTGGGTCTGGATGGGTTTGCTGGCGGTTGCCGTGGGGTATGGCGCCGCACGCGGCTGGCAGTATTACCGCAGCAGCCAGGAAGAAAAAGCCGGCGTGCTGTTTGATGCCGTGCGCACGGCAGCCCAGCAGGGCGACGCGGCCAGGACGCTGCAAGCGGCAAAAGCCCTGCAGGCCGCGCAGTCTTCCAGTCCGCTGGCGCCCCGCGCAGCACTCATCAGCGCTGCCGTGAGCCATGTGAAAGGCGACAACACGGCCGCGCGGCAAGAACTGGAATGGGTGGTTTCCAATGCCAAGGAACCTTCGCTGGCGGAACTGGCCCGGTTGCGTCTTGCCGGCCTGCTGGCCGACGAAAAAAAGTATGACGAGGCGCTCCATCTGCTGGACGGCAACCGCTTGCCGGATTTTGCTTCCCTGACGCAAGACCTCCGGGGCGACATCCTGCTGGCCGCGGGCAAGACCGGTGAGGCCCGTGCCGCCTACCAGGCCGCGCTCGAAAAATCCAAGGATGGCGACGTCATGCACCAGATCGCCAAAAGCAAACTTGATGCGCTGGGAGGCCGCTGATGAACGCAAAACGTCTGGCAACACGCCTCGCGCAAGCCGCCCTGTGCGCCGGTGCCCTGTGGCTTGAGGCCTGTTCCGATGCCCTGCCGGTGACACCGCTGCAGCCGCTCAAGTCTTCGGTGGCCATGGATGTGGTGTGGAAAAACAAGGTCGGCGCCGCCGGCAACGCGGTCCTGGCGCCCGTGCTGTACAAGGACATGCTCTACCTGGCCACCGAGCAGGGCGACCTCCTGGCGCTCGATCCGGCCACGGGCAAGGAATCCTGGCACCTCAAAACCAAGGAGCCGTTCTCTGCCGGCATTGGAGTGGGAGAAGACCTGCTGTTCCTGGGCAACAAGAAAGGCGAGCTGCTGGCCTACAACCTCAAGGGCGAGCTGGCCTGGCGCGCGCAGCAATCCAGCGAACTGACGGCGCCGCCCGAAGCGGCGGAAGGAACGGTTGTCACCCGGACCGCCGACGGCCACATCGTCGGCCTCAATGTGGCTGACGGCAAGCGTCGCTGGCAGGTGACCCGGCCCCAGCCGGCCCTGGTATTGCGGGGCGTCAGCGGCATTACCGTGGGACGCGGCGGCGCGCTGGTCGGGTTGCCCGGCGGCAAGCTGCTGGCGCTGAACCTGGCGGATGGCAGCGTGGTTTGGGAAGCCACGATTTCGGTATCGAAGGGTGCCACCGAGCTGGAACGCGTCAATGACGTGGTGGGCGCGCCCATCGTCGGATTCCAGGATGTGTGCACGGCCTCCTACCAGGGCAAAACCACCTGCCTGGAAGTGGCGCGCGGACAGACCATCTGGTCCAAGGACGAGGCCGCCATCGGGCCGATTTTTGCCGACGGCAACAAGCTGTTCGTGACCGATGAAAAAGGCGACGTGGTGGCGCTCAACCGCTTGAGCGGAACCACGGCCTGGCGCAATGAAGCGCTGGAAGGGCGTTACCTTTCCCCGCCGGCAGTCACCACGGATTACGTGATCGTGGGCGACGCCGAAGGCATCGTGCATTTTCTGTCGCGTGCGGACGGCATCGAAAGCGGCCGCGTGGCCACGAGTGGCAACGCCATCACACAAGCTCCGCTGGTGATTGGCGACAATCTGGCGCTGGTGCGCAATCGCGATGGCAAGGTGTTTGCCGTGGGGCCCCGTTGAAACCGGCTGATGCAGTGACTTTCCTGCCCACGGTGGCCATCGTGGGCCGGCCCAATGTCGGCAAGTCCACGCTGTTCAACCGGCTGACCCGCACGCGCGATGCGCTCGTGGCCGACCTGCCGGGCCTCACGCGGGACCGCCATTACGGCCGGGCACGATTTGAAGGCCTGTCCTATCTGGTCATCGACACCGGCGGCTTCGAGCCCGTGGCACGCGAAGGGATTCTGCTGGAAATGGCGCGCCAGACCCTGCAGGCCGTGGATGAAGCCGACCGCGTGATCTTTCTTACCGATGGCCGTGCCGGGCTCACCCCGGGCGATC
>JAJZPY010000007.1 GCA_021811005.1 Pseudomonadota bacterium
GTGTGCAGAAACCCGGCCCGTGCCAGGCGCGAAGCGATATTGTCGTCGCGCGACAGCACCGGTCTCAGGATGCCGGCCGGGTTGCCGGAGGCTTCGGCTGCGGGAACGCCCTGGCGGTCGAGCAACGTCACGTGCCAGCCCAGTCCGGCCAGGCGTTCCGTCACCAGGCACCCCCCCAGGCCGGCCCCCACCACCAGCGCGCGGCGTTGCGCGGGGGGGGACAGCGCAGCGGCCAGCGCCGCGTTGCGCCGCGGCGTGACCATGCGCCGGAAATTCGCTTCGGGGATTCGGTCAAAGCAGGCCTCCAGGCGCTCGCGCTTGCGTCCGAAGCCGGGGCGACGGCGTACCGTGAATCCCTGGTTTTCCAGGGCACGCCGGACGGAGCCCGCGACGCACCAGGTGGCAAGCGTGGCCTGCCGGGTGCACTGGCGCGCCACCTGGCTCAGGATGGCCTCGTCCCACAGGCGCGGATTGCGTGCAGGGGAAAACCCGTCCAGGAACACGGCGTCAGCCGCCATGGAAAGTTCCGGCAGCAGTTCCTGCGCATCGCCCAGCAGGAGCGTGAGGCAAACGCGCCCTTCGTCGAATTCCAGCGTGTGAAATCCCGGCAGCAGCGGCGGCCAGGCTTCCATCAGCTGCTGCGCCAGGGGGGCCAGTGTCGCGTGGGATTGCCAGGCATGACGGAGATCTTCCCGGGTCAGGGGAAATTGTTCCACGGACACGAAATGCAGGCGGGCATCGCGGGAATGCTCGCTGCGGCGCCAGGCGTCCCAGCACACCAGGAAATTGAGGCCCAGTCCAAAGCCCAGTTCCAGAATCTGGAAAGCCCGCCGATCGCGCCAGCGTTCCGGCAGGCCGTTTCCTTCCAGAAAAACCCGGACGCTCTGTTGCGGGCCTCCGTCCACCGAATGATAGACGTCGTCGAAATCGGGAGCGACGGGCGTGCCGCCGTCGAATCGGATTTTGGCCGGAGTGATAGGGGACATGCCCCAATTGTACCGGCTGACAAGGGATGCGGTATGCGCCTGTTCCGGGCGCGGCGGGGGAGTGGGAGCGTTACAGTGGTTCCGCACCAAAGGATTTCGTCCTTGAACCCTTTCGGGGTGCCATGGCCGGACTGTTACGCAGAAACGCCATGAAACAGAGCAGTACCCAATCGCCGGACGGCATGTCACTCGCCGTCGGCGGGTCATTGCGTGCCTCCGGTTTTTTTATTGGAGACGCGCCATGATCGCATTTGACTTGATTCAGTGGATGTTTCGAAGCGTGCTGTATGTGGGATGTGTGTTCAAACATCGGTGGGGCCGGTCGCGGAAAGGGGAAACCCTGCCGGCGCCGGTCGTGGCAGAGGCCGTTGCACAGCCACTCCCGTGGACTGTGCGGGAGGAGGCTGAAACGGTGACGACGGAACCCGCGCCTGCCGAACCAGGGCATGTGGTTCCTGTTCCTGATGCCGAGTTTCTTGGCGGGCAGGCCCTTATCCGGTATGGAGAAGGGTTCAGCGTGGTGTGCCATTTTTATCGGCGCCATGCCTGGGTCACGCGGGTGGTCTGGCTGGACTACAAAAAGCTCCAACGCTTGCATGGGGCCTATGTGGTCCGGCGTTTGCGCACCCGTGCCGGAGAGCCTTCTGTGCGTGTCCGTGTCGTCCCGCATCATGCAGACGGCCGGTCGCGAGCCTGGGGGCGCATTGCCTTGCCCGACGAGTACCTGGAATTCGAATCGCTCCAGGATCTTAGGGCGATCCGCCTGATGGAAAAAACGCTGGAAGATGCCGGGGCGCTCATCGAAGCGGAAATTCCGGAAAATCTGCTCAACAAAAGGCCCTGGCGTTTGCTGCCTCCCTGCCCGGCACCGGAACACGAACTGACGGACCTGCAAAAACGCCGTAAAACCATCGAACTGTCCATGACGGAAATACGGGCAGAAGATGCGGCCAGGAAAACTCCCCTGGCCAGCCGGGAGAAAGTGTACCCCAACATGGTGCCGCCTCCCGTGGTGCGTTCCCATAGCGGCGTGCTACGCAAGACCGGCTATGTGGAGCGGACCGATCCGTCAGGCCGCAAATACCGGACATTCTTCGCCGAAGTGGATGACGGGGAAAAAACGGTGCGGCACATCGGCGTTGACTTGCAACGGGCTTTGCTGCACGAACAGGTCGACATCGGCAACCGGGTGGAAGTATTCAATATCGGACTGGTTCCCGTGGGATCGGGAAAGTACAAAAAAAAGATATGGAGCGCCCGGAAATTGCCGGCTTGAATCAACCAACGGGGGCGTGCCCCCGTTTTTTTTCCGATGTGTGTTAACCTCGGGCTTGTTGTTTTGCCAAGCCTACACATGAACATATTTTCCATACTGATTGCCTTGCTGCTGGAACCTTACCGACCTGCATCCGTGCAGGCGCGCGCGTTTGGAGCCTTCGACCGTTATGCGCAGTCGCTCGACGACCTGCTCAATTCCGGTGAACGGCACCACGGCATTGCGGCCTGGGTGCTGGCGGTGGTGCCGCTGCTGGTCGCTGCCGGCGCCATTTATTTCCTGGCGGGGCACGTGGGTGCCGGTCTGGGTTGGGTGCTCGACGTACTGGTGCTCACCGCGATGCTGGATTTCAGGCCGGTGCTGGAACGCCTGGCCTCGCTGCAGCGCGACTTGCGGCATGCCGGGCAGGGGGCCGTGGCGGAACGCCTGGGCTTCTCCCCGGCCGGTCCGGCCGGTCTGCCCGAAATGGTTGCGCGTGCCATCGAACTGGCCGTCATGGATATCCACTCGCGGCTGCTGGCTGTCCTGTTTTGGTACTGCGTGCTTCCGGGCCCCGTCGGCGCCTTGCTCTACCTGATGGCCATGCGGCTCAACCAGTTGTGGGGTTCCGACACCCGCACGGATTTCGGCAGCTTTTCCCGGAGTGCGTTTTTCTGGCTGGACTGGATTCCCTTGCGGGTGACGGCGTTTGCTTTTGCCATCGTGGGCAATTTTGAAGACTCGCTGTTCTGCTGGCGCACCCAGGCGGCGGGAAGCCGCAGCGGCATGCGCCTGGTGCTTGCAAGTGCAGCCGGTGCCCTGGGCATTCGCCTGGGGGACTCGTCCTCTCCGCAGCGCCTGTACGGCGGGCTGGAGCTGGGGGTGGGCGAATTTCCCGACCTCGACCACCTGCGCAGCGCGGAAGGCATGATCTGGCGCACGCTGGTGCTGTGGCTGATCGTGATTGCGCTGCTGACCCTTGCCGCGGTCGTGGGGGGCTAGGGTCGCCGCGCCCTTTCGTTTTCCTGCTGCAGCGTGGTGAGGTAACGCAGCCGCTGTTCACGCTGTGGATTTCCGGCAGCCCAGTTTTTCAGGGCGCAGTCCGGCTCCTGGAGATGGCGGCAGTCGGAAAAACGGCACTGTCCCACCCGCTCTGAAAACTCCCTGAAATAGGTCGCAATTGCTGCCGGGCTGAGATAAGCCAAGCCGAATTCCTGCAAACCGGGCGAATCGATGAGGGCGCTGCGCGCATCCAGGGCGTAGAGGCGGGTGGCGGTGGTGGTGTGGCGGCCGGTGCCGAGGGCCTGGGAGATTTCTCCCGTGCGTGCCTGGGCGTGGGGCACCAGCGCGTTCACGAGGGTGGATTTTCCCATGCCGGATTGCCCCACCAGAATGCTGACGTGCCCCTGCAACACGGGCTGCAGCAAGGAGGGGTCCTGGCGTGCGCTGAGCCGCAGCAAGGGGTAGCCCATGTCCGTGTAATAGGCGAGCTGCTCTGCCGCGGCGATGGCGGGAGCGCCCAGATCCCATTTGTTGAGTACGATGGCGGCCGGAATGCCGGCGGCATCCGCAGCCAGCAGGCAGCGCGTCAGCAATTCCTCGCTGAAGGCTGGCTCCGGAGCCACCACCACCAGCACCTGATCCACGTTGGCAGCCAGCAGCTTTTGCCGGATGGCATCGGCGCGATAGAGCAGGGTGCGCCGTTCCGTCACGGTTTCGATGACTCCTTGCCCTTTGCCGGTGGAGCGGATTTGCACCTGGTCGCCGCACGCCACGTCCTGTTTTTTTCCCCGGCGCACGCAGCCCAGGGGCGGCTCGCCGGGGGCGGCCGTCACTTCGTAATGACGTCCGAAGGAGGCTGTGACGGTTCCGTTCAGCAGCGCGTTCACGCGGTTCGCAGGGATTCCAGGCGGGCGATGCGGATCGCCGCCGGGGGGTGGGAGTCATAGACGGCCGAATGCAGGGGATCGGGCGTCAGGGTGGCCGCATTGTCCTGGTAGAGCTTCACCAGGGCGTTCACCAGGTCTCGGGCTGGCGCGTGGGCGGCCGCATAGGCATCGGCTTCGAATTCATGTTTGCGGGAATACAGGCTCATCACGGGCTGCAGCGGGAATGCAAACACCGGGATCACCAGCATGAACAGGATGAGCGCCACGGCTGAATCCGGAGCCGAAAGGCCAAGCCCCAGGCCCTGATAGAACCAGGGGGCGTTCTTGAACCAGCCCAGCAGGGCCAGGAACACCAGGCTCAGGACAAACAGCATGCCGATGCGCTGCATCACGTGGCGCCGCCGATAATGTCCCAGCTCATGAGCCAGTACGGCTTCGGTTTCGGGCGGTTCGAGGCGTTCCAGCAGGGTGTCGAAAAACACCACGCGCTTGCTGCGGCCGAAACCGGTGAAATAAGCGTTGCCGTGGCTCGAGCGCCGCGAACCGTCCATCACGAACAACCCGCTGGAACGGAATCCGCAACGGGCCAGCAGGGCTTCCACACGGTCCCTCAGGTCTCCCGGGGGCAGCGGCGTGAAGCGGTTGAACAGGGGCGCGATGAAGGTGGGGTAGAGCGCCAGCAGGACGATGTTGAAGGCCATCCATGCCCCCCATGCCCACAGCCACCAGAACGCGCCGAGGGAATCCATCATCCAGGTGGCCGCGATCAGGATGGGGGCACCCAGCAGGGCCGTGATGAGGGATTCGCGCAGGAGGTCCAGGGCATACAGCTTTGGTGTGACCCGGTTGAAGCCGAAGCGGGCTTCGATCACGAAAGTCCCGTACAGCCCGAAAGGCAGGTCCACCAGTGCGCCAATCAGCAGGATGCTGCCGGCCAGGCTCAAGGCGTGCAGGTTGCCCGCGCCGAACAGGGAAAGGAACGCGCCGTTGAGGGCGCCCAACCAGCCGCCCTGCGTGAAGGCAAGCAGCAGCAAGGCTTCGGCAGTGACCTGTCCCAGTCGAAGTTTTGTGCGGGCGCAGGTATAATCTGCGGCCTTCTGATGGTCGCTCAGCGCGATGCGTTCCTGGAACGCGGGAGGCACCTGGCTGCGATGGCGCTGCACGTGGTGGATTTGCCTGATCCCCAGCCACAGCCGGCTTGCGGTGACTGCTGCCAGCAGCAGCAGGAAAATCAGGTTGAACAAGGCTGAGTGAGTCATGAACAGTGACAGATCGCGATCGCCGTGAAGTCAGAATCAGGAAAAAACCGGACAATTATGGCACAAGACAAAAACCGTCTCATCTGGATCGACATGGAAATGACCGGGCTTGATCCCTTGCGGGACCGGATCATCGAAGTGGCGCTCATCGTCACGGACAGCCGCCTTGAAACGGTGGCGCAGGCTCCGGTGCTGGTGATCCACCAGAGCAACGAAGTGCTGGATGGCATGGATGCCTGGAACAAGGGCACGCATGGGCGTTCGGGGCTGATCGACAAGGTCAAGGCGTCCACGCTGGACGAAACCGCGGCGGAACAGGCCCTGCTGGATTTTCTCGGGGAATACGTGCCGTCCGGCGAGTCGCCCATGTGCGGCAACTCGGTCTGCCAGGACCGTCGCTTCATGGCCAACTACATGCCGCGCCTTGAACGTTATTTTCATTACCGCAACCTGGACGTGAGCACCCTCAAGGAGTTGTCACGCCGCTGGAAGCCTGAGGTTTACGGGTCGTTCAAGAAATCGGCCCGGCATGAGGCGCTGGCGGACATCGAGGAATCCATCGCGGAACTGAAGCACTACCGCGAGCATTTCATCAAGCTCGACTGATCGCTGCGGCGGGCCGCGGGCAGGGTCAGCGGAAAGCCGTCCGGACGTGTTCCTCGAACTGCGCCGGCGGCACGAAACCGACCAGGCGCTGGTCGCCCAGTTCGCGCCCTTCCCGGCTGAAGAACAGGGTTCCCGGCGGTCCGAAAAGACCGAAGCGGGCCAGCAAGGCGCGATCGTCCGCAGTGTTGCCGGTCACGTCGGCGCGCAGCAGCAGGGCCTGGCCCAGTGCGGCCTTCACTTCAGGCAGGGGAAACACTTTCTGTTCCATTTCCACGCACGACACGCACCAGTCGGCATAGAAATCCAGCAACACCGGGCGCCCGGTTTGGGCTGCCTGTTGCAGGGCACGGTCGAGCTGGGCCACGGAGGCCACCGGTTCGAAATGGGGGCCGTTGGCTGACAGCCGGGATCCGAGCAGCGGCAGGACCATCCACAGGGCCACGCCCAGCAGCATCACTCCAAAAAAGCGCTTGACCCACACCATCCAGCGTCCGGCACGCGGCAGCAGGGCTCCGGCCGAAGTGCCGATCACCAGCAGCGGACTGCCCATGCCCAGGGCCAGGATGAACAGGGCGCTGCCTCCCAGGATCACATCGCGCGTCTGGGCAATGTAGAGCAGGCCCCCGGCCAGGGGAGCCGCCACGCACGGGCCCATGACCAGCGCCGACAGCACTCCCATCAGTCCCACGCCCAGATGCCGGCCGCCCGGCAGCCGGTTGGAGACTCCGGTCAGCCGGTTTTGCAGGCCAACCGGCATCTGGAGCTGGTACACGTCGAACATGGACAGGGCCAGCAGGATAAACAGCACGGCGGTGCCGATTTGCACCGGAGGCGTCTGCAGGGCGTTGGACAACAGCGTTCCCGACAGACCGGCCAGGATGCCGGCCAGGGCGTAAGTGACGGCCATGCCCAGCACATAGGTGAGCGACAGGCCGAAAGCCCGTTTTTTGGTGATGTCGCTGCCCTGTCCCGCGATGATGCCGGACAGGATGGGAATCATCGGAAACAGGCAGGGGGTGAGGGCCAGCAGCAGGCCAAAGCCGAAAAAGCTCAGCAGCACCCAGCCGGGGCGGGCGCCCTTGAGGAATGCCAGGTAATCGTTGGGATTGGCGGAATCGGATGACGGCGGACCCGCCTCATAGGCATTGTCGGCGGAGAGCGGGCGATAGGTTTGGCCGTCGGACGCCAGCGCGAAATGCTGGGTGGTGGGGGGGTAGCAGATGCCACGCTCGGCGCAGCCCTGATAGGAAACATCCAGGCGGGACGGCGGACTGCCGGCAGGCAATGCCACGTTTGCCGTGAACGGCTGGTGATAGACCCAGACCCGGCCAAAACTCGGGTCTTCCTTGCTTTCCGCCGGCGGGAAGGCGATCTGCGCCGACGGGACGGGGGCAGGGGTCGCGATCTTGATCCGGTCGCGGTACAGGTAATAACCTGGGGCCGGTGAAAACTGCACGGTCAGGTGCCCCGGTGCGGAAGGGGCCGGAGCGACCTTGAAAGCTTCTTCCGGCATGAGGAATGTGCGGCTGGACGCATTGCCGGACAGGCCTTCAAGTGCATGGGCCGGACCGCCGGCAAAAAAAGCCAGGCTGGTGGGCAGGGCCAGGGTGAGGACAAGACGCCAGGACATGCGTTTCATGGATGCAAACCGGGTTCTGAATGGGGCCATTTTACTCTGACAGCCGGGCAAGCGCCCAGTTCACGTGTTCACGCACCAGGGCCGAGGGGTGGTTTTGCCTGCGGGCCAGGGCAGCCCGGGCGGAAGGCGTGTCCGGCCCGTTGCCCAGGGCGACCGCGATGTTGCGCAGCCAGCGTTCGTGCCCGATGCGGCGGATGGCGGAACCGGCAAGCTGGGCCTCGAACTCTGCAACCTCCCAGGAAAAAAGGGTTTCCAGCTGACCCGCCTCGAGGGGCGGACGCGGGGCAAAATCCGGAACGGCGGCGAGCCGGGCAAAGCGGTTCCAGGGGCAGGCCAGCTGGCAATCGTCGCAGCCGTAAATGCGGTTGCCCAGGAGCGGCCGCAATGGTTCGGGAATGCTGCCCTGGTGTTCGATGGTGAGGTAGGAAATGCAACGCCGCGCGTCCAGGCGGTAGGGGCCCAGGATGGCCTGGGTGGGGCAGATGTCGATGCAGGCCTGGCAGGTGCCGCAATGGTCTTCCTCCTCGGGGTCGTCCGCCGGCAGGGGAAGGTCGATAAAGAGTTCCCCCAGAAAGAACAGCGAACCGGCATCGCGCCGCAACAGCAGGGTGTGTTTTCCGCGCCAGCCCAGCCCTCCCTGGCGCGCGATTTCCACCTCCAGCACCGGTGCGCTGTCGGTGAAGACACGGTAATTGAAGGACCCCCAGCGGGCTTCAAGGCGCGTTGCGAGTTCCTGCAGGCGGCTGCGCAGCACCTTGTGGTAATCGCGTCCGAGGGCGTAGCGCGACACATAGCCGCGCGTGCGGTCGGCCAGGGCGGCTTCGGCAGTTTCCGGGGCGCTGGCAAGGTAGGGCAGGGTGACGCTGACGACTCGCACGGTTCCTGGCTGGAGCGCCGCCGGATTGCGGCGCAATTCGGCATGGCGGGCAAGGTAGCCCATGTCGCCGTGGTAGCCCTCGGCCACCCAGCCTTCCAGCCGGTCCGAGGCCTCGGCGAGCGCAGGTTTGGACACGGACACGGCACTGAAACCCAGCGCCCTGGCCTGGGTCACGAGATCGTCCTTGATGTCTTCGAGCGGGAGAGGGTGGTCCGGTTTCATCGGCACATCATACAAGAGCGGCCCTTGCC
Source organism: Pseudomonadota bacterium (assembly GCA_021811005.1). Classification (GTDB taxonomy): domain Bacteria; phylum Pseudomonadota; class Gammaproteobacteria; order Burkholderiales; family Ferrovaceae; genus JAKBAT01. The sequence goes on from JAJZPY010000007.1 coordinate 8,763, forward strand.
AAAGTCGGGGCGCTATGGTTGCATACCGGATTGATTTCTTCTGCCAGCATGGGGGTCCTGTGAGCGGACCAGCCTGTAATATCCAACCCTCTGAGTATAAAGTTTTTTTCCCGGACGAGCCGGCCCTGGAGGCCTGGGGGCAGCGTTTCGCCCCGACCTTGAGGCCGGGCATGCTGGTGACGTTGCAGGGAGACCTGGGTGCCGGCAAAACCACGCTGGTTCGGGCGGTACTGAAAGCCCTGGGGGTCACCGGACGCATCAAAAGCCCGACCTACCCCCTCCTTGAAACTTATAATGTTTCGAGCTTATACTTGTATCACTTTGATTTTTATCGGATCAAAGGACCGTTAGAATTGGAGGACGCGGGGTTCAGGGAATGTTTTGCCGGCCCTGGCCTGTGTTTTGTGGAGTGGCCCGAGCGTGCCGCAGGCTGGTTGCCCGCACCCGACGTCACGCTCACGCTGCGAGTGGAGGATGCAGGACGGACGCTGTTGGCGGCGTCCGGCTCAGACTTGGGGAAAGAATGCCTCGAACGCACGTTCAATGCCTGAAACGCTGGTGGGTCCTGGCCGGACTCGGCCTGGCATTGTCCGTTCCGTTTGCCGCGCTGGCGGCCACGCGCATCGACTCGGTCCGGCTGTGGCCGGCAGAAGAATACACGCGGGTCACGTTCGAATCCCACAGCGGCATCCGCAGCACCCTCTTTTCCGTTGAAAATCCCGAACGCCTGGTGCTGGACCTCGAAAATGTCGACAGCGGTCCGGCCCTCAAATCCATGGCCAGCCTGCTCAAGGCCGACGACCCTTACATCAAGGGCATTCGCGTGGGCCACTTCAAGCCGGGCGTGCTGCGGGTCGTGTTCGACCTCAAGGCCAAGGTCAAGGCGAGCGCTTCGCTGCTTCAGCCCGTGGGCGAATACGGCTACCGGCTCATCCTCGACATTTATCCGGAAACACCGGCCGATCCCCTGATGGCGTTTCTGGACAAGCGCGCGGCCGATGCGGCCAGTCCGGCGCCGGAAAGCCGCCAGGAACCGGCCAGGGCCCAGGAAGCCGGCACGCCGGAAAACACGGCACCGGCCCAGCCCGCTTCCGCAGCGGCACCAGCGACAGCGGTTCCCTCCCTGCCACCCGTGCCGCCCGCGCTGCCTGCCGTTGCAGCAGCCGATGCGGCTGCCGCCCTGCCGTCCGCGCCGGCCGCTCCAGCGGCAAGACCACGCGCTGAACCGCGCATTCTGATCGCCGTGGATGCCGGGCACGGAGGGGAAGATCCGGGAGCCCATGGTCACGGCGGCACGTACGAGAAAAACGTGACGCTCGCCATGGCGCGCCGGCTCAAGGCGCTGATCGACGAACAGCCCGGCATGCGCGCGGTCCTGATCCGCGACGGCGACTACTTTATCCCGCTGCAGGGGCGCACGGCCAAGGCCCGCCGTTTTCATGCCGACCTGTTCGTTTCCATCCATGCCGACGCCTACATCAACGGGGATGCCCGCGGCTCTTCCGTGTTCGCCCTGTCTGAAAAGGGAGCCACTTCGGTCGCGGCCCGCTGGCTGGCCAAGCGGGAAAACGATTCCGACCTGATCGGCGGCGTCAACATCAACCGCCGGGAAACCTACCTGGCCCAAACCCTGTTCGATCTGTCCCAGACGGCCACCATCAATGACAGCCTGAAAATGGCGCGGGCCGTGCTCGGCGAGTTGGGACAGGTCAACACCCTGCACAAGGGCGAAGTGGAGCAGGCAGGTTTTGCGGTCCTGAAATCCCCGGACATTCCGTCCATCCTGGTGGAAACCGCCTTCATCACCAATCCCGATGAAGAGCGGCGCCTCAATCAGCCGGCCTACCAGGACAAACTGGCCCATGCCATCCTGTCCGGCATCCGGGACTATCTTTCCGCCAACCCACCCCTCAACAAGGCCCGGGCCATCCAGTCCGGGTTGAAGGGAAGACAGCTCGCCGTGTCTCCATGAGCCGGATTGCACGGCTCGGCGAGGTCCTGATCGCCCAGATTGCGGCTGGAGAGGTGGTGGAACGCCCGGCTTCCGCACTCAAGGAGCTGGTTGAAAATGCCCTGGATGCCGGAGCGCGGGACATTGCGATTTCCCTCGAGCAAGGCGGGGTGCAGCGCCTGCGTGTGGACGACAACGGCAGCGGCATCGAGGCGGAAGATTTGCCGCTTGCGCTGGCGCCGCACGCCACCAGCAAAATCCGGACCCTGGAAGATCTTGAAACCGTGACCAGCCTGGGGTTTCGCGGAGAAGCCCTGGCCAGCATGGCTGCCGTGGCCGAAGTGGAAATCGTCAGCCGCGTGCCCGGCGCCTCCCAGGCCTTCAGCGTCCGCAGCCGCGGCGGCCGGGTCGAATCCGTCATGCCGGCCGCACGCGAAGCCGGCAGCACCATCATCGTGTCCGACCTGTTTTCCGAAACGCCGGCCCGGCGCAAATTCCTGAAGTCCGAAGGCACCGAATACGCCCATTGCGACGAGTTGTTGCGCCGGCTGGCGCTGGCCTTTCCCCAGGTGTCTTTCCGGCTTGCCCACAATGGGCGGGTGCAGCGCCACTGGCCTGCCGCCGACCGGGCCCTGCGGGTGCGCTCCGTGCTGGGGGAGGAATTTGTGGAAGCGGCGCTTTCCTTGCAGGAGCGGGCCGCCAGCCTGTCCCTTGAAGGGTGGGTGGCGCGCCCCACTTTTTCCCGTGCCGCACGGGATGCCCAGTATGTGTTCGTCAACGGCCGCTTCGTGCGCGACAAGCTGATAGCCCATGCCGTGCGCCAGGCGTACCAGGACGTTCTGCATCATGAGCGTCATCCGGCCTATGTGCTGTTTCTGGAACTCGATCCGGCCAGCGTGGACGTGAACGTGCATCCCGCGAAAACCGAAGTGCGCTTTCGCGAATCCCAGGCGGTGCACCGTTTCGTGTTCCAGGCGGTGAGCAAACGGTTGTCGGCCACCGCACCTGGACGCGAGCCGGGTCAGGGACCGGCTTTTTCCGCTCCGGACTCGTTTGCCCAACCGTACCAGCCGCCGCAGCAGCAGACGCTCGCCATTCGTGAGCCGGATGCGTTCCATGCCGCACTGTTCGGCCCCCTGGCAGGATTGCGTCCCAACGCACCGGGCGCTGGCGCTGCATTGGAAGGCGCGCCGGCGGACGGCGGCGAAATTCCCCCCCTGGGCTATGCGCTGGCCCAGCTTCAGGGCATTTACGTCCTGGCCCAGAATGCCGCCGGGCTGGTCGTGGTGGACATGCACGCGGCACATGAACGGGTGCTCTACGAGCGCCTCAAGCAGGCCATGGGGCAGGAGGGACTGCAGTCCCAGCCGCTCCTGCTGCCCTGCACTTTCAGGGCAGACCGAAGCGAGGTGGCGGCAGCGGAGGTCTATGCCGAGGCATTGCGCGCGTTTGGCTTCGACCTGGGCGTGCTGGGGCCCGAAACACTGGTCGTGCGCGCGTTGCCGGTGCTGCTGGCCGCCGGCGATGCCCAGGCCCTGGCGCGCGAACTGCTGGCGGAGTTGCGCCAGTACGGCGCCTCCCGCCTGCTGGAGGAACGCCGCAACGAACTGCTTTCCTCCCTGGCGTGCCATGGGGCGGTACGAGCCAACCGGCAACTGACGGTGCCGGAAATGAATGCCTTGCTGCGCGACATGGAGCGCATCGACCGCGCCGACCAGTGCAACCATGGCCGTCCCACCTGGTTTTCCCTGAGCCTCGCCGACCTCGACCGGCTGTTCATGCGGGGCCAGTGACCCGCATGAAGCCTTCGGTCTCCCGGGTCATCTTCCTGATGGGCCCCACCGCCAGCGGCAAGAGCGGGATCGCGCTCGAACTGGCCGAGCGCCTCCCGCTCGAAATCGTCAACGTGGATTCGGCCAGCGTCTACCGCGGCATGGACATCGGCACGGCCAAGCCCGATGCCGCCACCCGTGCCCGCTATCCGCACCACCTGATGGACTGCATCGACCCCGCCCAGGCCTATTCGGCCGCACGCTTTCGCGAGGAGGCCCTGGCGGCCATGGCCGACATCCAGCAGCGCGGGCGGGTGCCGCTGCTGGTGGGTGGAACCATGCTTTATTTCAAGGCATTGCGTGACGGGCTGGACAATTTGCCGCCGGCCGATCCGGCCGTGCGCGCCGAACTCGAACGGGAAGCGCGTGCGCGCGGCTGGCCCGCCCTGCATCAGGACCTGGCTGCCATCGATCCGGTGACGGCGGCGCGCCTGGACCGGAGCGACGCCCAGCGCATCCAGCGGGCCCTGGAAGTGTTCCGGATTTCAGGGCGCCCGCTGTCCGACTATCACGGAGCCGGCTCGCGTGAGCCGCTGAGCGCCCGGATACTACCCATCGGCCTCATGCCTTCCGACCGGGGGCGCCTGCACGAACGCATCGCCCAGCGTTTTGACGCCATGCTGGCGGCCGGGCTGGAAGACGAACTGCGGGGCCTGCGTGAACGCCATGAGTTGACGCCTGATTTGCCCGCCATGCGCGCCGTGGGCTACCGCCAGATGTGGGAGTACCTGGACGGGAACTGCGATCGTGACGCGATGCGTGAAAGGGGCGTGGTGGCCACGCGCCAGCTCGCCAAGCGACAGATGACCTGGCTGCGTCACTGGCCCGGGCTGGTGCTGTTCGATTGCCTGGATCCCGATGCGCCGAAGCAGGTGCTGGAGGCTTCCGCCACTTTTCTGGACGAGACGAAAGCCTAGGGTTCGGTTTGGGTCACCTGGGCCTGGGCGGTGCCGGAAGCGAACGTCAAGGCCAGCGGATCGCCTGGGGCAATTTCCGTGCTGGAGCGCACGATGTTGCCGTCGCCCGTGCGGACGATGCTGAAACCGCGAGCCAGCACCGCTTCCGGATTGAGATGGGAAAAGCCGGCAACCAGCCGCTGCAGCGTCAGCCGCTGGCGTTCCAGCAGGGCGGCCGTGGCCCGTCCGAGCCGCCGGGACTGGCCCTGCAGGGATTCCTGCTGCTGCCGCAGGCGCTGCCCGGGGTGGATGAGGCGTTGCTGCAACCCGGCCAGCGTGAGTTTATGGCGTTCCAGGGATCGGGAGCTGGCCTGGGCCAGCCGCAGGGCGAGATGGTCCAGCCGTATCGTGTCGCGTTCCACTTGACGCGTTGCAACAGCGCGCAATCGCTGGGCCAGCAGGCCCAGGTGGCGCAGCATGCCCTGGCGGTCCGGGCTGACCAGTTCGGCTGCTGCCGTGGGCGTGGGGGCGCGCTGGTCCGCCACGAAATCGGCAATGGTGAAATCGGTTTCATGGCCCACCCCGGAAATGACGGGGATGGGGCAGGCGGCAATGGCACGGGCCACGACTTCTTCGTTGAAGGCCCACAAATCCTCGATGCTGCCTCCGCCCCGGCACAGGATCAGCACATCGCATTCCGCACGCCGGCCTGCCGTGGCAAGGGCCTGGGCAATCTGCCCCGCGGCGGCATCACCCTGAACGGGCGTGGGATAGAGGATGACCGGCGTGGCCGGGGCACGCCGCTGGAGAGTGGTCAGCACGTCGCGCAGGGCCGCGGCCGCGGTCGAGGTGACGATGCCGATGGTCCGGGGGTGGGCGGGCAATGGGCGCTTGCGCGCGGCATCGAACAAGCCTTCCGCCGCCAGTTTTTCCTTGAGCCGGGTGAACGCTTCGAACAGGGCCCCCTGACCGGCGCGTCGCATGAATTCCACGGTGACCTGGCAGCTGCCGCCGGGCGCGTAAAAGGTGGCCGGCCCCTTGAGTTCCACCGCAATGCCATTGGCCGGACGCCAGTCCAGGCGCTGGTTGCGCGAGCGGAACATGACGCAACGCAACTGGGCCTGGGCGTCCTTGAGGTTGAAATACCAGTGACCGGAAGCGGCTTCCGTGAAATTGGAAATTTCACCCTGGATCCACACGGGCGGCAGGTGGTTTTCCAGTACCCGCTGAATGCGCATGGCATAGCCCGAAACGGAGATCACCATGTCGTCGCCATCGGACAATCGAGGCAAAAACCCTTCGAAAACGGCATCAGATTTGGAGGGCGATTTCATGCGCTAGGCGGGGCCTTGTTTGGCAGCAAATTTTGACAATTTCATTAAAAACTGACGTGGATTTTTACTGTTCAAAAAATACACGAATCAAAAAAAACGTTTGTGTTTTAGTGGGTTGCTTCAAATAGGTCGATACTGTTCACAAAGTTATCCACAGACTTTGTGGACAACTATTTCCGGGTCGCCAAGCGGCGGTTCATCCATTACACTACCACCCAGTTCATCTTCACGGGAGTCCACGTGCCACATCTGATTGAAGCGGCCGGATGGCCCAGCATCCTGCTTGTGGTCGCTTCGGTGGTGGGACTGGCCGTCATCTTTGAGCGGCTGTGGGCGCTGCGCTATTCCCGCGTCCTGCCGCGAGGGCTCCTCAGCGCCGTGCTGACCCAGGTGCGCGAACAGGGCATCTCCCCGCAACTGGTGGAACAGCTGGACGCCGGCTCGCCGCTGGGGCGGATATTTTCTGCCGGCCTGCGCAATGAGCGCAATTCGCGCGAAGCCATGAAAGAGGCCATCGAGGAAGCCGGGCGCGCGGTCCTGCTCGATCTGGAACGTTCCCTGTCCACCCTGGGCACCATCGCCAGCATCAGCCCCCTCCTGGGCCTGTTCGGTACCGTGGTGGGCATGATCCTCCTGTTTGGCAGCCAAAGCCCCGGGGGCGGCAGTCCCGAAGCGCTGGCCCAGGGCATTTCCGTCGCGCTCTACAACACGGCCTTCGGACTGGTGGTGGCGGTGCCGAGCATGATTTTCTACCGCCTGTTCCGGGCGCGCATCGATCGCATGATCGTGGAAATGGAGCAACAGGCCGTGAAGCTCGTGGAAGTGCTGCACGGAGACCGCCAGCCGTGAATTTTCGCCGGGGCCGGACGCGCGACGAACCCGAAATCAACCTGATTCCCATGATCGACGTGCTGCTGGTGATCCTGATTTTTCTCATGATCACCACCACGTACAGCCGTTTTGCGGGCCTGCACGTGAACCTCCCTGAAGGTCTGGCTTCGGTCCCGGCGCCGTCACCCGCGCCCCGCATCGAGGTGGTCGTGGATGCGGCAGGGCAGATGCGGGTGAATGACCGCGCCGTCCTTGCGCCGGAAAGCCTCCTTCAAATCAGGGATGCGTTGCGTCAGGCGGCCCAGGGCCAGGACGATCCGGTCGTGGTGGTCAGCGCCGACCGCGATGCGCGCCACGGGCAGGTGGTGCTGGTGCTGGAAGCGGCCCAGCAGGCAGGATACCGGCACCTGACGGTGCTGACCCGTGTTCCGGCTCGCTGAGTCCATGGAACGTTGGCTGCTGCAGCAGTGGTACGGGCGCCCGAAGCCGCCGCTCTGGCTGTTGCCTCTGAGCCTGCTGTTCGGCATGGGGGTGGCCTTGCGCCGCAGGCTGTATGCAACCGGTTGGCTTGCGAGCCATCGCTTGCCGGTGCCCGTACTGGTGGTGGGCAACATCACGGCGGGCGGGACCGGCAAAACCCCGCTCACCATCGCCCTGGTTCAGGCCTTGTGCCAAAAAGGCTGGCGACCGGGCATCGTCTGTCGCGGTTATGGTGCCGCCGGGCGCGCAGCGCGTCCGGTTCGCACCGGCGACGATCCGGCCGAAGCCGGTGACGAGGCCGTACTGATGGCTGCACGCAGCGGCCTGCCGGTGTGGGTCGGCCGCGATCGCAGCGCAGCCGGCCGGGCGCTGTTGCAGGCGCACCCTGAAGTGGATCTGCTGGTGAGCGACGATGGATTGCAGCATCTGGCGTTGTCGCGCACCATGGAAATCGCGGTGGTGGACGGTGAACGCCTTTTCGGCAACGGGGCGCTGCTGCCTGCGGGGCCCCTGCGCGAGCCGCGGGCGCGTCTGGACACGGTGGACGCGGTGGTCACCAACGGTCCTGCGCGCCACCCGCTTTCCCTGCGCGTTCCCCAGTTCGGGATGGCGCTGCGTCCCACGCGCTGGCTTTCTCTCGACGGCAGCGACCGCACCTGCGATGTGGATCATTTTTCCGGGAAGACAGCCCATGCGGTGGCCGGCATCGGTCATCCGCAGCGCTTTTTCAGGTTGCTGGAAACCCTGGGAATTGCCGTCATGGCCCACCCGTTCCCCGACCATCACCCGTTCCGTCGCGACGAATTGGCCTTCGAGCCGGCAGCTCCGCTGCTGATGACTGAAAAAGATGGGATAAAATGCCGGAAGTTTGCCCTGCCGGAAAGCTGGATGCTGCCGGTGGAGGCTGCGCTGGATCCTGCGCTGGTGGCGCTGGTGGATCAAACCCTGCGACGGAGAGGACATGGACCGACGACTGCTTGAAATACTGGTGTGCCCGTTGTGCAAGGGGCCGCTGTTGCACCGGCCCGCGCGCCAGGAACTGGTCTGCTCCCCTTGTCGTCTCGCTTTTCCGATCAGGGATGGCATTCCCGTCATGCTGGAAGAGGAGGCGCGACGCCTCGACGACCTCGAGGAAGCCTAGTGCCTTCCTTCACGGCCATCGTGCCGGCCCGCATGGGTTCCACCCGTTTCCCGGGAAAAGCGCTGGCTGACATCGGTGGCCGCCCCATGGTCATTCACTGTGCGTTGCGCGCGCGGGAAAGCGGGGCGGAGCGGGTGGTGGTGGCAACCGACCATGAGGCCATTGCCTTGGCGGCCCAAGACGCCGGCGTGGAAGCCGTCATGACCCGGGCCGATCACGAAACCGGAACGGACCGGCTGGCCGAAGCCGTTCGCCTGCTGGCGTTGCCCTCCGGGGCACTGATCGTCAACGTCCAGGGGGACGAACCCCTGATGGCGCCTGAAGCCATCAGGGCGGTCGCCTCCAAACTGGCCGACAGCCCCCACTGTGCCATGGCCACGGCCTGCTACCCCATTCACGACCGGGCGCATTTCGAAAGCACCACCGCCGTCAAGGTGGTCATGAATCGTGCCGGCGAAGCGCTCTATTTCAGCCGGGCGCCCATTCCGTGGCCGCGCGATGCCTTCCAGGGCGCGCTGGGCCACTGGCCGAGCGGCCTGCCGGCATGGCATCATGTGGGGCTTTATGCCTACCGGGCGTCTTTCCTGCAGGATTTCGCGTCCCTCGAGCGTTCGCCGCTGGAAACCTTCGAAGCGCTGGAACAACTGCGGGCCCTCTGGCATGGCTACCGCATTGCGGTGGTGACGACGGAGCGGGCACCGGCGCCGGGGGTGGATACGCCGGAAGATTTGGAGCGCGTGCGCCAATTATTTGACCACCGTGGGGTTTCAAGGTAGGTTTTCGCATTAACCAGAAGAAAAGCAGTACCAGGGAGTACACATGCGGTTGATTTTGTTGGGGGCACCCGGTGCCGGAAAGGGAACGCAGGCCGCTTTCATCAAGGAGCGCTTCGGCATTCCCCAGATTTCCACGGGCGACATGCTGCGCGCGGCCGTCAAGGCGGGCACCCCGCTCGGACTTGCGGCCAAGAAAGTCATGGACAGCGGCGGCCTGGTTTCGGATGACATCATCATCGGTCTGGTGAAGGATCGCATCGCCGCACCAGACTGTGCCCACGGTTTCCTGTTCGACGGTTTTCCGCGCACCATTCCCCAGGCACAGGCCATGCGGGACGCCGGAGTGCGGCTCGACTACGTGGTGGAAATCGATGTGAACGATGCCGAAATCATTTCCCGCATGTCCGGAAGGCGCGTGCATTTGTCCTCCGGCCGCGTTTATCACACCGAACACAGCCCGCCGCGCGTTTCCGGCAAGGATGACGTGACGGGCGAAGACCTGATGCAACGTGACGACGATCGCGAAGAGATCGTGCGCAAGCGCCTCGAGGTCTATCATGCCCAGACCCGCCCGCTGGTGGATTATTATGCCAAGTGGGCAGCCAGCGGAGACACCCATGCGCCGGTTTATGTCAAAGTGGCGGGCGTGGGCAACGTGGAATTGATCCGCGATGCCATTTTCCAGGCATTGCAGCCGTGATGCCTGTCAGGCGCGGGAGAGTTCATGGCCAAAAAGCCTAACGCGTTCTATGCCCAATCCGGCGGCGTCACTGCCGTCATCAACGCCAGCGCCTGTGGCGTGATCGAAACCGCGCGCAAGCACAGTGACCGCATCGGCAAGCTCTATGCCGGACGCAACGGCATCCTGGGCGCGCTCACCGAAGAGCTTATCGACACCGGCAAGGAATCGGATGCCGCCATCCGCGCCCTGCGTCATACCCCGGCCGGCGCGTTCGGCTCGGCGCGCTACAAGCTCAAATCCCTCGAGCAGAACCGGGCCGAATACGAACGCCTGATCGAAGTGTTCCGTGCCCATGACATCCGCTATTTTTTCTACAACGGCGGAGGGGATTCGCAGGATACGGCACACAAGGTGTCCCAGATCGGCGAGCAGCTCGGGTACCCGATCGTGTGCGTGGGCGTTCCCAAAACCGTGGACAATGATTTGCCGCTCACCGACTGCAGCCCCGGGTTCGGTTCCGTGGCCAAATACGTGGCCACTTCGATTCGTGAAGCGGCCTTTGACGTGGCCTCCATGGCCAGGACATCCACCCGCGTGTTCGTGCTGGAAGTCATGGGTCGCCATGCGGGGTGGATCACGGCCGCTTGCGGGCTGGCTGCGGAAAAGCCCGGACAGGCGCCGCACATCCTGTTGTTCCCTGAAATTCCCTTTGAACGGGAAAAGTTTCTCGCGCGCGTGGATGAAACCGTGAAGCAGAAAGGCTACTGCGTGATCGGCGTGTCGGAAGGCCTGCGCGACCCCGAAGGCAGGTTTCTTTCGGAAAGCGGCCTGCGCGATGCGTTCGGTCATGCACAACTGGGGGGCGTGGCTCCGGTCATCGCCAACCTGGTGCGCGAACAGCTGGGCCACAAGTACCACTGGGCCGTGGCCGATTACCTGCAGCGGGCGGCCCGCCATATCGCGTCCAAAACCGACGTGGCCCAGGCCTACGCCATGGGCAAGGCGGCCGTGGAGTTTGCGCTGCGTGGCCACAACGCGGTCATGCCCATCATCGTGCGCACGTCCAATCGCCCCTATGCCTGGAAAGTGGGCATGGTGCCCCTGGCCGATGTGGCCAACCGCGAGAAGATGCTGCCGCGCGATTTCATCACCCCGGACGGGTTCGGCATCACGGCCAAGTGCCGCCGCTACCTGGAGCCCCTGATCGCCGGAGAAGATTACCCTCCGTTTAAAAACGGATTGCCCGATTACGTCACCCTGAGGAATGTCGCCGTCCCGAAGAAGTTGAAAACCACGTTCAAAGTGTAGCGTCCTGCAGCATAAAAATAAGGGAGATCACTATGTCGCAAGGTGTACTGTTTGCCCTGGTTTGTGCAGTCCTGGCTCTGATTTACGGGTTCACTTCCTATCAATGGGTTCTCTCCAGACCGAATGGCAATGCGCGCATGCAGGAAATTGCCGCAGCCATCCAGGAAGGCGCTTCGGCCTACCTGCGTCGGCAGTACATGACGATCGGCATTGTGGGGGCCGTGCTTTTTGTCCTGATTTTTCTGGGGCTTGGGGCCAAGACCGCCATCGGGTTTGCGATCGGCGCGGTGGCTTCGGGAGCGGCAGGCTTCATCGGCATGAACGTGTCGGTGCGCGCCAACGTGCGAACGGCCCAGGCAGCGCACGACGGACTTAACGCTGCGCTGTCGGTGGCGTTCCGTGGCGGAGCGGTCACCGGGCTGCTGGTGGTGGGGCTGGGGTTGCTGGGTGTCGCCGGATACTACGCCATTCTCCAGGGCATGGCGCCGGCCGGTACCGTCGCAGATGCTTCGCCCCTGGTGGGACTCGCCTTCGGAGGATCGCTGATTTCCATTTTCGCTCGCCTCGGCGGCGGGATTTTCACCAAGGGGGCGGATGTGGGCGCCGATCTGGTGGGGAAGGTGGAAGCGGGCATTCCCGAGGACGATCCGCGCAACCCGGCCGTGATTGCCGACAACGTGGGCGACAACGTGGGTGACTGTGCCGGCATGGCCGCCGACCTGTTCGAAACCTACGCCGTCACCATCATCGCCACCATGCTGCTGGGCGCGCTCGTCATGAAAGGCTTCAGCAACGCGCTGGCCTATCCGTTGGCGCTGGGCGGGGTTTCCATCATTTCTTCCATCGTGGGCACCTATTTCGTCAAGGCCCGCGAAGGCGGAAAGATCATGAATGCCCTCTACCGCGGCCTGATCGTGGCCGGCGTCATCGCGGCGGCGGCGTTTTATCCGATCACCGACGTGCTGATGGGCGTCAATCCCGCAGGCATTTCCGTCATGAACCTGTGGCTGGCCTCCCTCATCGGGCTGGCCGTGACCGCCGCCCTGGTGGTGATCACCGAGTACTACACGGCCACCGAATACGCTCCCGTCAAAACCGTGGCCCAGGCTTCCACCACGGGGCACGCCACCAACATCATCGCCGGCCTCGGCGTCTCCATGAAAGCGACGGCGGCGCCCGTGATCGTGATCTGCCTGGGGATTCTGGGCGCGTATGCGCTGGGCGGACTGTACGCCATCGCCATCGCGGCCACCTCCATGCTGTCCATGGCCGGCATCGTGGTGGCGCTCGATGCCTACGGCCCCATCACGGACAACGCGGGCGGGATCGCGGAAATGTCGGGCCTGCCGCCGGCGATTCGCGACATCACCGATCCCCTCGACGCGGTGGGCAACACCACCAAAGCCGTGACCAAAGGGTACGCGATCGGATCGGCCGGCCTGGCCGCCCTGGTCCTGTTTGCCGACTACACCCATCAGCTGGCCAGCGCTTCCGGTCACGAAACGGTTTTTGACCTGTCCGACCACATGGTGATCGTGGGGTTGTTCATTGGCGGCATGATTCCCTACCTTTTTGCCGCCATGGCCATGGAGGCCGTGGGGCGTTCCGCCGGGGCCGTGGTGCTGGAGGTGCGGCGCCAGTTTCGTGAGATGACCGGCATCATGACCGGCACGCAAAAGCCCGATTACACGCAGGCGGTTGATTTGCTGACGCGGGCGGCCATCAAGGAAATGATCCTGCCTTCCCTGCTGCCGGTTCTGGTTCCGGTGGTGGTGGGGTTGCTTCTGGGTCCGAAAGCCCTGGGCGGCGTGCTGATGGGAACCATCATCACCGGACTGTTCGTGGCCATTTCCATGACCACGGGAGGCGGGGCCTGGGACAACGCCAAAAAGTACATCGAAGACGACCACTTTGGCGGCAAGGGATCGGAAGCGCACAAGGCGGCCGTGACCGGCGACACCGTGGGCGATCCTTACAAGGACACGGCAGGGCCGGCCGTGAATCCGATGATCAAGATCATCAACATCGTGGCCCTGATGATCGTGCCCCTGCTGGGATAACAGGACATGACGGCAGCCCTCCAGTCGCTGCTGGATCCGGCCCTCCTTGCAGGGGCCCCGGAAGAGCTGAAAGCCTGGCTCAGGGCGTGCCTTTCCAGCCAGGAGGATGTGCCGCATTTCGATGGCCGCCTCATGATGAGCGAAGAAGCCTGTGTCGCCGCCAAACCGGCGGCGGTGCTGGTCCCTTTGGTGGCCAGGCCGGAGGGCATCCAGGTGCTGCTCACGCGCCGCACGGACCACCTGAGCGACCATGCGGGGCAAATCAGTTTTCCCGGTGGTCGGGTGGAGCCCGAGGACAGCTCGGTTGTGGCAACGGCCCTGCGCGAAACGGAAGAGGAAATCGGGCTGCCCCGGCAACGGGTGGAACTGCTGGGCGCCTTGCGGGAATATTTCATTCCCACCGGATATCGCGTGGTGCCCGTGGTGGGATGGGTTTCCCCGCCATTCGCTCTGGCCCCGGATCCTTCCGAAGTGGCTGAAGTGTTCGAAGTCCCGCTGGTGTATTTCTTCGATCCGTCACGGCATGTGCTGCAGCAGGACGTCAGAAACGGCCGTTTGCGCCAGTACTACGCCATTCCCTGGCAGCAGCACAACATCTGGGGCGCAACGGCCGGAATTCTGGTGGATCTCTATCAGGTGCTGGCCAGCGGCGCGGCTGCCTGAAGCTTTTGCCTGAAGCGGTTGGCGGCACGCACCAGCTCTTTCTGTATTCCCGGTTCGAAAGCGGAGTGCCCGGCATCGGGCACGACGATGTATTCCGCCTCCGGCCAGGCCCGGTGCAGGTCATCGGCCGTGATGATGGGGCACACGCCGTCGTAGCGCCCCTGGACGATGACGGCAGGAATGTGGGCAATGCGCCGGATGTTGTCGAGCAGGCTGTTGGGTGGCAGGAAAATGTCGTGGGTGAAGTAGTGCGCTTCGATGCGCGCGAGCCCCAGGGCCACGGGGTCGCTCGAGAAATGGGCCACCGTGTCCGGGCTGGGCAGGAGGGTTGAGCAGGACCCTTCGTAACTGCCCCAGTAGCGGGCCGCGGGCATGTGCACGGCGGGATCGGGATGCATCAGCCGCTCATGGTAGGCGCGCAGCAGATTACTGCGCTCCTCGGCCGGAATGTAGTGGGCAAAGGTTCGCCAGGCTTCCGGAAAAATCGCTTTCAGGCCATATAAAAACCATTCGATTTCGGCGGGGCGGCACAGGAAAATGCCGCGCAGGATCAGGCCCAGGCAACGTTGTGGATGGGCTTCCGCGTACGCCAGCGCCAGGGTGCTGCCCCAGGAGCCGCCAAAAACCAGCCAGCGTTCGATTCCGAATTGCTCGCGCAGGCGTTCCATGTCCTCGATCAGCAGCGGCGTGGTGTTTTCGCGGATTTCACCCAGGGGGCGGGAGCGGCCGGCGCCGCGCTGGTCGAAAATGATGATGCGGTAGTGGTCGGGATCGAAAAAGCGTCGATGCATGGGGCCGGCGCCGGCGCCCGGACCACCGTGCAGAAAAACCACCGGAACGCCATTGGGATTGCCGCACTGTTCCCAGTAAACCTTGTGCAGGGGGCTGACTTCCAGCCAGCCGTATTCGTAGGGTTCGATTTTTGGGTACAGCGCGTCAGACTCGAGCTTGGGGCTCGAATGTTCCATCCCTTTCTTCTCAGGTATCATGATTCTCGCAACAACGTTCAGAGAAGCTCCATGTTATACGAACTTCACGAATTGCAGCACGCCTCCTTCGCCGCCTTGAACCTGTGGACGCGATCGACGGCAGACCTCTACGGCAGCCCGTACAGCCCCCTCAGCTACACACCGGCAGGGCGCATGATGTCGGCCGCGTCCGAGCTGCTGCTGCGTGCCACCCAGCGCTACGAAAAGCCGGTGTTTGGCATTCATGAAACCCGGGTGGACGGGGAAGCGGTCGCCGTGGTGGAGCAGGTCGTGCGGGAGCAGCCTTTCTGCGAACTGCGACGCTTCGTCAAGGTGGGCCGGTTTTCAGGGCAGCCTCCGGTGCTGTTGCTGGCCCCCTTGTCCGGGCATTTTGCGACGCTGCTGCGCGATACCGTGCGCGCTTTCGTGCCCGATTTCGACGTTTACGTCACCGACTGGCGCGACGCAAAACAGGTGGCGCTGTCCGAAGGCCCGTTTCATTTTGACGATTACGTGCGCACGGTATCCGGCTTTATCCGGCATCTGGGGCCGGCGGTGCACGTGGTTTCCGTTTGCCAGCCCACGGTTCCGGCGCTGGCGGCCATTGCCCTCATGGCCGCCCGGGATGAAGCGGTGCAGCCGCAATCCATGGTCATGATGGGCGGCCCCATCGACACTCGCAGAAACCCCACCACGGTCAATAATTTCGCCAAGGCGCGGCCGTTGTCCTGGTTCGAGCAACGCGTCATTTGCCGCGTGCCAGCCAAGTACCCGGGCTATCTGCGCCGCGTGTATCCGGGTTTCCTTCAGCACGCCGGGTTCGTGGCCATGAACCCGGGGCGCCACATCGAATCCCACCGCGATTTCTACCATCATCTGGTGCAGGGGGATGGCGACAGCGCCAACGCGCATCGCGCGTTCTATGACGAATACAACGCGGTGATGGACCTGCCGGCCGAGTATTACCTGGAAACGCTGGAACGCGTGTTCCACCGCCATGACCTGGCGCACGGCACCCTGCAGTGCGATGGTGAACGGGTGCGGCCGGAAGCGATTCGCCGCACGGCCCTGCTGACGGTGGAAGGAGAGCTGGACGACATTTCAGGCAATGGGCAGACGGCGGCCGCCCATGACCTTTGCATCAACATTCCGGTTGCGCGGCAGCGCCACCTGATGGCCCCGGGCGTGGGGCATTACGGTATTTTCAGCGGGCGCCGTTTCAGGGAAACGATCTACCCGCAGATCAGGGACTTCATTCACGGCATGGGGTGATCATGGCGGAAGAAAGCAAACCCGGCGAAATTTTTGAAATGTTCCAGAAGATGATCAATCCGATGGCATTTCCCATGCAGAACCTCATGATGGCGGGGCTCAGCCAGGAGGACATCGACAAGAAGCTGGGCGAGCTCCATACCGTCAAGCATTGGCTCAACACCCACCTGGGCATGCTGGAACTGACCATCAAGGCCCTGGAATACCAGCGTGCCCTGCTGACGCCGGCGCCGGCAGGCAGCGAAAAGCAGTCGGCGGCGGGCGCGCCGGGCGTCGACAATCCCTTCCTCAACCCGGCCTTCTGGCCCTGGTCGTTCATGAAAGGGCAGGAAGCCGGCGCAGCGGAAACTGCGGCCACGCCCCGGAAGAAGCCGGCCCCGAAGAAAAGCCCGGATTAAGCGCGACGTTCCAGGGTGAGAAACGTGAGATCGAAAGCGTTTTTCGGATCCCGGGGGTGATGCTGACGGGAGATTTCCTGCCATTCGGCGGCATCCAGCTCAGGGAAAAACGTGTCCCCGTCCAGGGTGGCATGAATTCGGGTCAGGTAGATGCGGTGGGCTTGCGGAAGCGCCAATTCGAACAGCTGGGCGCCGCCGATCACAAAAATCTCGGGAGCCGGACCGGCCTGTTGCAGGGACTGCGCCATGTCGGTGACGGTGTCGCAACCTTCGGCCAGATAGCCGGGATTGCGCGACACCACGATGTTGCGCCGTCCGGGAAGGGCGCGGCCGATCGACTCGAACGTTTTGCGGCCCATGATCACGGGGTGTCCCAGGGTGGTTGCCTTGAAAAAGGCCAGATCGGCAGGCAGATGCCAGGGCATGGCGTTGTTGGCGCCGATGATCCGGTTTTCGGTCATGGCAACGATCAGGGATAGTCGGGGTGCGGACATGGTCAGGTACCGGTTCGGGTGTTTTTCAGGCGATGCGGGTTGGATTATGCCCCAAGCCGATAGTTCCGGGCAGCCGGGCGGCTCTGGTATCATGAAGCGTCCCGCTCCATGAACCCTGATCATCTCCAAAACGGACGCTGCGTGACCGATTCAGATTTCGATGGCCCCTGGGCCAGGCTTCCCACGACCCATGGCGAATTCCGCGTGCGCACGTTTCATTGCGGCGAACAGGAGCATCTCGTGCTCCAGATGGGCGAAGTGGCCGGGCAATCCAATGTGCTGGTGCGCATCCATTCGGAATGCCTGACGGGGGACGTCCTGGGGTCCGTGCGTTGCGATTGCGGACCGCAGCTGCATCTGGCGCTGGACCTGATTGCGCGCGAAGGGCGCGGCGTGCTGGTGTACCTGCGCGGGCAGGAAGGGCGCGGCATCGGCCTGACCAGCAAGCTGGCCGCCTATCGCTTGCAGGACCGCGGGCTCGACACCGTGGATGCCAACCTGCACCTGGGGCTGCCCATCGACGCCCGCACCTATGCCGCTGCGGCGGCCATTCTGGAAAAGCTGGGATTGACCACGATCCGGCTGCTCACCAACAACCCCGAAAAAGTGGCCCAACTGGAGCAGGGCGCGCTGCAGGTGGTGGAACGGGTTCCCTTGCTGATCAAGCCGCACGAAGAATCCCTGCGATATCTCAAGGCCAAGCAGGAACGGCTGGGGCATTTGCTGGACCTGACCGATTAGGGACGGGGCAGGCCCGGGCATCGCAAACATTCCGGGAAACCATCAAAAGGAAACGCCATGCTGAAAGGCAAAACGGCCGTCGTCACGGGATCGACCAGCGGAATCGGCCTGGGTATTGCCCGCGCGCTGGCCCAATCCGGGGCCAACGTCATGCTCAACGGTTTCGGCGATGCCCAGGCCATCGAGGCCTTGCGCGTTGAACTGGAACGGGAAAGCAGTTCGGAAATCGGCTATCACGGCGCCGACATGCAGCAGCCGGACGAAATCGCCGCGCTGGTCGATGCCGCAGCCCGCCGCTGGGGGAGTGTCGACATTCTGGTCAACAATGCCGGCATCCAGCATGTGGCGCCGCTCGAAGCCTTTCCGGAGGACCGCTGGGATGCCGTCATTGCCGTCAACCTTTCGGCGGCTTTTCACAGCACGCGCAGGGCGTTGCCCCTCATGCGCGAGCGGGGCTGGGGACGGATCATCAACATCGCGTCGGCACACGGACTGGTGGCTTCCGTCCACAAGGCGGCCTACGTGGCGGCCAAGCATGGCATCGTGGGGCTGACCAAGGTGACTGCGCTGGAAACCGCGCAGAGCGGCATCACCTGCAATGCCATCTGCCCCGGCTGGGTGCTGACTCCGCTGGTGCAAAAGCAGATCGATGCGCTGGCCGCACAGGAAGGATTGTCCCCGCTCCAGGCCAAACAGCGGCTGCTTCTTGAAAAACAACCTTCAGGCGAGTTCACGACTCCGGAAGAAATCGGTGGCCTGGCCGTGTTTCTGTGCTCCGCTGCGGCCAACCAGATCCGCGGCGCCAGTCTCAGCATCGACGGGGGCTGGACTGCCCAGTAAGAAGCGCTTGAATTCCAGCGCAATTTCCAGCATCCTCACGGTCTGGCGGGCCTCCCCGCATTGCAGTGTAGTAAACCTGGTCAGGTCCGGAAGGAAGCAGCCACAGCTATGTCCTGCAAGTGCCGGGGGTAGGGCTCGCCACCCTGTTTTAAGCGCCATGAGCGATCTCTCCGGGAATATATAACGATGACACGACGTCTGCATTTTGCCTGGTTTCTTCTCTGTCTTCCTTTTGCAACAGCGGCTTGGGCCGCGGATGCCGTTTCGGTCGAAGCGGGCTATGGCTACCACACGGACATGGCGCGCCTGTCCTGGTCGCGCGCCTGGGATGCCCGCTGGTTTGCGGACAGTGCCTGGTACCTGAGCGGCTACTGGGATGTCAGCCTGGGACGCTGGAGCCCCCACAATCCGGCGGGAGGCAATCATGACGTGACCGATTTCGGTTTCACGCCGGTGTGGCGCCTGCGTCCTTCAGGAACCCTGGGGCCCCTGTCACCGTTCCTGGAAGCGGCCGTCGGCGTGCATTACATCAGCGACCATCAGATCTACGCGGGACGCGACATGAGCACCCATTTCCAGTTTGGCGATCATGTGGGGGCCGGCGTTTCCTTCGGCGAACATCATGACTGGGACCTCATGGCCCGCCTGCAGCACCTGTCCAACGCCGGCTTGCAGAACCCCAATCCGGGCATCAATTTCTACCAGATCCGCCTGAGCCACTGGTATTGAAGAGGCAACGCCCGCCATGACCGCATCCCAGGCGCTGGCCCGCAAATGGCGCCCCCGCTCCTTTGCCGAGCTGGTGGGCCAGGAGCATGTGGTACGGGCGCTGCGCAACGCCCTGGAAAGCGGACGGCTGCATCACGCCTATCTTTTCACGGGGACGCGC
>JAJZPY010000124.1 GCA_021811005.1 Pseudomonadota bacterium
ATGGCGTGATTGAAAAGTAACGGACCTGGAGCCCAAAAGTCAGTTCCGTGTCTTCATCCAGGCGCATGGTGCAGCGTTCAATCGTTTTTCCGGGCTGCAAATCCGCGTCATGCTCATCGCAGTACAAGGCAACTCCGCCCCGGCTGATGTCACGCACCCTCAATGACCTCTCGCGCGGAGGATCTCCCCCCAACTGCAACTTGCACTTGAGCACCCCGGCCGGCAAATGGAGCCGGAAAAAATCGCGCCGCTGGATGCGCAACAGTTCGTCCGGCATGGGGATATAGAACGTTTCCAGACCCTCCAGCTCGGTGAGCTCCGCCGCTTCCACTTCGAACTGCACCTTGGCCTGATGGTGCGAGCTCACGACGATGCAGCGTCCGCTGCCGGCGATCTTGATGTTTTCTTCATGGCTTTGGGACGCATCCAGCCAGACGCCGTCGTCATCCACGTCCACCACCGAAGTCAGGATGAATTCCTTGCGCTTGTCGTAGTAGAGCGCTGCGCGGGACGCCTGCTTTTCAATGTCGTGCATGATGAAGCGGATTTCCCGGGGCGAGGCGATTCTGAACTCCTCATCGTCTCCGCCCGGAAACAGCTCAATGGTCAATGGCACTTCGTGATTCATCACTTCGGTTTCTCGCTCAGTTCGGCTTCTCCGCGCTCCAGACGATACAGCCAAGCCAGCAATTCGGCAACGGCCAGGTACAGTTCCGACGGGATCTGCCGATCCAGTTCCACTTGCATGAGCAAGCTCACCAGCTCTTCGGACTCATGCACGAATACCCCATGTTCACGCGCGCGCGCAATGATGGCCTGGGCCACCAGACCGCGACCTTTGGCCACCACCCGGGGGGCGCTGTCCTGGCTCTGGTAGGCCAGGGCAACCGCCGTCTGGCGCTTGGGGTCAGGGGGCCGGTTCATCAGCCATTCCCAGGGTGGCGCCTGAAACCGTCACGCCGGCCGCCGCCAGGGCCGACAGCAACTGCGGCCGGGACTGGTTCATCAGCGCCAGGGTTTGCGCCGATCCGGCCGTCAGCCCGACCTGGACTCCGGCCGCAGACCATTGGAGCCGGGCGTTCACCAATCCCAGGTGTGGCAGGTCCAGCTTGATCGATGTGGCCCACTGGGCTGCCTGCGGCTCCGCCGCCTGTCCTCCGCCGCCCTGTTCAGGCTGTTGCCAGATTTCCCATTGCATGTTCTGGCCCGGAAAAAATTGCCCCTGCCACAGGATATGGCCGGTTTCCAGGGCCTGAAGCTGTTGCTGCACCAGGGGCTGAAGATGGGGGGGCACCGCAGGATTGTGTCCGGCCATCGCCGGAGTACCCCCCGGCGGATTCGCGGCCCCTGGCAACATGGGGGACTGGGTGGGCAAGGCAGGGGCGGCCAGGGACTGAAGCGCCTGGGATGGCAGCATCTCTGCCGGCCCCGGGCGGAGCGGGTTGGCAACTCCAGGCTGCGGCGGCGGTGAGAGCTGGTTCTGGGGCTCGGCCATCAGCCGGGCGGTGGTGCGCGTCCCGGCCACCCATTCCGCCTGGTGGGATTCGTAAAACAGCCCGCTGTCCTGAATGGCCTGCTGCAACTGCGTGGCAAGTTGTGCCGTCGCGGGCGTCGCACTGGCGGAACTGAGAAGGGGGGCCTGGGTGGGACTCTGGATCAAGGCGTTGGTGGGCGCATCCGTCGTCAAATTGGACAGGAGCCGTGCCGCATCGCTCAGCTGCTGCTGGGAAGAGGCGGGATTTTCCGATGTGGACAAGCCAAAGGTCAGCCGGGGCTGCAGTGAAAGCACCTGCAGCTGAACGACATCTCCGGTATGGATGGTTTCAGGAAGGTTGAGCTGCACCAGTTGCTGCGCCACCCGTACCGTGAACACACCCGAAGAGGTTTCGGCGAGCACCGTGCCCTGCATGCTCTGTCCCAGGCTAAACGACGAGCTTTCCGAGGTCGCGCCATCGGCAGCGCCGGTGGGCAGCGGCAGTGACTCCCTGGACTGCACGTAGGCCTTGAGAGCGCTCAGGATTTCGGGAGGCAGCATGGATCATTCCCGGCGCGCGGCCTGCAGCGGCCTGTCACCTGCCGCTGTAGGCTTGACGAACTTGCTGGTCTTTGCGGGTAATCTGAATCGCCTGTTGAAGCTGTTCCATCCACGGCTGGGTATGGCGCCGGATATTGGCATCGTCCGAGAGGATTTTGAGAATCAGGTCCTTCTTCCTGGCGCGGGCCGCCGGATCAAGCGTTGCCTGGGTGTCGCCCTGCTTCATGGTTTCCACATGCTGGCGGCACCGGGTTTCAAGGTCGAGCAGGCGGGTCCACTGCCCCTGGGCAGCGGCTTCCCGCATGAGCCCCATCAACGAAGACAGGGACTCGTAATTCTGGATGGCGGCGTCCACTCCGTCAGGCACGTTCATAAACCCGCGGCACGGCCGGTCGCGCACCATACTGCGCCATGGCCGGGCTCAATGATGAAGAAGGTTGCTGCACTGCCGGCTCGGGGGCTTCCGCGGGCGCGGCGACCGGTTTGCGAATGGTCTCCCACGCGCCGCGCAGTTCCGCCAGCAGCTTGGACACTTCGTCCAGCGCTTCCGGGTCATTGTGCAGGTTGGCATGAAGCAGGCGCCGGGTCATGTAATCGTAGAGTGCCGCCAGATTTTTGGCCACCTCTCCGCCCACCTCCTTGTTCAGGCTGGCGTTCAGACCTTCATTGATGATGGAGATCGCCTGGGAAATGGATTTTCCCTTCTCGGCAATTTCCTTCCGCATCATGTGGTTCCTGGCCGCAGAGAGGGACAGCAACGCACCCTGATACAGCAACAGGATCAACTTGTGGGGATCAGCGGAATGCACGCTGGACTCGACGCCAACATCAACATAATTTTTGACTTTCATCATCGCATTCATGATTTCCGCTCTCATCGTAAAAGTTGTGACAGCTGTTGCGTCAGGTAGGAGCTGGTCTGGCTCATCGTGCCGAGCATCGTGTTCAGCGCCGAGTACTGCTGTGTCAGGGCCTGCTGGATGTTGGCCAGACGGGCCTGCCACTGGGTGATCTGGTTGTTGATGTCCGAAATGTTGGTATTGATGCCGTTGGTTTCTGCCGCCAGGGGACCAATGAGCGGATCCAGCATCGAGTTGGCAATGTTGTTGAGTGTGACGGCATAGCCTTGCG
Organism: Pseudomonadota bacterium; assembly: GCA_021811005.1. Taxonomy (GTDB): domain Bacteria; phylum Pseudomonadota; class Gammaproteobacteria; order Burkholderiales; family Ferrovaceae; genus JAKBAT01. Next base: position 3,167 of record JAJZPY010000124.1, read on the forward strand.
AATAATTGACCGTGCCCCGGCTGCCCGTGGGGCCGCCCGCAACCTGGACCACCAGGCCGTTGCTGTTTCCCGTGGTGGACGTCAGGTATTGCCCGTTGCCCGTGGCCGTGGCGCCGTTGATGGTGCCTGCGACATCCTGGCCGATGATTTGCGCCGGATTCGTACCCAACAGGGTGCTGCTGGCATTGCCACCGGTCACGGCCACCGTCGAGGCTGACCCATAATTGTTGGCCGTAATGGTCAGGGTGCCCGAATTCTGGGTCACGGAAACCGATTCCCCCGCCGTCGCAAGCCCCGACGTGCTGTTGATCAGGGACTGCAGCTGGGTGGCCAAGGAAGCCGCAGTATAGGTACCGGGAGGAATGACAATGGTCGTGGCCACGCCGTCCACCGTGAGATTCAGGGTGTCATTGCTGCCCTGGGTGATGGTCAAGCCCGCCGTTCCCGAACCCGTCAGGCTGCCCTGCCGGCCCAGCTGGGTCACGTTGACGGCATAGGATCCGGGCTGCGTGCTGGGTCCGGCGGTTGAATAGCTCACCAGGCTGTCGGTGGCTTTCCCCACCGTGGCAAACAGGCTGGCGATGTCGCCGGCATTGGTGCTGATGGCCGTGTTCAGCTTGGTCGTGTCGATGGCCAGGCTGCCGTCCTTCTGGAAGGTCACCCCGATGGAGTCCAGCGACGAATAGGTGCTGGTGGTGTTGGCAATGGCATTGTTGAGCGCCGCATGCATCTGCGTTTCAATGGCATTGACCATGGGATCACCCATCAGGGTGCCCGCGGTATTGGTGGAGCTGTTGTAGCTGGAAACCCCCAGGACGGCCTTGTTGAGGGCGTTGTAGGCATTGACGAAGGAGTTGACCGCCGCCGCAATGCCCGTGGTATTGCTGGCCACGCTGATGGAGGCCGGACTGGTGGTCACCCCGCTGAGCGTGAAGGTCAGCCCCTGGATTGCGTTGGCAACGGTATTCGAGCTCTGGGTCATGGAAATGCCATTGACCGTGAACTGCGCATTCTGCGCGGCGGTGCTTTGAGTCAGATCCTGCGTCGTGGTTGCCGGGTTCTCGCTCAGCAGCCCGCTCAGGGTGGCATCGCCGCTCACCGAAATCTGCATGCTGTTGCTGAGCCCCGAAGGACCGGTCAGGACCAGGCGATAGGGCGCCGCGCTGCCGTCATTCACGATGGTGGCCGACACGCCGATATTGGCCGCGTTGATGGCGGCGGCAATGCCCTGCAGCGAGTTGTTGCTGCTGTTGATGGTCACCGTCTGGCTGGGGCTGCTGCTCTGCTGGAACGAGGCGTTGCTGTAGATACCGTTGCTGAGTGAACCGCCGCTGATGGTGCCAAAATTGAAGGTCAGCGTGGTGGTCGCCCCGCTGCCGATGGCCGCGGTCTGGCTGGTCTGTCCGGCGGCAACCAGGGTCTGGGCCTGGGCAAGCGACGAAACAGACACGGAATAGTTGCCTTGCGCCGCCCCGGCCGCGGCAGTGACACCCACAGCCGAATTGGAAGATGTGGCATTCAGCGCCTGATACTGGCTGGCGCTGGTCAGGCCCTGCACCGCGCTTTGAAACGAGGTCAGCGCACCATTGACGGTACCGAGCGCGGTGAGCTGCGTCTGGTAGCTGGCTTCCTGTTGCTGCAGCAGCGTCACCGGCTGACTTTGCACCGTCATCAACTGGCTGACGATGCTGGAAACGTCAATCGACTGCGTCGTGACCGGCGCAGCCGAAACAACCGAACTCGAAGCGGTAACTGCCACAAGCGCTCCTAAACTTTATGTTGCAGCAGCATGCCCTGCTGCATCGCATCGATTGCCTGGGCGATCGCCA
>JAJZPY010000125.1 GCA_021811005.1 Pseudomonadota bacterium
CTGGGGGTCAAACCCCGCATGGAAATGAGCAGCAACGAAACCATCAAGCAGGCGGCCATCGCCGGAATGGGCATCGCCTTTCTTTCGGAACATACCGTGACCCTGGAACTGGAGACCGAGCGGTTGGTGATTCTGCCCGTGCCCGGTCTGCCCATCGTGCGTGACTGGAACCTGGTGCATCACCGCGAGAAACGGCTGTCGCCGGTGGCCCGCGCATTCAAGCAGTTTCTGCTGGAACAGGCGCCGCAAATGCTGCCGCAGGTGGGGGTTCGGCAGCGCAAGGCGGGCTAGAGGTGTTCCCGCAACCAGGCTCTCCATTCATAAAAGAGGGCGGGAGACAGCCCGGCAATCACTGAGCGTTTCCACGGGGGCGCTGCCCAGAAGTCGTCGTGCTCCAGCGTGCTGCAGCGGCCTCCGGCTTCTTCAAGGATGAGGGAGCCCGCGGCATAATCCCAAAGCTTTTGGCCGCCATGCAGGTAGAGATTGAAGCGACCTGCCGCCACGTAGCACCACTCCAGCGTGCTGGCGCCGAAATTGCGCTGGGAGGCATAGGGCGGGCGATGGCCCAAAGCCAGGGCGAGCTTTTCGGGCAGGCGTTTGAGATCCACGGCGGCAATGGCTTCCGCAAAATCCGGATTGGACGAGATGATGGGGAGCTGCACGCCATTGAGCCAGGCCCCACCCCCCTTTTCGGCATAAAAAGCTTCTTCTGCCACCGGATCGTAGACCACGCCCAAAACCGGCCGACCGCCTTTCATGAGCGCCACGGATACGGCGAAATAGGGGATGCCGTGCACAAAATTGGATGTGCCGTCGATGGGGTCGACGCACCAGACCCCCTCATGGTTGTCCTGCCAGAGCGCTTTCTGTCGCGCTTCCGACATTTCCTCCCCGAGAATCGGGCAGTCGTGGATTTTGGAAAGGGCTGCAACCAGCGCTTCCTGGGCCGCCAGATCGGCCTGGGTGAACAGGCTGCCGTCATTTTTCCGGTCATGGGCCACCTTGAGGTAGCGCGGCATGATTTCTGAATGAGCGACCGACTTGACGACCTGGATGAGCGATTCAAGCATGAGGCTCATGATAGCATGAGGGCCTTTCATGTCCGGCACTTCCAGATCAAGTGGCCCTGCCGCGTTTCTACATCGACGTGCCGCTGGTAATGACCGGCGAGTACCAACTGCCGCCTGCCGTGGCGCACCATGCGCTCAAGGTCCTGCGCCTCAAGACGGGTGACGCGCTCGTCCTGTTCGACGGAACGGGAGGGGAGCATCTGGTGCGCGTCAGCCGCGCGGTCGAACGCCAGGTCACGGTGACTCCGGAATCATTTCAGGTACGTGAAGCGGAATCGCCATTGTCCGTTTGGCTCGGACAATCCCTGTGCGCCACGGACAAAATGGACTGGATCCTGCAAAAGGCCGTCGAGCTGGGGGTGTCCCGCTGCAGCCCGCTGCAGGCGGAGCGCTGCGTGGTGCGTCTGGATGAGGCGCGGGCCGGGCGACGGCTGGGGCATTGGCAGGGCGTCATCGAAGCGGCCTGCGAACAGTCGGGGCGCAACCGGATCCCCCGGCTGGACTCCGTGCAGCCCTTGCGCGGATGGCTGGCCCAATTGCCGGAAAACGGGTTGCGGCTGATGCTGTCTCCCCGCGGGGATGCTTCGCTGGAGGCGCTGATCCCTCCCGAGGGCCCTGTCATCCTGCTGGTCGGACCCGAAGGCGGGCTCTCCGAAGAGGAGGAGCGCGCCGCCCGGACTTCCGGCTTTCTCTCCCTGCGCCTGGGGCCGCGGATTTTGCGCACGGAAACCGCGGCCCTGGCCCTGGTCTCGGCACTGCAGGCCCGGTGGGGCGATTTTGTCGAAGAATGGCCCCGCCACCCGCTATAATCGGCACATGACCCGATCCGACTCCTTTGTGAACTGGTTCCGCTCGGCCGCGCCCTACATCAACGCGTTCCAGAACCGCACCTTCGTGATCGCCTTCGGCGGCGAGGTGGTGGCGGACGGAAAGTTCATCGCGCTCACCCACGACCTCAACCTGCTGGAAAGCCTGGGCGTGCGTCTGGTGCTGGTGCACGGGGCGCGTCCGCAAACAGAGGCGCGACTCAGTGCCCGCGGCGTCCAGCCCCATTACGTGAATGGCACGCGGGTGACCGATGCGCTGGCCCTGAGCTGCGTCATCGAGGCGGCAGCCACGCTCGGGTTTGAAATCGAGGCCTTGCTGTCCATGGGGGTGGCCAACTCTCCCATGGCCGGGTCGGCCATCCGGGTGGCCAGCGGCAACTTTGTCATGGCACGCCCCATCGGCGTGGTGGACGGGGTGGATTTCCAGCATACCGGCCTGGTGCGCCGGGTCGATGCCGAAGGCATCCGGCGCCGTCTGGACGACGAGGAGATCGTGCTGTTGCCGCCCTTGGGCTATTCTCCCACCGGGGAGATTTTCAACCTGACCGTGGAGGAAGTGGCCACGGCAACGGCCATTGCCCTGGGTGCCGAAAAGCTGATTTTTCTGACCGATACGCCCGGCGTGATGAACAGCCGCGGCCAGACCATTTCAGAAATGACGGCCCAGGAAGCGGAAGCCCTTCTCAAAAGCGGACAGCCCCAGCCGGAAGACGTGGCCTATTACCTGCCTTGCGCCGTGCGTGCCTGTCGCAGCCACGTGCCGCGCGTGCACCTGATTTCCCGGCATGTGGACGGCGCCTTGCTGCAGGAGCTGTTCACGCGGGAAGGGGTGGGCACCATGGTGATGCGCGACACCCACGACGTGCTGCGCCCGGCCACCCTGGAAGATGTTCCCGGCATTCTGGCGTTGATCGAGCCGCTCGAAGCGGACGGCGTGCTCGTGAAGCGCAGCCGGGTGCTGCTGGAAGGGGAGATCGACCGTTTTTCAGTGTTGCTTCACGAAGGCCGGATCATCGGGTGCGTGGCGCTCTACCCGTTTTCCGGGGAAGAGGCCGGCGAACTGGCGTGCCTCGCGGTCACTCCCGAATTCAGGAATCTGGGGCGGGGAGACCACCTGTTGCGGTATGTGGAACAGCAGGCGCGCGACCAGGGGATCCGGCAGCTTTTCCTGCTCAGCACGCGCACGGGGCAATGGTTTGCGGAACGGGGTTTCCTGGAAACCACCATTGAGCAACTGCCCCAGGCCAAACAGGCGCTTTACAATTTTCAGCGCCGCTCCAAGGTTTTCGTCAAACAGATTCCGGACATTGCTCCAAAGGCCAAATAACCATGAGTCGTACGGTGTACTGCGTCAAACTGCAACGGGAAGCGAAAGGGCTGGACTTCCCCCCCTATCCCGGGCCGCTCGGACAGCGCATCTTCAATGAGGTGTCGGAAGAAGCGTGGAAACAGTGGATCGAGCTGCAGAAAATGCTGATCAATGAAAATCGCCTGAACCTGGCTGATGCCAAGGCACGCCAGTACCTGGCGCAACAGATGGAAGCCCACTTTTTTGGCGAAGGGGCCGAGCGGGCGGCGGGTTACGTGCCGCCTGGCGCCTGAAATCCGTTCAGGTCGTTACGGCGCGTTCGATCTCTTCCACGGAGGTGTGGCGGACGTCCTTTCCCTTGACGAGGAAGATGACGTATTCCGCCATGTTTTTGGCATGATCGCCGATACGCTCGATGGCCTTGGCCGCAAACAGGATTTCGATCGAGTTGGAAATGGTCCTGGGGTCTTCCATCATGAAGGTGATGAGCTGCCTCAGGATGCCCCGGAAGGATTCGTCCACATCCCGGTCATCCCGCAAAACCTGCATGGCGCTGTTGGCGTCCAGGCGCGCAAAGGCATCCAGGGCGCGCCCCAGCATCTGCACGGCAAGACGGGCGGCATGGCGCAAATCCACAGGCAGCGGGGCATGCAGGCGGTCCGATTCATGGATCAGCTTGGCCATGCGGGCAATTTTTTCCGCTTCGTCGCCGATCCGCTCCAGGTCGGTGATGGTCTTGATGATGGCGAGCACCAGCCGCAAGTCACTGGCTGCCGGCTGGCGGCGCGCAATGATGTGCGTGCAGTCTTCGTCGATGCTCACTTCCAGTCCGTTGACGCGGTGGTCGTGGGCGATGACTTCGTCGGCAATGGTCACATTGCCCATGTGCAGGGCTTCCACGGCCCGCTCGATCTGCTCCTCGACCAGCCCGCCCATCTTCAGGACCTTGGCGCGCACTGTTTCCAGTTCAATATCAAATTGCTTGGTGATGTGTTCAGTGGCCATGCTGATCTCCCAGACTATCTTTTCGAGACGCGAATGCCTTGCGCAGTGGCCAGGACGAGGACGTCGGCCGGACGGCGTGCAAAAATGCCGCACATGACGACGCCGGTGATGGCGGAAAGGCGGCTTTCCATGGCCACGGGATCCTGCAGGTTCAGATGATGCACGTCCAGGATGACATTGCCGTTATCGGTCACGTATCCTTCGCGCAGCACCGGTTGCCCGCCCAGACGGGCCACTTCCCGCGCCACATGGCTGCGTGCCATGGGTATGACTTCCAGCGGAAGCGGAAAGTTGCCCAGCACCGGCACCAGTTTCTTTTCGTCCGCAATGCAAACGAACTTCTCCGCAACTGCCGCCACGATTTTTTCACGGGTGAGCGCCCCGCCCCCCCCTTTGATCATGGCCAGGTGGGGCGTGATTTCGTCTGCCCCGTCCACGTAGACCGGCAGCTCATTGACGCCATTGAGGTCAAAAACGGGAATGCCGGCCGCCTTGAGGCGGGCCGTGGAGGCATCGGAGCTGGAAACGGCCCCTTCGATCCGGCCTTTGATTTTTGCCAGTTCCTCAATGAAAAAATTGACCGTGGAGCCCGTGCCGACTCCCACAATGGCGTCGTGCGGAATGTAGTCGAGTGCTGCGCGCGCGGCGGCCTGTTTCAATTCATCCTGTGTCATGATGCCCTGTCCTCAGGCTGTCAGCATAACCGCAAGCGCACAGCGGCTCAACCGGTTTTGGGGATTGAAAGAAAATTTGCTAACCTCAGCAGGTTAT
>JAJZPY010000126.1 GCA_021811005.1 Pseudomonadota bacterium
GTCGGCCGGTTCGCCCAACTGTAATGGCGGCAACGTGCCCGGCAGCGGCAACCTGCCGCTGAACTGCGACGATGGCGGCTTCTCCGATGCCATGAGCGCGGCCTTCAGCTACGAAAGCCAGAAGTTCTACGCCACCACCGCCTATGAAATCCACAAGGCGGTGAACCGCAACAGTGACGGGATTGGCGCAAACAACCAGACCGGTTACTACTACGGTGCGGGCGGTACCAGCGGCCCGATCGGTGCGCCGACTGGCTGGCTTGACATGACAAATGTCAACTTCCAGCCGGTGAACGGCGGTGTTCCTGGAGGTGTTCCGATTGGTGCTTACACGCAGGATATCGCCAATGAGTGGGCTTTCAAGGTCGGCGCGCAATACATCACCGACTTTGGCCTGACCATCAGCGGAGTGCTGGAGCGCCTGCGTCGCGACGTGCCTGCGTACCTGGAATACCAGAACGAACGCAGCCGCGATGGTTCCTGGCTTGCCCTGAGCCAGCGCATCGGTCAGAAGAGCGAAGTGGACTTCGGCTGGGGACATGCCGGAAAGACCCCTGGAGATCCTGGTGGCCAGCATAACTACAGCCCGTACATGACTGACAACACGGCTGACATGTACAGCCTGGCTTACAAGCACCAGATCGACAAGCAGCTGTCCTGGTACCTCAACGTGGCGGAAACCGTCAACCATGGCAATGCGCACTATGATCTGGGTGCCGGTGGCCACGGCGTGACGACCGACTGTCACGACGCAACCAACTTCGCGTATCAGGACTACAGCAGTGCCGGTCCTACGACTTGGGGTGGTTGCCACATCATGGGTGTTTCAGCCGGCCTGCACTACCGGTTCTGATAACCCAGAGCAGCAACAGAAAGGCGCCAACTGCTTCGGCAGTTGGCGTTTTTTTTCGCACACCGCTATTCTTCGACGGGTATTCGACCGGTTGATTTCTTCATGACGATGCATATCCGCTTCTTTCTCCTGGTCAGTTTGCTTTCCTGGGGCGCGCTTGCAAGCCCTGGAAAGGCTGCTCCGGAACTGCCGCCTGAAGCCTTGGGTGCCGATTATCTGTTGCTGGGGGAAGTTCATGACAACGCGGACGGGCATGCCTTGCGCCTGCAGTGGCTGAAGGAGCTGCTGACGCAACGGCCCATGGCCCTGGCCATGGAGCAGTTTGACCTGGATCACCAGAAAGTTCTTGAGGCGGCGCTGACGCAGGCCAGCCAACCGGAAAAGAAAACCGACCCAGCGGCCGTGCATGCCGTGGCCGAAGCGGGTGGATTCAACTTCAAGGGTTGGCGCTGGGCGCTTTATGAACCGGTCGTGGCGCTTGCGATCGCGCAGAACGTGCCGCTTTACCCTGCCAACCTGTCCCGTAAAAATTTGGGAGAAATCGTGAGCGGGCAGCGGCCGCCAGCTCCGGAGCCGTTGCGATGGAGTCCTGAACAGCGCTCAGCCTTGCTGCAGGAAGTTCGGGAAGGGCATTGCAATCTCATGCCGGAAAAGGAATTGCCGCTGCTGGCCGGAGCGCAACGGGCGCGGGACAAGGGCATGGCCGAAGCCCTGATCCGGCTGCATCGGGAAAGCGGAAGACCCGTCATCCTCCTGGCCGGGAACGGGCATTTGCGAAAAGACCTGGCAGTGCCGGTATGGCTGCACCAACTCGACCCGGGAGCAAAAATCGTGAGCGTGGCGGTGCTGGAGCAGGGCGGGGTGTCAGGCGACAGTCCGCCGGAGACGGCTTTTGACGCGGTTTATCGGGTGGCACCGGAAGATCGCCCCGATCCTTGCGAAGCCTTGCGCCAGCGCTTCAAGAAAAATCCCGCGCCGTGAGCGGCTGAATTCTCCGGCGCAATCATCGCGGCGCCGGAAGGCTGACGTTAGCCCGTTGCCGAGGCCAGTCCCAGCAGTTCCTTGATGTCCAGAATCAGGACGATTTCCCCATCGCTCGACATGGTCACGCCGGCAACGCCTTTGGGACGGAAAGTGTCCATGGACTTGATGACCACGTCATCATGCCCGTCAAAGCCATCCACCGAAAGAATGAAGCTGTGATTTTCCACGTGCATGAGCACGCCCACTTCGGATGATCCGGATTCCTCCCAGCCGATCATGCCGGCCAGGGATACGACGGGCAGGACTTCGCCGCGCACCACAATATTGGCTTTGCCGCCCACATGCTGCAGCAGCTCCGGCTTGACCGAGATGATTTCACGCACCATGGACAGGGGGACGGCAAAAGATTGCTCACCCAGGCGCACCAAAAGAACCGGCAGGATGGCCAGCGTGAGAGGCAGCGAAATGGTCAGGACCGTGCCTTTGCCCACTTCGGACTGGATCGATACGGTGCCATTGAGTTTCTGGATGTTGGTTTTGACCACATCCATGCCGACGCCGCGGCCCGAAACGCTGGAGATCTGGTCTTTGGTGGAGAAACCGGGCAGGAATATCAGATCCAGACATTGGACCTCGTCCAGATTGTTGGCGATTTCAGGGCTGATGAGGCCTTTTTCAATGGCCTTGGCCCGGATGGCGTCCGGGTGCATGCCCTTGCCGTCATCGGCAATGCTGATGATGATGTGATCGCCCACCTGGCGGGCCTGGAGATGGATCAGGCTCTTTTCCGGCTTTCCGGCCGCCCGTCGCTGTTCGGGGGATTCCACACCGTGATCCACCGCATTGCGAATGAGGTGCACCAGAGGATCGTTGAGATCCTCAATCATGGTCTTGTCGATTTCGGTTTCTTCACCCGACAGAACCAGTTCGACTTCTTTGCCCAATTGCCGTGCCAGATCACGGGCCAGGCGCGGGAATTTCTTGAACAGGCGGCCGATGGGCTGCATGCGTGTTTTCATGACCGAGTTTTGCAGGCTCACCACCAGCATGTCGAGCTGGTTGACCGCCTCGTCCAGTGCCCTTAGCGTGGCGGGATCTGTGGTGCCCAGCAGGATTTCCGTACGCAGCTGATTGAGGCGGTTCTTGGTGAGGCCGATTTCACCGGACAGGTTGAGCACCTGATCCAGGCGCTCGGTGTCGACGCGAATGGTGTTTTCCTTGCCGCCGTCCGAATCCCGGCGCCGGTCGGTGGTCGCGTTGTTGCCCGGAACGTCCGTGGCACGTCGTCCGAAAGCGCTGGTCTTGAGGCGTTCCAGGTCGATCTGGGGTTCGGGCTCGGCGGACGCTTCTGCAGGAGCGGCGCTCGCTGGCGTCCGGGAAAGGGCGTCGGCCGCGGGCAGCGCAGGCTGCTCAGTACCGGTCACGGCCGCATACAGCGCATTCCAGTCGGGGCCGCCATCGGACGATGACGATGCCTGTGCTGCCGGTTGAGCCGGCTTGGCCGGGGGCGCTGCCGCGGCAGGTGAGGCCTTTCCGCTCAGGGCGGCTTCCAGCGAGGTGATGAGTTGCGTGGGGGCGCCACCGGGTTGCTTGCCTTGCGACAGTGCGCCAAACATGTGGCGTATTTCGCTGGTGGCTGCCAGGATGGCGTCCATGATGTTGGCATCGACCCTCATCTGGCCATTGCGCAGGCGATCGAACAGGTTTTCCGTGAGGTGACACAGGGACACCAGTTCTGTGGCGTTGAGGAATCCGGCACCGCCCTTGATGGTGTGGAACCCCCTGAAAATATCATTGAGCAGGCTGCTGTCGTTGGGCGCCTGCTCGAGGCTCAACAGCTTGCTGTCCACATCCGACAGCAAATCAGAGGATTCTTGCAGGAAATCCTGCAGAAGATCTTCCATGCCTGCAAAATCGTTCATGATGGTCAGAATCCCAGGCTTTCCAGCAGTTCGTCGACCTGGTCCTGGCTGGTGACCACGTCCGGGTTGCCCTGCGGGTTGATCACGGGACCATTCAAAAGCCCCTGATCGATCTTGATGGTCGAAGGTGCGTTTTCTACGAGCAGGGATACGAGCTGCTGTTCCATCTGCTTCGTCACTTCCACGATTTTCTTGATGACCTGCCCCGTCAAATCCTGGAAGTCCTGGGCCATCATGATTTCAAGGAGAAAGGCATTGGTTGCCTTGGCCTGCTTGGGCAACTCCGTCAGGTAAGCGTGGGTGCGGGTCGCGAGCGCCTTGAACTGGTCCACGCTCAATTGGCGGTCATACAGTTTTTGCCAGTCGGCTGCGAGCTGGTGGGCATCCGCTTCCATTTTGTTGACGATCGGCTGGGCGGCATCGGTGGCATTGAGCACGCGCTCGGCAGCCTGTTCCGTCATGGCCGCCACGTAGCTCAGACGGTCACGCGCATCGGGAATGGAAGAAGCCATCGACTCAATGCTTTTGTCCAACCCCAATTCACGCAAGCTGTCGTGCAGGGTGCGGGTCATGATACCCAACTGGTTGAACACCTTGTCCGAAGCATCATTGGCCGCGCCAGATCCGGGAGAAGGTGCCGGACGGGCAGGGGCCTGGGACGCGATGATGCTGTCGAACAGCGCCTCCAGGCTTTCGCTGTCTTGATTGTCGGCGGAATTTGAGGTCATGGCTGGGTTCACTTCTGCATGTTTTGAAAAATCTTCTTCAGTTTTTCGTCCAGTGTTGCCGCGGTAAAAGGTTTGACAATGTAGCCGCTCGCTCCGGCTTGGGCAGCTTCAATGATGTTTTCCTTCTTGGCTTCGGCAGTCACCATCAGGACCGGCAGGTGCTTGAGCTCAGGATCCGAGCGGATTTTTCTCAGCAGATCGATGCCGGTCATGTTGGGCATATTCCAGTCCGAAACAACAAACTCGAAATTGCCGCCGGTCAGCTTTTGCAGTGCATCAACGCCGTCCTCGGCTTCCTGGACATTGGTAAAACCCAATTCTTTCAAGAGATTGCGAACGATCCTGCGCATGGTGGAAAAATCGTCCACAACCAGAAATTTCATGTTTGCGTCAACCACAGTGAATCTCCAAAAAAACGCTATGATGCCAGCAATGGGCGCAAGGTTTCTGACAGCATGGCCGCATCGAATT
>JAJZPY010000127.1 GCA_021811005.1 Pseudomonadota bacterium
CCGATCTGGTCTTCCGCATTGACGACGATTTCGCTGCGGCGCGCGTCGCCAAAAGTGTCCTTGACGGAAGTGAGTTCCTCGGAAATGATGCGGGTGATGCGCTCCGGATGGGCCAGGATGTCCAGCAGGTCGGCGATGCGTTCCATCACGTCGCGGTATTCATCGCGGATTTTTTCCTGCTCGAGCCCGGTCAGGCGCTGCAGCTGCATTTCCAGGATGGCCACGGCCTGGGTTTCCGACAGGTGGTAGCCATCGGCCTGCTGGCCATACAGCGCGGCCAGCCCGCTGGGGCGCGAAGCGTTTTCCGGCGCGCGCGCCAGCATCTCGGCCACCAGTTCGGAGCGCCAGGGACGCGCCATGAGGGCTTCGCGCGCCACCGCGCGCGAGGCGGAGGCCTTGATGAGCGCGATGATTTCGTCCACGTTGGAGAGCGCCACCGCCAGGCCTTCCAGGATGTGCGCCCGTTCGCGCGCCTTGTTCAGATCGAACACCGTGCGCCGCGTCACCACTTCGCGCCGGTGGCGCAGGAACGCTTCGAGGAACTGCTTGAGGTTGAGCAGGCGCGGCTGGTTGTCCACCAGCGCCACCATGTTCATGCCGAAGGATTCCTGCAACTGGGTGAGCTTGAACAGGTTGTTGAGCACCACTTCCGGCACTTCGCCGCGCTTGAGCTCGATCACCACGCGCATGCCCGACTTGTCGGACTCGTCGCGCAGGTCGGAAATGCCTTCGATGCGCTTTTCGCGCACCAGCTCGGCGATCTTGATGATGAGATTGGCCTTGTTGACCTGGTAGGGCAGCTCGTCCACGATGATGGCCTGCCGCCCGCCGGCGCGGTCCACGTCTTCCACGTGGGTGCGCGAGCGCATGAGCACGCGTCCGCGGCCCGTGAGATAGCCTTCGCGCACCGAAGCCGTGCCGTAGATGATGCCGCGCGTGGGAAAGTCCGGCGCCGGCACGATGGCGATCAGGTCTTCGATGGAGATGTCGGGGTTGGCCAGCAGTGCCTGGCAGGCGTCCACCACTTCGCCCAGGTTATGGGGCGGAATGTTGGTGGCCATGCCCACCGCGATGCCGGACGAGCCGTTCACCAGCAGGTTGGGAAACTTGGCGGGCAGGATGAGCGGTTCTTTTTCCGCGCCGTCGTAGTTGGGCCCGAAATCCACCGTGTTGCGGTCGATGTCCGCCAGCAGCTCGTGGGTGATGCGCGCCATGCGGATTTCCGTGTAACGCATGGCGGCCGGGTTGTCGCCGTCCACCGACCCGAAGTTGCCCTGCCCGTCCACCAGGGGATAGCGCAGCGAGAAATCCTGCGCCATGCGCACGATGGCGTCGTACACCGCGGTGTCGCCGTGGGGGTGGTACTTACCGATCACGTCACCGACGATACGGGCTGATTTCTTGTAGGGCTTGTTGTAGTCGTTGGAGAGCTCGTGCATGGCAAACAGCACGCGCCGGTGCACGGGCTTGAGCCCGTCGCGCACGTCTGGCAATGCCCGCCCCACGATGACGCTCATGGCGTATTCCAGGTAGGAACGGCGCATTTCGTCTTCGAGACTGACCGGGAGGGTTTCCTTGGCGAATGAAGTCATAGGGATGGCAAAGCAGGGCTCGGAAAATTGTGAAGAATCAAATCATAAAATCTTAACACAACCCGGGCGTTTCATAATCCTCTATAATTGCTAAACAAACATCGGGTTATGGGCCCGAAAAGCCGTTAAGAACAATCTCGTCCCACCATGGAGATCACATCATGAAACCCCTTGACCAGAATCCCAAATTTCAGACCATCTCCCGGACCCAACCGCTTGGACTGGCCCTGTGCGCCCTGCTGCTGTCCACGGCCGCCCTGGCGGAAGAAGCTTCCCTGACCTACCCCACCCTCGTGCGCGACAACAGCGGCGTGGTGGTTCGCAACAACTACGGCGAATGCTGGGGCACCGGCCCGAACGACACCACGCGCCACCCCACCACCGAATGCGGCCAGGCCGGCCCGGCACCCAAGCCCGCTCCCGTAGCGGCCGCCCAGCCCGCCCCCCTGCCGCCGCCCCCGCCCGCTGCCCAGCCGGCACCGGCGCCCGTGGCCAAGGCCCCCGACATCACCCTTTCGGCTGATGCCCTGTTCGACTTCGACAAGTCCGTGCTGAAGCCGGAAGGCAAGGCAGCCATCGAACGCGAACTCAAGCGCACCCACTTCGAAGGCGGTGGCGTGGGCGTGCGTTCCATCAAGGTGGTGGGCAACACCGACTCCGTGGGCAAGGCCGAATACAACCAGAAACTGTCCGAGCGCCGGGCCGAAGCCGTCAAAGCCTACCTGGTGAGCAAGGGCGTGCCGGCCGACAAGATCCACACCGAAGGCCATGGCCTGCGCGATCCGGTCGCCAGCAACAAGACCAAGGAAGGCCGTGCCAAGAACCGCCGTGCCGACATCTGGTTTGAAACCAAGTAACCAGGACCCCGCCGAACTCGCCAAGTTCGGCGCTTTGGCCCACCGCTGGTGGGACCCCGAAAGCGAGTTCAAACCCCTGCACGACATCAATCCGCTCCGCCTGGAGTGGATTGATGCGCGCGCGCCGCTCTTCGGCAAGCGCGTGGTGGACGTGGGCTGCGGCGGGGGCATCCTGTCGGAAGCCCTGGCGCGCAAGGGCGCCGACGTCACCGGCATCGACCTGGGCGAAAAGCCCCTGGGCGTGGCGCAGCTGCACCTGATGGAAAGCGGCGTGCGGGTGGACTACCAGCTCATCAGCGCGGAAGAGCTGGCCGCCGAACAACCGGGGCGCTTCGACGTGGTCACCTGCATGGAAATGCTGGAGCACGTGCCCGATCCCGCCAGCACCATCGCCGCCTGCGCGGCCCTGCTCAAACCGGGCGGCCATGCGTTTTTCTCCACCCTCAACCGCAACCCCAAATCCTATGCCATGGCCGTGCTGGGCGCGGAATACGTGCTCAAGCTGCTGCCGCGCGGCACCCACGACTACGCCCGCTTCATCAAGCCTTCCGAGCTGGGCCGCATGGCGCGTGCCGCCGGGCTGCAACTGCAGGCCGTGGAAGGCATGAGCTACAACCCGCTCAGCCGCACGTACCGCCTGGTCCCCGACGCCGGCGTCAATTACCTGGTCCACTGCATTCGATCGTGATTCGCGGCATCCTGTTCGACCTTGACGGCACCCTCGCCGACAGCGCCCCCGATTTGGGCTGGGCGCTCAATACCCTGCTCGACCGCTACGGGCGGCCGCCGGTGGCGCTGGATCGCCTGCGCCGGCGCGCCTCCCAGGGTGCGCGCGGCCTGCTGGAGGAAGGGTTTGGCGTGCGCCCGGAAGACCCGTTTTTTGAAGAACTGCGCGACGAATTCCTCAACCTTTACCGCGACAACCTGTCCCGCCGCACGGTGCTGTTTGAAGGCGTGCCCGAACTGCTGGAAACGCTCGATGCGCGCGGACTGCCCTGGGGCATCGTCACCAACAAGCTGGCACGCTTCACCGGCCCCCTGGTGGAAGCCCTGGGACTGGCCAAACGCGCGGCCTGCGTGGTGAGCGGCGACTCCTACGCCCGCCCCAAGCCTTATCCCGATCCGTTGCTGGGTGCCGCCGGGGAACTGGCGCTGGCGCCGGCGGAATTGCTGTTCGTGGGCGACGACGAACGCGACATGGTGGCCGCCCAGGCGGCCGGCATGGACGGCATCGTGGCCCGCTACGGCTACCTGGGCGAAGGCACCCCACCCGAAACCTGGCATGCGCGGGGCTGGATCGACCACCCGCGCGAACTGATGGCATTCCTCTCCCATGACGACTGAACGGCGCACGCCCGAACTGCTGGCCCCTTGCGGCTCGCTCACCATGCTCGACACCGCCCTGCGCTTTGGGGCGGACGCCGTGTATGCCGGCCAGCCGCGCTACAGCCTGCGCGTGCGCAACAACGATTTCGGCAAGCTGGAACGCCTGGCGGACGGCATCGCGCGCGTGCACGAAGCCGGCAAGCGCTTCTACCTGGTGAGCAACATCCTGCCGCACAACGCCAAGATCAAAACCTACCTGGAGGACATGGCGCCGGTGGTGGCCCTCAAGCCGGACGCCCTCATCATGTCCGACCCGGGGCTCATCCTCATGGTGCGCGAAGCCTGGCCCGACGTGGCCGTCCACCTGTCGGTGCAGGCCAACACCCTCAATTCGGCCGCCGTGCGCTTCTGGCAGCGCCAGGGTATTTCCCGCATCATCCTGTCGCGCGAGCTGTCGCTGGAGGAAATCGCGGAAATCCGCCAGGACTGCCCCGACATGGAACTGGAAGTGTTCGTGCACGGCGCCCTGTGCATCGCTTATTCCGGGCGCTGCCTGCTGTCGGGCTACTTCAACCACCGCGATCCCAACCAGGGCACCTGCACCAACTCCTGCCGCTGGGACTACAAGGTGAAACCGGCGGAAACCGATGCCGGCGGCGACGTGTTCCTGCTGGAAGAACGCGAGCGCCCGGGGCAGTACATGCCCATCGAGGAAGACGAACACGGCACTTACGTGCTCAACTCCAAGGACCTGCGCGCCATCGAGCACGTGCAGCAGCTCACGGCCCTGGGCGTGAATTCGCTCAAGATCGAAGGCCGCACCAAGTCGCCCTATTACGTGGCACGCACCTGCCAGTCCTACCGCCAGGCCATCGACGACGCCGTGGCCGGCCGGCCGCTGGACCCGCGCCTGCTGGGCGCGCTGGAAGGCCTGGCCAACCGCGGCTACACCGGCGGCTTCTACGAACGCCATCCGGACCAGGACCAGCAGAACTACCTGCGCGGCCACTCGGAATCAAGCCGCAGCCTGTATGTGGGCGACGTGCTGGGTTATGCGGAAAACGGCCTGGCGCGCGTGGCCGTGAAAAACCGGTTTGCCCTGGGGGACCGGCTGGAAGTGGTCGATCGGGACGGCAAC
>JAJZPY010000008.1 GCA_021811005.1 Pseudomonadota bacterium
TGGCCGTCTTCCGGGTACATGGCAATGCCGATGGAAGGCGTGATGACCAGTTCGTGCGGTCCGATCCAGCACGGCGCCGCGATGGTTTCCATGAGCTTGTCCGCCACCTGCGCCGCGCCGTTGGCATCGCAGCCGGGCAGGATGAAAATGAATTCGTCGCCCCCCAGGCGCGACACCGTGTCCACGGCACGCAGTCCCTGCTGGATGCGGCGTGACACTTCCACCAGCAGGCGGTCGCCGATGCTGTGACCCAGGGTGTCGTTCACGTCCTTGAAGTGGTCGAGGTCCAGGAACATGACGGCCATGGGTTCCATGGCGCGTTCGGCCATGTGCAGCGCATAGTTGAAGTGGTCCTGCAGCAGCACGCGGTTGGGCAGCCCGGTGAGCTGGTCGAAATGGGCCAGGTAGGAGAGCTGTTCCTCGGTGCGCTTTTTTTCCGTGACGTCGTTCTTGATGGACAGGTAACCCGTGGTGCGGCCCTGCGCATCGCGGATAGGCGAGATGAGCACGGACACGTCGTACTCTTCGCCGTTTTTCTTGCGGTTGATGAATTCGCCCTGCCACGACCGGCCCGCCATCAGGTGTATCCACAGGTCGTCGTAGGTGCTGCGCGGGGTCTTGCCCGACTGCAGCAGGCGCGGGTTTTTCCCCAGCACTTCATCCTGCAGGTAGCCGGTCTTGTCCAGGAACGCCTGGTTCACGTACACGATGTTGCCGCCGAGGTCGGTGATGGTGATGCTGGAAGGGCTTTGCTCCACGGCCTGGGAGAGCTTGCGGATCTGCTCCTCGTTGCGCTTGAGGTCGGTGATGTCCTTGGCGATGCCTTCGATGAGGGATTCGCCATCGCGGGTGCGGATTTCCATGGCGCGGTCGAGCACCCATTTCCATTCGCCGCGCGCATCGCGCAGGCGATACGCCACGGAAAACACTTGGTTCTGTCCGGCCTCGCGAATGGCCGCTTCCACCGCCTGGCGGTCCTCGGGATGGACCGACTCGTTCCAGATGTGGGGGTGGTCATAGAGGTATTGCAGGGGGTAGCCCAGCAACTCTTCCGCCCGCTGGCTGTAGAACAGGCCGCCGCGCCGGCTGGAATAGACGTACACCGTGTCCGGCAGGTTTTCCACCAGGCGCCGGTACTTGGATTCGCTTTCGCGCAGCTGCGCGGCTGCCTCGCTGCGCGCCGTGGCCGTGCGCAGGCTCAGCACGGCAAACACCAGGCCGCCGGCCAGCTCTTCCAGCAGCCGCACTTCCTCCGGGTTGAAGGCTTCGGGCTCGCGCGCGTACAGGGTGAGCGCCCCGAAGGCGCGCCCGTCCTCCACCAGCGGCAACGCGATGCTGGCCTGGTAACCCTGCTCCAGGGCCGCCTTGCGCCACGGCTTCATGCGCGGGTTGGTGAGCCAGTTCTGGTTGACCTGCGTGCTGCCGGTGCGGATGGCGGTGCCGGTGGGGCCCTGCCCCAGCTCGGTGTCGGCCCAGCTCACGCGGATGCGGCCGAGGTAGCCTTCCTCGTGCCCGGAATGGGCCACCGGGCGCACGGTTTTTTCCTCGTCGGATTCGGCATAGCCCACCCAGGCCATGAGGTAGCCGCCATGGTCCACCATCTGGTGGCAGATGTCGGTCAGCAGCTGGCGCTCTTCCTGCGCGTGGATGACGATGTCATAGCAGGAACTGAGCAACCGCAGGGTGCGGTTGAGGCGCAGCGGGGTATCGTCAGCGGACGTGTCCAAGATCAGGTCGGGCCAGGGGTTCCTTTTTTCTCATCGTACATGCGCCGGTCGGCCAGCTCCAGCGCCTGCTGCATGTTGTTGCCGGTTTCCGAGAGGGCAGCCACGCCCACCGCCCCGCCGGCTTCCGCCAGCCCCGTTTCCTCGCGCACCGCCTGGAACACGGCCGCCATGCGCTCGCGCACCGAGGCCATGTCGGGCGAAGCGGCCGCGGGCGACAGGATGACGAACTCGTCGCCGCCCACGCGGTACATGAAATCGTTGGCGCGCAGGCCGCGCTGCAGGGCGGCGCCGAAGGCCTTGATGAGGCGGTCGCCGGCCGAGTGGCCGTGGCGGTCGTTGACGAGCTTCAATCCGTTCAGGTCCACGATGGTGGCCAGCAGGTCCGCATACTGTCCGGAAGCCACGAGCTGGGCGATGCGCGGCATGTCCGTCTCCAGTCCGCGGCGGTTGCCCAGGCCCGTCATGGCATCCGTGTTGGCGCGCTTTTCCGCCGCTTCCACCGCGGCCAGGTTCTGCAGCAGCAGCTTGCGGCTGTCCAGGCGCAGCTCCATGGTTTCCATCACGGTGGCGGCCAGGTCCTGCAGCGATGCCCGGTCCGCTTCGCCAAATTCACGCGGTTCGCGGTCGATCACGCAGAAGGTGCCGATGTTGTGCCCGTCGCGCGTCTTGAGCGGCGCGCCGGCGTAAAAACGCAGGCCGAATTCGCCTGCCACCAGGGGGTTGGACAGGGCCAGCGCGTCGGCGCGGGCGTCTTCGTACACCAGCACGTCGTCCTGCAGGATGCAGGAGGCGCACAGGCCGGGGTCGCGCCCCACTTCGCTCACGTCCAGTCCCAGGCGCGACTTGAACCAGATGCGGTCCACGTCCACCACGGTGACGATGGCGATGGGGACGCGGAACAGGTGTCCGGCCAGGCGGGTCAGGCGGTCGTAGGCGCCGTCGGGCGGCGTGTCGAGAATACCGAGGTTCTGGATGGCGGCCAGCCGCAACCGCTCGTCATGCGCACCCGGCGTTGCGGGCGTGTCTTGCGAGTCCATGGCACATTCCCCTGTGGTCTGCCGGCAGCCTGGGCACCCGGCGGTTTTTCTTGTTGTTGACCGGCCAGTGTACTCCTGCCCGGCAGAGCTGTCAGAGCCCCGCCTTCAGTAGCGGTGCAGCACCCCCTGCACCAGGCGCACGCGGTCCCCCACCACGAAGGAGGGGTCGGCCTGCTGCGTGAAGGTGTGCACGCGCCCGTCTTCCATGCGCACCGTGATTTCGTGCACGCGCGTGCTGCGCGCACGCTCCTCGATTTCGCGCCCGGCGAGCCCCCCGCCCACGGCGCCGGCAATGGTGGCCAGGTCCTTGCCGCCGCCGCTGCCCACCTGGTGGCCCAGGATGCCGCCCACCAGGCCGCCGGCCACCAGGCCCAGGGGCGTGGTCTCACCCGGCTTTTCCACCAGGCGGATGGACGTGATCACGCCGCAGGTGGTGCACACCGGCGGCGGCGCGGAACCGGGTGGCGGCATCATGCCGGGTGCGGAGCCGGGCGGCGGCACCAGCCCGCGCGACGCCTGGGGTGACGGGCCGGGCAGCGGCCCCAGCAGGGGTTGGCCCGGCGTTGCAGGCATTTCCGGAGCTGCCGCCGGCGCGTCCGGTGCCTTGCTGCGCCCGGGCAGCACGCCGGTAAGGGCCGCGATGCCCACCACGCAAAAAACGATGACGGCCACCGAAGCGGCAATGATGAAGGGACTGGTTTTGGGTGCAGGGGCATTCATGAATGGGGACTCCAGTGTGTGCGCAGACCAAACGGAACTTCAACAGCTTTCCATTATGCCCCTGCCGGCGCGAGGTCCGCTAGCGCCGCCCGCCACCCGAAGCCCGACGCAGCACCCAGTCCATGGCACGCCCGGGGAGCACGCGCTTGAGCCAGGCAAAAGCCACGGCCGGCACCGTGACCGGATAGCGCAGGCGCGGGTGCGGCGACTCCAGCGCATGGATCACGCGCGCCAGCACCGCCTGCGGCGGCAGGGTGAAGGGCGCCGCCGGGCCGGGCTGGGCCAGGCGCGCGCGCTGGGCTTCGTAACGGGCGCGGTGCACGCTGCGCACCCAGTCGATATGGCGTTCGAAATGCGGCACGGCGTTTTCGCGGAAGCGGCTTTCGATGGGCCCCGGCTCCACCAGCGCCACGTGGATGCCGCTGCCGTGCAGCTCGTGACGCAGGGTGTCGGTGAGGCCTTCCAGGGCGAACTTGGCGGCGTTGTAGGCGCCGCGGTAGGGCATGGCGGCATAGCCCAGCACCGAACTGTTCATGACGATGCGCCCGTGCCCCTGGGCGCGCATCACCGGCAGGATGCGGTTGGTGAGTTCCACCCAGCCGAACAGGTTGGTTTCGAACTGGGCACGCAGCGCCGCGCGCGAAAGGTCTTCCACCGCCCCCAGCTGGCCGTAGCCGCCGTTGTTGAAAAGCGCGTCCAGGCGCCCGCCGGTGCGTGCCAGCACGTCCTCCACGGCAGCCCGGATGCTGGCGGAATCGTCCAGGTCGAGGGGCAGGCTTTCAAACCCTTGTGCCTGCAGGCGCGCCACGTCGGCAGCGCCGCGGGCGGTGGCGAACACGCGCCAGCCGCGCGCGGCCAGCCCCTGCGCCACGGCGGCGCCGATACCGGAGGAACAGCCCGTGATGAGGATGGTTTTCATGACGTCCTTGCAGGAAAAATGCTGACTGCCCAACATACCCCAAACCTGCCACAATGGGCGCCACGCCGGGTAAAAAACCGGGAGGTGCCATGACAAAAAACCTGCACTCGCAACGCGGCGCCATCGCCTTCATCGTGGCGGCTGCCTTGGTGGGACTGCTGGCCATCGTGGCCCTGGCCGTGGACATCGGCCACCTGCTGGTGGTGCGCAACCAGGCGCAGAACGCCGTGGATGCCGCCGCGCTGCGCGGCGCCACCTTTCTCTACACGGCCGGCAGCAACACGCCGGATTTCTCGTCCTCGGGGCCTGCGGTGACCAACGCCACCCGCACCGTCCCCCTCAACATCGCGGTCACGGCCAACGACACCCTCGCCGTCACCGCCAACTATTGGCCCGTGCTGAGTACCTCCGCCAAGACCAGTGACGCCGCCATCCAGGTGTCGCTCACCAAGCAGGTGCCGCTCTACTTCGCGCCCATTTTCGGCATGCACCAGAGCAACGTGTCCGCCACCGCCATCGCCATCGTGCAAAGTCCCACCGTGATGGGGCCGGGTGGCCTGAACATGCCGCTCGCCATCGGCGCCTGCATGTACAACCTGTACTGGAACAGCAGCACCAACCAGCCCGTGAACGATCCCGCCACCGGCCAGCCCTATGTGTTCCAGGTCAGCTCCAGCTACGGTTACGGCAACCCCACCTGCTATTCCGGACAATGGACGCCGCTTTCCAGCAGCCAGGACAACAGCGATTCCACCATCCAGAACGCGCTCGCCCAGGGCAACAGCAGCACGCTCAAGCCGGGCGATTCGCTCTGGCTGCAGAGCGGCAGCGAAAGCGACCTGTACAACCTGGTCAACAACTGCAGCGCGGAAGGCAACCGCAGCTGCGAATATTCCACCACCCCCGTGGTGACGGGCATCGTGGCCGGCAGCGAACAGACCATCACGGCCATGGCCTGCCTGCACATCCTGTCCGCCACGGGCGGCAGCGGCAAGTACGTGACGGTGCAGATGTCCACCGGTTGCTCGCCCAAAAATGCCAGCGGTTCCGGCACTTCCTACGGCGTGGTGGGGCCGCCCAAGCTCGCCCAGTGATGAACCCCTGCGCCCGGATCGCGGCTAGGCGCCGCTCGAGCGCAGCCACTCCTCTTCAAGAGCGGCCAGTTCCGTTTCCAGCGCCTGCAGGCGCGTGCCGATGGCCGCGATGTCGGCCGCCACGGTAAGTCCTTCCAGGCGCTGGTGCAGGGCATCGCGTTCGCGGTTGAGCCCTTCCATCTGCCGTTCCAGTTTTTCCAGCACGCGGCGCGACACCTTGGGCGGGGCCTGGGGCGCCGCGACCGGTGCCGGCGGCGCAGCCGGACGCGCCGGCCTGGGGGCCGCTTCGCGCGCGCGGCGCGCTTCTTCCAGCAGGAAACGCTGGTAGTCGTCCAGGTCGCCTTCGAACGGCGCCACGCTCCCGCGCGCCACCAGCCAGAATTCGTCGCACACGGTGCGCAGCAGGGCACGGTCGTGGCTCACCAGCAGCACCGTGCCTTCGAATTCGTTGAGCGCCACGGACAGTGCTTCGCGCGTGGCGAGATCCAGGTGGTTGGTGGGCTCGTCCAGCAGCAGCAGGTTGGGGCGCTGCCACACGATGAGGGCCAGCACCAGGCGCGCCTTTTCGCCGCCGCTCAAAGTGCCCACGGCCTGCCCGATGCGTTCGCCGCCAAAGTGGAACTGCCCCAGCACGTTGCGCAGCGCCTGTTCGCGCGTGTCCTGACCGCACAGACGCCCTTCCGCCGACAGGGTGCGCGCCAGGCGCAGGAAATGTCCGAGCGGGGTGTCGCAAGGTTCCAGCAGGTCCATTTCCTGCTGCGCGAAATACCCGATGGACAGGCCCTTGCCGCGCGTGAGGTCGCCCGCCAGCGGCGGGAGCGTGCCCACCATGGTTTTGACCAGGGTGGACTTGCCCTGGCCGTTGGCGCCCAGAATGCCGATGCGCTGGCCCGCCAGCACGG
This sequence comes from Pseudomonadota bacterium, assembly GCA_021811005.1. GTDB lineage: Bacteria > Pseudomonadota > Gammaproteobacteria > Burkholderiales > Ferrovaceae > JAKBAT01. The sequence goes on from JAJZPY010000008.1 coordinate 6,400, forward strand.
TGGCGTTGACCTGCTGCAGCACGCCGCGCCCGGAATAGCCCGCGCTCACGCCCTGCAGCGTGAGCATGGGATTGGGCAGCGCCGCCGGCGGCTGGAATTCAAACGTGAAATCGGCTTCGGCCAGCAGCGGCGCCACCTGCGTCAGGCGTGCCAGCGCCTTGACCCGGCTTTGCGCCTGCTTGGCCTTGCTGGCCTTGGCCTTGAAACGATCGATGAACTGCTGCAGGTGAGCCACCTGCGCCTGCTGCTTTTCATAGGCGCTCTGCTGCAGGGCCAGCTGGGCCGCGCGCTGGGTTTCAAACGTGCTGTAGTTGCCGCCGTAGCGCGTGAGCCGCCCCTGTTCCAGATGCACCGTCACGCGCGTGACCGCATCGAGAAACTCGCGGTCGTGGCTGATGACCAGGAGCGTGCCGGGGTAGCGCTGCAGCCAGGCTTCCAGCCACACCAGGGCATCCAGGTCCAGGTGGTTGGTGGGCTCGTCCAGCAGCAGCAGGTCGGAAGGGCACATGAGCGCGCGCGCCAGCTGCAGGCGCATGCGCCACCCCCCGGAAAAGCTGTTGACGGGCTGGGTGAAGGCCGCCACCGGAAAACCCAGGCCCAGAATCAGGGACTGGGCACGCGACGGCGCCTCGTGCACGCCGGCTTCTTCCAGCTGCAGGTAGGCATGCGCCATGCGCTCGCCGTCGCCGCTCGCTTCCGCCGCCGCCACTTCCTCCTGGGCCGCCACCAGGGCCGTGTCGCCCTGCATCACAAAACGGGTGGCGCTCTCCTCCGTTTCCGGCAGCTCCTGCGACACCTGCGCCAGGCGCGCCTGGGCCGGCACATGGCAGCTGCCGCCGTCTTCGTGCAGGGTGCCGGCCAGCAGTGCAAACAGCGAAGACTTGCCCGCGCCGTTGCGCCCCACCAGCCCCACTTTCTCGCCCGCATGGAGCGTGAGCGAGGCGTCGTCGAGCACCACGTGGGCGCCGCGGCGCAGCGTGAGGGATTTGAGGGTGATCATGGGAAGGAAAAATCGAAAGGCGGCATTTTAGCATGGCACGGCCGCGGCCTTGGGAGCGGTGTCCTGGGGTATGATTCGTGCTGCAAACCCATTCGGAGCAGCCCGTGGCCCAGGAACCCAACTTGTTCGATCCGGAGGAAGAGAGCGGATTCTTTTCGGATATGAAGGTCCTGATTTCACTGCTGGCCTTTGTGCTGTCGTGCATCGCGCTCGCCTGGACCTTCACCAACAAGATGGAAGAGGAACAGCGCTGGAGCGCCCTCAACAACGCCCACCTGGTACTGCAGGACGCAAAAATGCTGCCTGCCGCCAAATTCTCCCTGGCCGACGCGGCGGCCAAGCCCTGGGGTTACCCGCCCACGCTGTTCAATGGCGATCTGCAGAACGAAGCGCTGCTCTACAGCGTGCTCCTGTTGCGCGATGCCAAAAGCGCCAAACCGCTGGAAGCGGCGCACCGCGTGAACACGGTGGACGAAGCCACGCAGGAAATGGCGCGCCTCAACCTGACGGCGGACCAGGTGGTGCTGGCGCGCGTGCTGCGCGCCGCCTTCGCGCTGCAGAACATCGGGCGCACCACGGCGCACCACGTGATTCTCACGGCCGACATGCAGGATCCCTCGGCCAAGGACAGCGGCTGGCATCCGGTCGCTGCGGAAACCCTGCAGTCGGACATCGGCCCGGCCCAGTCGCGCACGGTGCGCTTTGACGTGACCCTGCCGCTGGATGCCCTGCCCAAAACCCTGTCCTTCCGCCTCCATGCGGAATACGAAGACGATACCGGCAAGGCGCGCGCGGCCGACCTGATCGCCACCTGGGACGGCGTCAAGAACCTCTGGAACTGACCCCCGCAGCACCCGGCTCGACCCCGAAAAAGCGGCAACCCTCCCAAAGCACAAAAATAACCATTTGATTATTTTTAACTTTTAATGGGGACTTGCTTTTTCTTTGTCGTTATGGGAAATTTTCCCACAACAGGCAACGCACACGGGACCGCCCGCCTGTTCATCCAACAAACACAAAGGAGCACGGCATGAGCGATTTCAACGACGATGCGGAGAACGGCACAACCGCATCCACCAGCACCACAACCACGACGGGAACAACCACGGGTGGCACAACCAGTGGCACGACGACAGGCACCACCACCGGCACGGTGACCACGACCGCGGTCGGTGACGACAACGGGACTTCAGGCTCCGTGGATCAGAGCGACGCCGTGGCGGCCAGCAGCACCACCAGCACGACCACCACAGGCACGACCACGACTTCGGGCACCACCACGACGACCACCACGGGCGACGACAACGGCGCTGCGGGTCACGTGAAGCACGCCGATGCTTCGCCCGATGTGCTGGCGGACGGCAGCGACCTCGTGCTGACTTCCGGCACGACCAGCAACGTGTCGCTCACCTCCGGCACCACCAATGCCACGGTGTCCAACTTCAGCCACAGCGACGTGCTGACGCTGGACGCGGCCATGGTGCAGGAAATCATCAGCGGCCAGGTCACGGTCAAGGCCACGGCCACTTCGGTGGAACTGGACAATGCGTCCACCGGCGCCATGGTGCTGCACCTGAATCTGGATCACACCCTGGGCCCCGTCGGGGTTCACCCCCAGGGCGGCGGCGCAGTGACCGTCACGCTCTGATACCGCTTTACCGCAGCCCCCTCGTTAAAAAGCCCGGTCCTCACCAGGATCGGGCTTTTTTTGCGTGCTGTTGCCACACCGTCAGGTGGCAGACCACCTTTCTTCGGCGCGGTACCCAAAGCGCCGAAAAACACCCTGCTCCGAAGCGAAAACCCGCTCGATCAGCTCCGGCGAGTAATCCGCCGGAAAACGCACCTTGTCGCTCACGTTGACCGCAGGCACTGCACGCAGGCGCGCTTCGTCAAAGGACTCGCCGGCCAGGGTCAGTGCCCGCACCAGATCTTCCTGCAGGTTTTCATAGCGGCCCACGAAATCGATGGAGGCCTGTTCCGTGCCGATGAGATCGTCCAGCATGTTGCCGTAGGCCCCGGGATAACGCGTGGTGATGTTGACGATGAACTCCTGGAAATAATCCGCGCGGCAGGCCCGGTCCAGGGCGCTGGCCTCATCCCAGCCGTAGGTCATCTTGTATTGCCAGAAGGAGCGGTACAGGCCCAGGGGGTGGCGCACGAAAGCAAACTTGAAGCGCCCGGGATGGGGACAGTCCCGGTGGCCCAGATGGGCGTTGTCATTGACGGCGTAGTACTCGAACTCCACCTGCGCCGCTTCCAGCGCATGACGCACCCAGTTGCCGCCGGTTTTGGGAACATGAATGAAACAGGAGTTTTTCAGAATCAGCATGCAATGGATCCATGGCCAAAGTGCCGCCATCGTTCCATGCCTGCCACCGCGAAGTTGTAAGGACAGGTAAAGGCTTTGAAAAAGAATGTTACGATTTTACGGTGAACCTTCTGCGACCCCATGGAACAACCGTGGCAGGTTGTGAGATGATGGCTCGCCAGTGCTGCAGCAGGGGCCCATAAAAAAACAGGTATTATTCGGCCCCGCGCGGTTGCTGCCGCTCCAATACCAAAAAAAACCCCTCTAAAAAGAGGGGGCAGCCCGAAGGGGGAAAGGGCAAAAGAAGGGTTATGTGGTCGCTGGACCTTGGCGGAACAGCGACCACTTTTTATTCTAAATGCGAGCCATTCTCACTACAATACCGGCGAGGGATTTGTCCGTAACAATTCCCCCTGCTGCTTGACCATGGTCAAGATTTTCCTCACGCGGTCAGCCGCCGCTCCATAAAAATCACTTCACCTGCGCCAGGGCCTTTTCAAAGCGGTCCTTGTTGATGGCCATTTTTGCCGATTCCGCAGCCGCGGCTTTCCTGGCCTCTTCCAGGTTGACCGGTTTTCCCACCTGAACAACCGCCACCATGCCCATGGTCCGGTGCACCTGGCACACCACCAGATAGATGCCTTCCTTGGTCATCTTGACGGACACGGGCGTATCCGCCTTGCCCTGCCAGGGCACAGCGCCCGGCGGCACCAGAAGGGAAATGCTGGTGTGGCCCGCCTTCTGTTCGGGAACAAACGTCACCGTATCGCCCACTTTGGCCTTGGTGTAGATGGGGTAGAACGTCAGGGATTGCTTGTCCGGTGCCGCGGTCATCATCCGGACTTCGATGTTGGCGGCCACGGAACCCAGCGACAGGACACTTGCGACCAGCAGGAATGCTGTTTTCAGCGTTTTCATGATCAGCCCCCCTCTCGATATTGCATCGTAAGGAATGCACCGTCCCTGATGTGACGTGTGACGGCGGTTGCGGGGAACGACCTGCAGGCTGTGGTGTTACCAGCCTGGCAGGCTGGTTTCCTCGAACCCATTGTAGGCGCGGCCCCACCCAGCGTCAAAAGGGCCGCAGGCGGCAGCGGGCGCCCCATCAACATGAAAATTTTGTTACACAATTTCAGTGCACAAGCGGCGGTGTCCAGCCGTTTCTATGGGTAGACTCTCCCCTATTAGAGACCGCATCCGTGACCGCTTCCGCACCCAGCAACACCACTGAAATTGCCCAGTTTGCCGGCGCCCTGTACGACGTGGCGCTGGACAACGGCGCCATGCAATCGGTGCTGACCTCGGTCAACACCCAGGGGCTGGACCCCTTTCTCAACACCTTCTACAGCGACCATCTGGCCAGCCTGTCCACAGCCACCATCGCGCAAGCCATGGCGCAAAACCTGGGGCTCACCGGCAGCGGCCTGACGGCCGCGGAAACCTTCATCACGGACCAGCTCAATGCCGCCGCCCCGGACAGCCGCGGCGCCACCGTGGCCGCCGTGCTGGACCTGTTTGCGGGCCTCACGGGCAATGCCACCTTCGGGCCGGCCGCGCAGGCGTGGGACACGCTGGTGGGCGACGCAGTCGCCTACAGCCAGTCCACGGCTTCGGTCAGCAACGTGGCCCTGTCCTCCCTGACCGGGCTGTCGCTCAATCCCCCCGTCACCCTCACCACCGGGGTGGACCACATCGTGGCCAGCGCCAACAACACCGTCATCGACGGCTACGGACAGGGCCTGGGCACGGCCAGTTCCGGCATTGCCGCCACCTTCACTGCGGGCGACACGATTTCGGGCGGCACCACCACGGGCGCCACGTTCAACCTCACGGACACGGAAACCGGCGGCATCTGGAACCCCACGGCCGTGTCCCAGGCCAGCGTCAGCAACATTCCCACCGTCAACCTCTATTCCGGTGAAGTGGTGGTGTTTGCGCCCACCAACAGCGTCATGGGCTACACCGGCCTGAGCGACGTGCACATCACCAGCGTGTCCGGGGCCTATCACTTCGACGAGGTGGTGGTGGGGCCCGGCACCGCCGTCAACGTCACGGACCAGGCCGGCGCCGGGCTGGGGGCTGCGCCTTACGGCGCCTATGGCATGGTGGTACAGGGCGGCAGTGTTGTGACCGTGACGGAAGCCAACGGCAGCGGCTACGGCAACGCCCAGCACGCCATCCTCATCAGCGGCGGGACGGGCACCACCCAGGTGACCGTCACCCAGACCGAAGACCAGCCCAGGGGATACCAGCAGGGCGTCACCATCGACGACAACAACGGCACCATCCGCAGCATCACGGTGAACGGCCTGGACAACAACTCCTGGACCTCCGTGGTGAACTACGGGCCTTCCGGGGGTTACGGCGGCTACGGCTATGGCGGCTACGCCGTGAAGCAGTTCAACGGCGGCGACCTCAAGATCAACCACGCCACCGCCCTCACCCAGCTCACGGTGGGCAACATGGTCAACGGCGCCTACGCCACCGTGAGCGGCGCCAACGCGCTCACCAGCCTGAGCGTGGACAACGTCACCGGCACCGCCGCCATCAACCTGTACAACACCCTCACCCAGCCCATGGCGCTCAGCCTGTCGCTGCAGGGCATCAACGGCGTGGTGGACCTGTTCGACGAAGCGAGCGTGTACGCCACGCTCAACGTGTCCGTGGCCGGCAACGCGGCCCTGGACTACACGGTGTCCTCGCTGCTCACCAACGACAACCTGAACACCCTCAACGTGTCGGGCACGGGCGTGCTGACGTTTTCGCAATCGCTGCAGACCCCGGCCAACCTGGCGCAGGTGAGCGTGCAGGGCTCGGCCGGACTCACGGCCGATCTGTCCGATGCGGGCAGCGGCAGCACCGTGATCGATGCCAGCCAGTCCTCCGGCGCCATGACCCTGTGGCTGGACGGCACGCAGCAGCAGGTGTTTCTGGGCGGCTCGGGCGCCAGCACGGTCTATCTGGACGGCAATGCCAGCGACGCCATCACGGCAGGCAGCGCCACCAGCAACGAAGTGGTGCTCAATTTTGCGCTGGGCGCCACGCCGCTCACGTCGCAGACGGAAACCCTGGTGAAAGGCTTTGACGTGCTGGGCGTCACCAGCGCGGTGGGCACCGGCAACCAGGCCATCAACGTGGCGGCCTTCAGCGGGGACCCCATTCACACCCTGGACGTACAGGGCGGCGCCATCTCCGGTTCGCTCACTTTTTCCGGGGTGGCGGCCGGCAGCACGCTGGTGGTGGACGCGGGCGACCCGCAGCCCCTGATCGTGCAGACCTCGGACCTGCAGGGCCCGAACGACAGTTTCAACGTGACCCTGGGCCAGGCCGGCGCCAGCGGCAATGCCACCACCACCGCCCTCACCCTGCAGGACGGACTGCTGCAGGGCCTGGGCAGCGTCACCCTCAACGCGCCAGGCACGGCCGGTTCCACGCAGACACTGAGCGCGTTCACCGACCTGGCCCTCAGCAACCTTACCCTCTCCGGCAGCCAGAACGTCCTCATTTCCACCCTGACGGACCACGCCGCCGCGCTCACGGTCACGGACCTGACGGCCGGCAGCACCATCGGTAACCTCACAGACCCCAACCTGGCCACGCTCACGCTGTCGGGAAACCTGGCCCTCACCTTCACGGGCGATGCGGTGAGCAGCGGCGTGACGGTCAACGCCAGCGCCGACAGCGGGCCGGTGACGATCAGCCTGGGCACCTCAGGACCGGTGTCGCTCAACCTGGGCAGCGGGTCCAACCAGGTGACATTGGCCAGCTCGGGCGCGCAGGGCAGCGTCAGCTGGGCCGCCCATGCCGGCGCCACGGACCAGCTTTCCGTGGGGGCGGTGGGTTTGAGCGGCAACCAGGCCCAGATTCTGGTGAGCGGGTTTGTACCGGGGAACGACCAGATCCATTTCCTGGCCGACCCGCAGGCCGCCAGCACCGTCATTGCGCTGACCCAGGCCACGGCCTCGGCCTACGCCACGGCCCAGGGCCTGGATCTCACCCAGCTTTCCACCTGGATTGCGAGCGCGCTCGCCGCCAGCGGACTGAACCTGGCAAGCCATGCCGTGGCGAGCTTTCAGCTGGGCGGCAACACTTACCTGGTGGAACAGGCCGGAACCGCCGGCAGCGCCTTCGGCTCAGGCGACACGCTGGTGGGCCTGAGCGGCCTGCTCACCGTCACGCACCTGTAGCCGGGGGGTAGAAGGCCCGGTAAAACCAGGCGTGGGTGGTTTCGATCTGCTGCTGGATGGCGGAGGGAATCTCGTGCTGCCGGGGCGGCAGGATGGCATGGCTGCGGCGGTGGGGAAACTTGAGCCGGTAGTGGCTGTCGCTTTCCTGGAGCTGTGCCTTCAGGTGCGCCGGGTCGATGTCGTGGGGCGGCAGCCCCATCCATTTGAAAATGTGGTTCATGCAGGCCACCGGGTCGCTCACCAGGTGCTCGAACTTCACAAAGTAGAGACGGTCCCGGATGGGTGCGGGCAGGTTCTGCACGGCACGAATGGAAGAAAGCGGCGTGCCCACGGCCTTGCCGGGCGTGAACAGCTGCACCGCCCGGTGGTAGCGGTCGAAATCCGCCAGATGGTCCACAAAATCCACCAGCACGGTCTGCTGGTGCTGCGCCTCGATTGAACCGTACACCTGCCCCAGCTCCCGGATGTTGATGATGAGGCGCGCATTGGGCTCGAGTTGCAGCAGCAGCTCGATGCCGTGCAGCCAGGCCCGGTTCTTGTCCACCACCCAGGTCTTGTGGCAATCGTGATACCAGGATTTGAGGAACCCCGTCATGGCCTGCTGCAGGTGCGCGTAAGTGCGTTCGGGCTGCACGTCGAGCTGCGCCAGAAAAAACGAATCGTCGCTGATGAAGCGGCGCAGGTTGAGCAGCGCGTTGCACACCGGCGAACTGTGCCCTTCGCAATGAATGTCGGGGTGCTCCGCCAGCAGCTGGCACAGCAGCGTGGAACCCGCGCGCGGCAGGCCGGCCACGCCGATAAAACCGGTTGAATACATACCCAGTCCTTGCAATGAACGAACGGAAGGCGCGTCTGCTCCGCAACCGCCGGATCAGGGCCTGTGCGCAGTATATCTTTGAACCTCCACCCCGTCAGATGACGCTCACAATTAAAGCATTCTTTAATGTACTGCAGTCTTATTAAAGATTGCTTTACTGTGTGTTATGGAGCCAGATTTTTTCGGGTTACGAGAACAGCGCGGAATGCGTACCGATGCGCGGGTGACGCCTACTCCACACCCATCCCAGGCAATTCCCCACCCCGCCAATACCCATAAATCTTCCTGACTTCCCCCGGCAGAGCCGACGCCCTCTCTTCGTGCTGGGCCAGCGTGAGATCCAGCGCTTCCAGCTTCTCCCACCCTGCTTTAGTCCCATAGAGCATGATCGTCTCAAACCACTCCGGATGATCTTCCATGAGTGGCTGCCATTCATCCCCCATCAATTCCAGGCCCTTGACATAGCCCATGCACCATTCATCCAGAATCGTAACCGGCTGTCCGTCATTGGGATTCTCATACAGCAGCGGCTCGTATTCTTCCGGAACATAGGCCAGCGTTGCGGCAATGGTGTTCATGTGCCTGAAAATCAGCGACTGGATCCGCCGGGCTTCTGCAAGCGATTTGAATTGGGGCGAGGCCTCGCCTTTTTCCAGATCCCAGACCCAGGGTTGCCATTCGCTGGGAAGGTGGGTGTCCGGTGCGCTCACCAGGGCGGTGAGATACCCATCCAGCATGGCCACATCCATGTTGTCTTCCAGGTCGGAATCCAGCAGGAACTGGTTCAAGGCATCGAGTTCTTCTTCGGACAGGGGTTCGTTGAGGTTCATGGTCTGTGGGTTATGTGTTAACAAAGCTTACACTTACTGAGCCGGTGGGTTTCAAAAGGACTAAATGGTTGCCAGCGGCAGGAACAGGCCAAGCTTCGAGTCGGGCAGGGCAATGAAGTCGTGATGTTGATAGAAAGCCGCTGCCACTTCATCCTTTGCATCCACCCTCAGTGCGTACGCAGCAATCCCTGAGCGAGCGGCACGCACGAGCGCATCCGCCAGCAAGGCTCCACCCAAACCTTGCCCTTTGAAAGCCCGATCGACGGCCAGGCGACCCATGCGAACGGCCGGGACTGTCGGATAGCCATCAGAATCATCTTTCTGTTTCAGCGTTCCAGATGTTCATTGCATAGTCGGTCAAAGTACCACTTCCAATCCTTTACGCTCGATCAGGTTCAACAGCTTAAGAGATGAGCCACTCGGCTTCTTGTCACCAATTTCCCACTTTTGTACGGTAGACACGCTGGTATTGAGTACGGCTGCAAACACCGCCTGACTCAGATGTGCACTCTCGCGTAATGACCGGATCCGCTGCGGCGGCATCTCGTGAATGTCGAGGTGTCGCAACGCATCGAACTCGGCCATGCGCCGTTTGCTGATAAGCCCAACGTTGTGAAGCCCACGCGCAGTCTCATGCATCTCTTCCAGGATGCGGCTCTTACGTTTGATCGTTGCCATTGCAAACCTCCACAATTTCACCCGCCTCAAGGGCAGTAGCCAGTTGGCGATCATCGAACCCAAGGAGTTCTTTTGCCAGCTCTTGAAATATCTTCAACTCATCCTGGTCGATGTTTGCCCGTTCGTTTTTGCTGAAGCCGTAGAGAAAAAACCAGCGATCCGCCATTTTTGTGGCTACGATCGTTCTCGCGCCACCACGCTTACCCTGCCCCGGCAGAGCAATCCGCTTCTTCACCAAATGACCGCCCAATTCGGTATCAACGAGCCCTTGGGCCATCTCAGATACCGCGTTGCTCAGGGCTTCATCCGACAGACCGGCTTTCCGCATCCAGCGTGTAAATGTTCTGGTTCGGAATACCTTTCTCATTGGCTAACTATATCACTTAGTGCAATAGATTTCCAGACCGTGATATCAACCATCCCGACCGGTTAGATACCCCCCTCGCTACAGCACCGTTTTCAGCCCCGTGGCCAGCAGCACCAAACCCAGCAGCATCTGGACTGGACGTCCGTTCAGCCGGCCGGCCAGCAGGCTGCCCGCCACCACCGCCGGCAAGGACCCCGCCAGCAGGCTCAACAGCATGCGGCCATCGGTCATGCCGGCCATGAGATAGCCCAGGCCCGCGATCACGGCCAGCGGAATGGCATGGACGATGTCCGTGGCCACCAGCTTGTGGGGCGTCATGCGCAAGGGATACAGGTAGAGCAGCATCACCGTGCCCAGCGTGCCCGCGCCCACTGACGTCAGCGCCACGCACAGGCCCAGCACGGCGCCGGCCAGCACCGTCATCAGGGGCTGCATGGCCTTGAATTCCTGCGGGTGCCCGAGCCGCCGTCCGCGCGCCAGGGCAGAAAGCCAGGGAGCCAGCAGCAGTCCCACGGCCGTCACCAGGACCACCAGCCCCACCGCCTTGCCCAGCCATTCAACGCGCGCGGCGTGGCTGCCCTGCGCCACCACCAGCACGGTCAGCGCCGCCACAGGCAGGCTGCCCATCCACAGGCGCCTGACCACCTGCCAGTCCACCCGGCCCCGGCGTTGGTGAATGCGCGCCGCCGCCACTTTGGTGATGGCCGCAAACCACAGGTCGGTGGCAATGGCCGTGGTGGGCGCAATGCCAAAAAAAAGCAGAAGGATGGGCGTCATGAGCGCACCGCCGCCAACGCCTGTGAGGCCCACCATGAAGCCCGTCAGGGCTCCGGCCACCACGTAGCCGCCGTCAATCAGCATGGCACTCCAGGGCCGCTGTAGGCGGGGGCCACCGCCACAAAGGACGGGTTGATAAGCTCGGCCTTGCCGTAGCGCAGGGGGTGTCCCTCCCGCGTCAGGACCCGGCCGCCGGCCCCTTCCAGCACGGCCTGGGCCGCAGCGGTATCCCATTCGCTGGTGGGCGACAGGCGCGGGTACAGGTCTGCCTGCCCTTCGGCCAGGCGGCAGAACTTGAGGGAACTGCCGGCCTGCACCAGTTCATGGGGACCCAGCCCTTCAATGAAACGGGCCGTCTCCTGGTTGAGATGGCTTTTGCTGGCCACCACGCGCACCGGCCCCGGCCCCGGCGACGACATTCCGGCCAGGGCCACCGGGCCTTCTCCCCGATCCACGAAAGCGCCCAGGCCACGCCCGCCCCAGTAAGCGGCCTCCAGCACCGGTGCCACCACCACCCCCCACAGGGCTTCGCCTTCCGTCACCAACGCAATGTTGACGGTGAATTCCCCGTTGCGGGCCAGAAACTCCCTGGTGCCGTCCAGGGGATCCACCAGCCAGAAGCGGCCCTGACTTTTACGGAAAACCAGGCTTTGTTCGTCTTCTTCGGACACCACCGGAATGGACGGCGTGAGTGCTTGCAAACCCCGGGCAATCACCCGGTGGGCAGCCAGGTCCGCCTGCGTGAGCGGCGTGTCGTCCGCCTTGCGGGCCACCTGCGGATCTTCCGGCGCCTCATAAACGGCCAAAATAGCCTGTCCGGCTTCCCGGGCAAGCGCCGTCACGGAACGGAATATTTCAGGGGGAAGCCCGTTTGTCGCAATTTGCATTTTGACTAAACTCTATTTGCATTTTGGCTTGCTTTATGTGATAAATATGCCTGAAAGCACACATAAATGCAATTTACGTCAAAACCCATGAGCACCATGAACCTGCAAGGTCTCCACACCTTTGAAGCCTGGGACACGGAACGGGCCTTCCGGCACCTGCAGGCGCTGGGGCAGGCGGCCACCAGGCGCACGGCCGAGCGGCGCCTGAATGAACGGGGTTTCTTTGCGCCGGAACTGCAGGCGGACACCCTGCGCGATGAGCTGGGGCGCCCGCCCACGGCGAGCGTCCTGCAGTGGGCGCTGGCCCGCGCGCGCAGCAAGCGCAAACTGGTGCTGTTTGCCCAACTGCATGCGCTGCCCAACGGACAACCGTGCCTGCACGCCAACGATGCCCGCGGCGGCCGCTCCTGGGTGCCGCTGGACGGCCCGGTTTCACCTGAGCGCCTGCAGCGCGCCTTAAGCCAGCTGCAGGCGCTGGCCGGCAAGGACCTGGTGCTGTTTCCGCATGGGGAGCTGACCCGCTGGGCACGCCGGCTGCCGCCGGTGGAACACACCGAATGGTCGTTGCTGGGCTACCCGCCGGTACTGGAAGCGCTCCCCGACACCACGGGGAAACGCCTGCCGCTCACGCCCCACCTCAAACGCCTGGAAGCGGAAAGCCTGTTCATCCTGCGCGAAGCGGTGGCGGAAGCCGAGAACCCGGCCCTGCTCTATTCCATCGGCAAGGACAGTTCGGTACTGCTGCACCTGGCGCGCAAGGCCTTTTATCCGGCACCGCCGCCCTTTCCGCTGCTGCACGTGGACACGCGCTGGAAGTTCCAGGAAATGATCCTGTTCCGCGACTTCATCACCCAACACCTGGGCCTGGACCTGCTGGTGCACGTGAACCCGGAGGCGGTGGCGCGCAACATCAACCCTTTCGACCACGGCTCGGCCCTGCACACGGACATCACCAAGACGGAAGGACTGAAGCAGGCGCTGGACCACTATCGATTCGACACGGTCTTTGGCGGTGCCCGGCGCGACGAGGAAAAATCACGCGCCAAGGAGCGGGTGTTTTCCTTCCGCAGTCCCACGCATCGCTGGGATCCCAAAAACCAGCGCCCGGAATTGTGGGCGCTCTACAACACCCGGAAAAGCCCGGGCGAGACCATCCGCGTGTTCCCCCTTTCCAACTGGACGGAGCTGGACGTGTGGCAATACATCCATCACGAACAGATCCCCGTGGTGCCGCTCTACTTCGCCAAAAAGCGGCCCGTGGTGGAACGCGACGGCCTGCTGTTGATGGTGGACGACGACCGCTTCCGCCTGCTGCCGGGCGAAACCCTTCAGGAAAAAACCGTGCGCTTTCGCACCCTGGGCTGCTACCCCCTCACCGGGGCCATCGAATCGAATGCCCGGTCCGTGCCCGACATCATCCTGGAACTGCTTGCCGCCCGCAGCTCCGAACGGCAGGGGCGCGCCATCGACCATGACAGCGCCGCCAGCATGGAAAAGAAAAAGCAGGAAGGTTATTTCTGATGAACGCCCCCACCCTGGATGAATTCCTGGCCGCGCAGCAGCACCAGGACCTGCTGCGCTTCATCACCTGCGGCAGCGTGGACGACGGCAAAAGCACCCTGATCGGACGCCTGCTGTGGGAATCGCAGCAGCTGTTCGAGGACCAGCTGGCCGCCCTGGAAAAAGACTCCCGCAAGTTCGGCACCCAGGGCGACGCGCTGGACTTTGCCCTGCTGGTGGACGGGCTTTCCGCCGAGCGGGAACAGGGCATCACCATCGACGTGGCCTACCGCTTCTTTTCCACGGCGCGGCGCAAGTTCATCGTGGCCGACACGCCGGGTCACGAACAGTACACGCGCAACATGGTGACGGGAGCTTCCACCGCCGACCTCGCAGTCCTGCTGGTGGATGCGCAGCAAGGGGTACTCACCCAGACCCGCCGCCACGCCTTCCTGGTGTCCCTCATGGGCATCCGCCACGTGGTGCTGGCCATCAACAAGATGGACCGGGTGCAGTATGACGAAGCGATTTACCAAAAAATAAAAGACGCTTTTGAACGCTTCGCAAGCCCCCTGGGCCTGACGGACATCACCGCCATTCCCCTGAGCGCCCTGCAGGGCGACAACATCACCACCCGCTCCGCCCGCACGCCCTGGTACAGCGGCCCCACCTTGATGGGGTACCTGGACACCGTGCAGATCGAGCAGCAGACATCGGAACGACTCATCTACCCGGTGCAATGGGTGAACCGGCCGGATGCGAACTTTCGTGGCTTCAGCGGCACGGTGGTGGAGGGACAAGTCAGAACCGGAGACGAGCTCCGCGTCACGCTGTCAGGACAAACCGCGCGCGTGGCCGACATCGTGACCCTGGACGGCAGCCAGCAACAGGCGGCAACGGGTGATGCCGTGACCCTGTGCCTGGACCGGGAAATCGACATTTCGCGCGGGGACGTGCTCTCCTTAAGCCAGGCCCCACTCGAAACCACGGACCAGTTTGAAGCCACCCTGGTGTGGATGAACGAAGAGCCCGGACTGGTGGGGCGAAACTACGACCTCAAGCTTTCCACGCAATGGGCCTCAGCCTCCATCACCACCCTCAAGCACCGCATCGACGTGAACACGGCCACCCATGAGGCCTGCACGAAACTGGAACTCAACGACATTGCCGTGTGCAACATCGCCTTGAGCCGCCCCCTGGCCTACGACACCTATCAACACTCGCGCACCCTGGGCAGCTTCATTCTGGTGGACCGCTACAGCCACGCCACCGTGGCCGCCGGCCTGATCCACCACAGCCTGAGGCGCGCCCAGAACGTACACAAACAAGCACTCACCATCACCCGGGAAGACCGTGAACGCCTGAACGGCCACAAGGGCAAAGTCATCTGGTTTACAGGGCTGTCGGGATCGGGCAAGTCCACCCTCGCCAACGCGCTGGAACAGGCGCTGCACCGACAGGGCAAGCGCACGTACATTCTGGACGGAGACAACATCCGGCAGGGGTTAAATCGCGACTTGGGCTTTACCGATGCCGACCGCGTGGAAAACATCCGCCGCATCGCCGAAGTGGCGAAGCTGATGATGGATGCCGGCCTCATCGTCATGACCGCCTTCATCTCACCGTTCAGACGCGAACGGGACATGGCCAAGGAACTGATCGGAGAACACAACCTGATCGAAGTGTATGTGAATACGCCGCTCAATATCTGCGAACAGCGTGACCCGAAAGGACTCTACAAACGTGCACGCAGCGGAGAACTGCCCAACCTGACGGGAATCGGCAGTCCGTATGAAGTGCCGGAGCGGTCCGACATCATTATTGACGGACAACTGGAAACCACGGATCACTCCGTGGCGCGCTTGCTCAACTTGCTCAGCAGCTGCCCCAACCAAGGCTCGTAGGCACGCCAGGCCTCCGAACTGCCCTGATACATCTTCTGCCGGACTTGAGCGGCGCTGGCCGTGCGCACCAAGCGATCCGTCTTCTCAAATTCCAAACAGCGACCATCCCAAGGCAAGCCACAGTACTCCAGCAGCTTACGCGTCTCCTCTTCCTGGTTCTCGGTCAGGCGCTCGTAGTTGAGGTCGTAAATACGGCCGGGAAACTTTTCATGCCAGAAGGCCATGAGGTCTTCGTACAAGCGGTAATAGGTTCCAAGGTCTTCCAGATCGTTGGCAAAGCCTAGGGCTGTTGCCGGAAAATACTGCTTGAATATCGACCAGCAGGTGGCCATGGGATCGCGTACCGTGTGCACCACCTTGATATGTGGATTGGCCCACAGCACGAAACCCAACCAGCGAAAATTGGTGGGCATCTTGTCCGTGATCCAAGGCCGCCCTTCACGCAGGCGAGCAAGTTCAGCTGCGTAGGCAGAAGCCACCTGCTGACAGGCTGTTTCAACCGCAAGGGAATGGCTCTCAAGACTTACCAATGCCAGACGGTTGAGGAATGTCCTCTCTCCGCCACCCATCACCTGAGGATGAGATGCCAGGATCTGCTCCGCTAGGGTCGTGCCGGAACGTGGCATGCCTACAATAAGGATAGTTCTGGATAACCCGGGCACTTCATTGATGGCAGGTGGCAAATCATCAAAGGTTTCGCGGATGCGCGCAAATAGCTCGCAATCCTTCTCCACTCTGTAACCCAGCATCATTTTCCGTAGGTAGTTTCCTTCACTCAGGAAGGTAAACGCATCTCCATGCTGTTTCATGTCCGCATAAGCCTTGCCCAGGGCAAAACATGCATGCATGCGTACCACAGGTTGCTGCAACTGCTGAAGGAGTTGTCTCAGCAGGGGAATGTGGGGGTCGTCAGGTACGTAGGTTTTTAACTGACTCAGATTGTTGTGGCCTTCAGCAAACAGCGGGTTGATCTGCAACGCCTGTTCGAAGCTGGCCTGCGCTTCCAGTAGACGCCCTTGCTCAAGCAATAACGTCCCCAGATTGTTATGGGCTTTTACTTCGCCAGGAGCCAAGGCGATAGCCTTGCGCAAACTCTCTTCCGCTTCGCTATGCCGCCCCTGGCCCAACAGCGCCACACCCAGGTTGAGATAGGCTTTTTCGTAATCGGGTTGCAGCACGATGGCTTGCCGGCAGGCTGCTTCCGCTTCATCAAACCTGTAGAGCATCAGCAAGGCATTGCCGTAGTTGCTGTAGGCCTTGGGATAATGTGGTTTTAGGGTAATGGCCTGTAGGTAACAGTGCTCCGCTTCGGAAGGGCGTCCCAAATCGCAAAGCAGGTTGCCCAGATTGTTGAGAGTATCGCTACTTTCCGGCTGTATGGTCAGCGCATTCCGATAGCTCGATTCGGCTTCTGTGAATTGGCCCAGCGCATGCAGCAGCGATCCCAGATTTAGATGAGCCTCTCCATCAAAAGGGGCAAAGTCCAAAGATCTGCGCATAGGGGCAACCGCTTCATGCGGCAGCCCCAGATGAGTCAGTGCCACCCCCAAGGCTTTCCATCCCCAAGCGTCGCCGGGGCACCTCCGGGTCAGTTCCGTGGCAAGTTTTTCCGCTTCCTTGAAGCTGTTCCGTGAAAACGCTTTCGACAGCCTATCTAGCAGCGCTCTATCGGAAAAGCCTGCTTTTCTCTGCGGCGCATGATTGCCGGGATTCTTCTTACGTTTGGCAGCAGCGCGGAGAGTGCTGATTGCAAGAATATTGTTGGGCTTGAGCTTTTCCATCTTGAAAAGTTAAATGGAAAGAACCCAGCCACGCCAGCAATCTAACGAATTTTTACGAAAGTAACCCTCTTAAATATTTAGTAACACATTCAAGAGCTTTCAGATGCAATGACCGCCTCCTACGAGCCCCCTTCAGACTACGGTAAAGCGAGGCTCAAGCCTGGATAATCCCAGGGTTAACTGACCTTGATGGTATCTCCCTCAAACTGGGGCAGCGCTTCCTTCAATGCCTTGGCATAGGCCATGCGCGCGGTTTGCATCGCAGCCATCTGGGCCTGGAGCTTGGCCAGTTCGTTGTCTACGAACTGCAGGCTCGCCAACTGGTTCTTGGCTTCCTGGGGAAGCGAGTCAATTTCATATTCCTTGTCGTCGATCTTGATTGTGGTCATTTCCATTCCTGAAATCAGATGAAAAAACCCCACCGCCTTTTGAGCAGTGGGGTTTGATTTGATACAACCCACGGTGTTCTGTGGGTTCTCTAACTGATGACGCTATTACGATGCAACAACAATAGCGTGCGTTCCAGCAGTAAATGTATGAGATCCAACCAGCTCGATGATTGTCATTGTCGCACCAGTTTGCGAGCCGATTGCTGCTGTTGTATTGGTTTCAGCTACATAAGTGTTCCCGCCATATACGGAGTATGCAACTACACCAGTGGTGACTGCTACGGCTTCAATTGCAGTGATTGTTGCCGCAGCTGTTGCTCCGGCTGTCACGGCTGCGTGAATTGTTACGGTACTTGCAGCATCGCCAGCCAAAACAATCTGGTCGTTGGCAGAAGCGCCCGTAACCGTAAGGTTCACAGCACTAGCCCAATTAGTACCACCTGTACCGATCGAGATTTTGTCATACAAAGCCGATGTGCTGGTATGCGTTCCCAACGTTACGTTGTAAGAGCCAGTCGTGTCAGTTGTTGCCGCACCGAGTGTAATCGAGTTTGCACCAGAACCAACCGTCACTTTGACCGTGCTAGCGAGTTCAGCATCAGTAATGCTGTTGTTGGCATTGCCAGCGCTAATTGTGTCTGTGACTGTTGAGGCTGCTGCAGTTCCACTCAGGTTTACCGTGATATGGGAGTTATCTGACGCTCCGGAGATGGTAACACCCGTCGTGTTCGAATCAGTAAGGCTCATTGTCTGGCCATCACTAAGACTCAGAGATGTAATTCCACTCATTGTCGAAGTAATGTTCAGCTTCCCAGACAGCGTCAACGAGGTAATGTTGCTGTCTGTCCAGGCACCAATCGTTCCTACTCCAGTACCCGAATTAGTAACGGTCATTGTGGTGATTGTGCCGCCAGAGGTGGCCAGCGTACTAATGGTGTCATTACCTGAACCTTGGAAAACAAGGTTGCCCAACTTAGAGTCGGTAAGGGTACCAATTACGACTCCATAACCACCTGTTGAGGTATTGTTGATGGTAAAGGAAGTTGCCTGGTTAGCTGTTTCATTAAGGCCCACAACATCCAAGCCTGCTGTTCCGCTTACATTCAAAGTGGAGAGACCGTTGTCGGTCAGCGTCGTAATTGTGTTGTAGTTATAAGATGCCGTACCAGCCGTCGTAGTGATATTTGCACCATTGCTCACTACGCTCAGAGTACCGATACCAACGCTGTTGGCATCAGACAGAGCAAGCGTACCTGTTGTAAATCCAGCAGCTGTGGTTGATGCGGCACCCAACGTTACACTCACTGAATCCGAGAGACCGGTAGTATCAGCATAATTGACGGTCAGCGAAGTTTCTGCAGCATCAATGGTAATACTATCCTGTTTGGCAAGATGGCTTACTGCAACCGTGCCGCCACCCTGAACATCCAAAGACGTAAACCCTGAGGACAACTGGTTCATATCAACTGTGCCAGCCACTGTCGAGGTAATACCAAGTGTCGCAAAGCCAGTTACATTTGCACCAGTCTTTGCAGAAGTTAGAGCAAATGCACCACCATCCAGAACCAACTCATTGTTCGTCGCGGACCCGCCAGCAATTTTTTTAGTGGCATCAGCAGTATCACTAATCATGATCACATCTTGGCCAGATGAACCAGTAAACGTCTGCGTTGTGGCATCAAGAACTGCTGTAAAAGTGCCTGACGATGTGTCAGAAATTGTCAGAGCTGCAGCAAGCGCTGCAAGACCAGTACCAGCCGCTGTTGCCCCGTCGCTGAAGCCTGCCCCAGCACTAACATTCAATGCGGTTAGGGAGCTATTGATCGTGTTAAGGGTCAACACGTTGGTGCCGGAAACGTTCAACGTCTTCAAACCTGTATCAGCAAAGGCTTTCAATGAAGAATCGTTGCTAGCCGTCGTGACATTCAAAGTTTTGATTTCGTTGTTGTAGTCTGTGATCGTATTGTCGCCCGTGTAATTAAGCCCGTTAACTGTAAGATTCAGGGTCGAATTGCTTGTGGGGGTGGTACCTGTGCTTGCAGTTCCCTTGGTTACACCCGCTGTTGCGTTATCAATTTGCAGCGTTGCATTAGCGGTGCTTGTGCTTGTGTCGGTCAGGGAAAGGGTTGTCAGCGCATTGTCTTGAATGAGAGATCCCGTACCATAGTTGGTCAAGGTAACGCTCGTAATTGTGTTTGCTGTTGTGGTGCCGACGTTGGTGTCAATCACCTTCACCGCTCCGTCAGCCGTTACGCCGGGTTGTGCCGTCACAGCTGTAACGGCAGCTACGTTTGCTACCGCCGTTACTCCATTGACACCTGGAGCTGCCGTAACGGAAGACACAGCCACCACAGGCGAGACCGCTGCAACTGTAGCTTTGGCGGTTTGAACTGCTGCCTGACTCACAGTAACTGTCGTAGTAGAGGAGCCGCCATTTACCGTTACAGCACTTTCTGCAGTGACCGTTGTATTGTTGGCATTGGTCATATTTTCAGTGATCGTGTCAACTGTACCGCCATTTACAGTGATCAAACCGCCGGAGGAAGCAGCAGAGATACCAGTGGTTACGTTGACAGCGCCTGCGGGTGCAGTCGTCGCGCCGATTACAATCGTTCCAGCACCTTGATTTGCAGAGTTAACGGTCACGCTTGACCCGCCATCAATGCCAATGTTACCGGCGCCTTGCGAGGAGTCAGTCAGTGTTACAGCTGTTGTTCCAGCTGCGGTAAGACCTACCGTGGTAGTACCGTCAGCTGAGGCACCATCGCCACCTTTTTCTGTTACGTTAAGGGTGGTCAAACCAGTGTAGCCAGATACGTCTGCACCAGCAGCCAGTGTGCCGCCAGAATTGATATTGACCGTTTGAACTCCACTAACGGTTACAGAAGGAAGCGCTGAGCCACCGCCACTCTGCAGGTCATTAATGGTAAGTGTATTGCCTGTACCTGTAGCCTTGATGCTGTCCAAATTGTTGAAGGTAGCATTGGTCGCGCTAGCGGTTCCATTAATGATGCCGGTAATGCTGCTGTTGCCACTGGGGGTAATAGCATCCAGACCCGTAGTGAGCTAGCCGATATGAAGGAAAGAGAAAATCTGCGTGGTTACGAGATTTTTGATGAGGCTACAAATTGCCCCTTTTGAATTTCCTACGGCGTTCCAATCATTTCTGTCCAAAGCTGGAGCCATTCACGCTTCGCCCCGGCCATGAAGCCCATCAGTCAAGGGGTTTGGGAAGGAAAGCCCTCCCCTTTCTTCACCTACTCACTTCCGACATTTCTGGAAGGATCAGCCATCAGCTTGCATGCTGCGGCCACGGCCGGCCGGGCTA
>JAJZPY010000009.1 GCA_021811005.1 Pseudomonadota bacterium
TTTCCACGGGGTGGTGGCCATAATCGTCCACCAGCGTGAAATGCCCGCCACCGGGCAAAGGCAAGTCGCCGTAACGTTGGAACCGGCGGGCCACGCCGTTGAATTTTTCCAGGGCCTTGATGATGGCGGGATAGGGCGCGCCCAGTTCCACGGCAACGCTGATGGCCGCCAGCGCATTGAGCACGTTGTGCCGGCCGGGCAGATTCAGCACCACTTCGAGCCGGCGGGCCATGGGCTGGGCCCGGTCCGCGTGCAGCTCCACTCCGAAACGCATGCGCCCGTTTTCCGCCACCACGTCCACCGCCCGCACGCTCGCTTCCGGGGAAAAACCGTAAGTGACGACAGGCTTGCTCACGCGGGGAAGGATTTCCCTGACCACCGGATCATCCGTGCACAGGACGGCCACGCCATAAAAAGGCAGATGTTCGAGAAACTCCACGAAAGCCGACTTGAGGCGTCCGAAATCATGGCCATAAGTCTCCATGTGATCGGCGTCGATATTGGTCACGACGGCCATGACCGGCTGCAGCACCAGGAACGAGGCATCGGATTCGTCAGCCTCGGCCACGATGAACTCGCCGCTGCCCAAAGCCGCGTGGCTACCCGCACTGTTGAGGCGCCCGCCAATCACGAACGTGGGATCAAGGCCCGCTTCGGCCAGCACGCTGGCAATCAGACTGGTGGTGGTGGTTTTGCCGTGAGTGCCGGCAACCGCAATGCCCTTCTTGAGACGCATCAGTTCAGCCAGCATCGTGGCGCGCGGCACCACGGGAATGCGCGCGGCGCGCGCAGCCACCACTTCGGGATTGTCGCCCGTGACGGCCGTGGACACCACGACGGCATCGGCACCTTCCACATGGGCTGCGTCATGCCCTTTCCAGATGACGGCACCGAGTCCTGCAAGACGCACGGTGGCCGTATTGCTGCCCAGGTCGGAACCGCTCACCTCGTAACCCAGATTGAGCAGCACTTCAGCGATACCGCTCATTCCGGAGCCCCCGATCCCGACGAAATGCACGTGCTGGACCTTGTGTTTCATGCGGCGAACTCCCTGCAGGCGGCGGCCACCGATGAAGTTGCCTGCGGTTTTGCCAGCGCGCGCGCGGCCTCAGCCATGGCCAGAAGCCCTTCGCGGGTCGCTTCACGCAGCCAGCGGGCGAGATGTTCCGGATCCAGCCGGGATTGCGGCATGAGATAGGCCGCGCCATGCGCTTCCATGAAACGGGCATTGGCTGTCTGATGGTCGTCCACGGCATGCGGATAGGGAACCAGCAGACTGCCGATTCCGGCAGCCGACAGCTCAGCCAGGGTAAGGGCGCCGGCGCGACAGATCACGAGATCGCAACGGGCATAAGCTGCCGCCATGTCGTCAATGAAAGGCCGAAGATCTCCCGTCACGCCGTGTTCCCGGTAAGCTTCCTGAAGTGCCGTCATCATCCGCGCCCCGCCCTGGTGAACCACTTCAGGACGCTCTTCCAAAGGAATCAGCGCCAAGGCGCGAGGGATGAGCGCGTTGAGTGCCGAAGCCCCCTGGCTGCCGCCCAGCACCAGAATCTTCAGCACGCCGCTGCGCCCGGCAAAACGCGCTGCCGGGGCTGGCAGTTCCTGGATTTCCGGACGCACGGGATTGCCCACCCAGCGCACATCACGGGGCACGCCCAGCATGCGCACCAAGGGATGGGCGGACGGGGCCTTGAACGCCCCGGGAAATCCTTCGAAAACCCGGCGCGCCAAGCGTGCCAGCACCCGGTTTGAAAGTCCGGCCACGGCATTCTGTTCATGCAGGACCAGCGGTTTTTTGAGCAGGGCGGCCGACAGTCCGCCGGGAAAGGACGCGAATCCGCCAAACCCCACCACCACGTCGGGCCGCTGGCGCAGCAGGATGGCCACGCTTTGCAGGCAGGCGACAGCCACCATCCAGGGGGCGCCCAGGATGCGCCACAGCCCTTTGCCGCGCAGCCCGCCCATGGCCACAGTCTCAAGCACGAATCCCTGCTGGGGGACGAGCCGGGCTTCCATCCCCTGCCTCGTGCCCAGCCAAACCACGCGCCATCCATCCGTTCTCAGCAAGCGGGCCAGTGCGAGCGCCGGAAACACGTGCCCTCCCGTACCCCCAGCCATGATCAGGGCCGTGCGCTTCATGGCGCCCTCCCCCGCATCATCTGGCGCGATTCGAAATCGATCCGCAGCAGCACGGCCAGTGCCAGGACATTGGCCACAATGCCGCTGCCGCCATAGCTCAGGAGCGGCAAGGTCAACCCCTTGGTGGGCAGCATGCCCATGTTGACGCCCATGTTGACCACGGTCTGCACCGCAAACCAGACGCCGATGCCCTGGGCCGTCAGCGCCGCAAAATATCGCTCCATGGAAGCGGCGCGATTACCGATGGAAAAGGCGCGCCACACCAGGAACACGAACAGGGCGATGGTGGCGATGACGCCAATGAACCCCAGCTCCTCGGCAATCACCGCCATGAGGAAATCGGTATGCGCTTCCGGCAGGTACAGTTGCTTTTCAACACTGCCCCCAAGGCCGACACCGAACCAGCCGCCACGGCCAAAGGCGATCAGGGCATGGGTCAGCTGATAGCCCTTGCCGAATGGATCGGCCCACGGATTCCAGAACCAGATCAGGCGATTGAAGCGGTACGGAGAAAGCACCACCAGCAGCACGAAACCGACCGAGAGCACTGCCATGAGCACCACGAACAAGCGCCAGTTGAGCCCCCCAAGAAAAAGGATTGCGGCGGCGATTGCCGTCATCACGGCCAGGGCTCCGAAATCCGGCTCCCGCAACAGCAAAAACCCCACGAGGAACATCACGATGAACATCGGGACAAACCCCTTCTTGAAGCTGTGCATGAAAGCCGCTTTCCGCACCGTGTAGTCCGCGGCGTAGAGCACCACAAAGAATTTCATGAACTCGGAAGGCTGAAGGTTGAGCACGACCAGCGACAGCCAGCGCCGGCTGCCGTTGACCTCCTTCCCAAGGCCCGGAATCAGGACCAGGATGAGCCCCGCAAGCCCCATGCCGAAAAGCAGTGGCGCGTATTTCTGCCATTGTTCAATGCGCACCTGGAAAGCCGCGAATCCCGCCACCAGAGCCGCAGCGACGTAGACCATCTGGCGTATGAAAAAATAGGTCGAACGGTATCCGGTATGGCGATCTGCCTCGGCCGAGGCGATCGAAGCCGAGTACACCATCACCACGCCGATGGCGAGGAGCGCGAAAATCGTCCACAACAGGGTCATGTCGTATTCGGATCGCAGCAGACGCGGCGTGGAAAAGGGTTTCATGCCGCCACCTCCCGCGCACCGGGGAGCGCCTTCACTGCCGTCACGAAAACCTGCGCACGGTGAAGGTAATTGTCGAACATGTCGAAGCTGGCGCAGGCCGGCGACATCAGCACCACGTCTCCGGGCTGCGCCAGTTTGGCCGCAAGGCGCACGGCGTCCGGCATGTCCGCGGCACGCACGGTCGGCACACCGCTTCCGGCAACCGCGTCTTCAATGAGCGGCCCATCCCGCCCGATCAGCACCAGCGCGCGGGCATGAGCTGCCAGCACCGGGCGCAGCGGAGCAAAGTCCTGCCCTTTGCCATCGCCGCCGGCAATCAGGACCACAGGTTGCACCATGCCTCCCAGAGCGGCCATGGTGGCGCCCACGTTGGTCCCCTTGGAATCGTCGTAATAAGTCACACCGGCGGCTTCGGCTACCGGCTCGACGCGGTGGGGCAGTCCCCTGAAGGCGCGCAACGCGCGTACCGCATCGCCGCGTGGCACGTCCAGGGCATCGCAAAGGGCCAGGGCGGCCATGGCGTTCGCCGCATTGTGCCGTCCGCTCAAAGGCAGATCCGAAAGCGCCATCACGGGCAGGCTCCCGCAACAAATCCAGCCTTCCGCCGAGAGCCCCCAGTCCCGCTCCGTCGGCGGCGCATCAAGCCCGAAAGTCACGCTGCCCGGTACGGCCATGGCCAGGGAACGGGCGTCTTCCCGGTTGACCACGCGCTGTTTGCAATGCGAGAAAATGCGCGCCTTGGCCGCCGAATAGGCTTCCATGTCCGGATAGCGGTCCATGTGGTCTTCCGTCACGTTGAGGACCGTGGCGGCGCGAAGATGCAGGGAATGCGTGGTCTCCAGCTGGAAGCTCGAAAGTTCCAGCACGTACACTTCAGCCGGCCGCCCGACGCCGAGCGCCGAAAGCACCGGCGTTCCGATATTTCCGATGACCGCCGTGGAAATTCCCGCGGCATGCACCATTTCCCCCACCATGGTGGTGACCGTGGTCTTGCCGTTCGCCCCCGTGATCGCCACCACGCGAGGCGGGCTGGGCAATGACTGGACCGTGCGCGCAAACAGTTCCACGTCTCCCACCACATCCTGGCCCCGGGCCAGGGCCGCCGCCACTTCGGGCTCGCTCAACGGAACACCGGGACTGGCCACGATCAGGTCCTTGCCTTGGAAAACCGCGCGCTGGAAAGGACCCGTAAACAGCGGAACATCCGGCAACTCGCGCAGCAGAAGCTCGGCATGGGGAGGCTCCCGACGCGTGTCAGCCACGGTCACGTATGCACCCTGGGCGCGCAACCAGCGCACCGTGGCAATGCCCGTGTCGCCCAAACCCAGAACCAGGACCGGGCGGTTTTTCAGGGTGGCCGGGTAGACGGCTTCGCTCAGGCTGTTCATCGCAGCTTGAGGGTCGACAGTCCGGCCAGAACCAGAATGATGGTGATGATCCAGAAGCGCACCACCACCTGATTTTCTTTCCAGCCTTTCAATTCAAAATGATGGTGAACCGGAGCCATCCGGAATATGCGATTGCCCGTCAATTTGAAGGAGGCAACCTGCAACACCACGGACAGGGTTTCCAGGACAAATACCCCGCCCATCACGAACAGGACAATTTCCTGGCGCACGATGACGGCCACCAGACCCAGGGCAGCACCCAGGGCAAGGGCGCCCACATCGCCCATGAACACCTCGGCGGGATAGGCGTTAAACCACAGAAAACCCAGCCCCGCTCCCGTCATGGCCGCGCAAAAGACCACCAGCTCACCAGCCCCGGGAATGCTGGGGAATGCCAGGTACAGCGCGAACACCTTGTTGCCTGCCACGTAGGCAAATACGGCGAGTGCCCCGGAAATCATGGCCGTGGGCATGATGGCGAGCCCGTCCAGTCCATCCGTGAGGTTGACGGCATTGCTGGTGCCCACGATCACGAAATAGGTCAGCACGACAAAGCCGAAACCGCCGAGCGGCAAGGCCACCGTCTTGAAAAATGGCACGATGAGTTCTGTTTCTGCCGGAGTGGCCGCCAGATGCAGCAACACCACAGCCACGACACCGGCAATCACCGATTGCCAGAAAAACTTGGTCCGTGCCGAAAGACCCTTGGGGTTGCGGTGCACCACTTTCCGGTAGTCATCCACCCAGCCGATCACGCCAAATCCCAGCATGGTCAGCAGCACAAGCCACACATAACGGTTGGTCAGGTCAGCCCACAGCAAGGTGGTCACCGAAATGGCCACCAGGATCAGCGCCCCGCCCATGGTCGGCGTTCCGCTCTTGACCAGGTGGGTTTGCGGCCCATCGTCACGCACGGCCTGGCCGATTTTGTAAGCGGTCAGCTTGCGAATCATGACCGGCCCCACCAGAAAAGAGATGGTTAGCGCCGTCAGTGCGGCCAGTACGGCCCGCAGCGTGATGTAATCGAACACGCGAAAGCCGTGAATGCTCTGGGACAGCCAATGGGCCAACGTCAGCAACATGTTGCAAATCCTCTTTGGCCGGCGTTCATTGCACCAACCCTTCCACCACCCGCTCCATCTGCATGAAGCGGGACCCTTTGACCAGCACCGTGGCATCGGCGTTGAGCTGCGGCTTCAGCGTGGCCACCAGCGCCTCCACGGAATCGAAATGACGCCCCTGCAAACCGAACGCGCGGCTGGTTTCGCGTGCCAGGTCGCCCAGGGTGAAACAGTCGTCCACCCCCGCCTCGCGCGAACGAATGCCCACCTCGGCATGAAGCGCCGCCGCCCCCTCTCCCAACTCGCCCAGGTCGCCCAGAACCAGGATGCGGCGCCCCGGACGGGCAACCAGCACCGCCACGGCAGCCGCAACCGAATCGGGGTTGGCGTTGTACGTGTCATCCAGCACCAGGGCCCCCCGTGCGGAAAACCGGGGCTGCAAGCGCCCCGGCACTCCCTGGAAGCGTTCCAGCCCCGCCTGGATTGCCAGGGCATCAATGCCTAGCGCCTGGGCTGCGGCAGCGGCAGCCACCGCATTGGCCATACTGTGCCTGCCTGGAACACCCAGCCGGACCTGTATCGTGCCGGACGGCAACAGGATCTCCAGGCCGCCGGTAGCGGCCAGCGTTCGCCCCTGAATTCCGGAAAAGCTTTCGTTTGCAGGATCCAGCGCAAATTCGATGCAGCGGTGACCTGTCGCGCTGGCCCTGAGCACTGGCGCCATGGGATCGGCTGCCGGAATCAACGCCACGCCTTCGGCGCCCAAGCCCTCGTAAATTTCCCCTTTGGCCCGCGCCACGGCTTCAATGCTGCCCAGCAAACCCAGATGGGCGCGCTGCACGTTGTTGACCAGCGCCACGTCCGGCTTCGCCACGCGCGTCATGGCCGCAATTTCGCCCGGATGGTTCATGCCCATCTCCACCACGGCCCAGCGGTGACCCGGGCGCAGCCGCAGCAAGGTCATGGGCAAGCCAAGGGTGTTGTTGAGGTTTCCCGCAGTGGCCAGCACGGTCGCCTGCGGATCGTCTCCCGCACGCTCGGCGGCGCAAAGCAGGATGGACGCCAGCATTTCTTTCACGCTGGTCTTGCCGTTGCTTCCGGTCACTGCCACGACCCGGGGGTTGATGCGCAGCCGCCAGGCCGCTGCGAGGGCGGACAAGGCCGCAGCCGTATCGGACACCCGGATCAGCTTCGGAGACGACTCCAGCCCGGGCACCGGCTCCGAGACGATGGCACCCACCGCACCCGCTTCCAGGACCTGCGCCACAAAGGCATGGCCATCAAAGCGCTCACCCCGCAATGCCACAAAAAGGTCGCCTGCCTGCAGGGCGCGCGAATCGGTTGCAACCCGCAGGAAAACATCGGTGCCGACAGGCCCCGCGGCGCCCAACAGGCGCGCCGCTTCATCCATGGCCATCATGCCCCGGGAAGATTGGGGGGGCGCGTTCAAGAGTCCACCTCATCCAGACAACGTTGCGCTTCGACACGGTCGCTGAAGGGGAGTTTCCTGCCACCCACTTCCTGCGTGACTTCATGCC
This sequence comes from Pseudomonadota bacterium, assembly GCA_021811005.1. Classification (GTDB taxonomy): domain Bacteria; phylum Pseudomonadota; class Gammaproteobacteria; order Burkholderiales; family Ferrovaceae; genus JAKBAT01. The sequence continues at coordinate 7,284 of JAJZPY010000009.1, forward strand.
CTTTGCCGGCAATCAGGACCACGTCGCCCGGACGTGCCAGCGCGACGGCCTTCCGGATCGCTTCGGCACGGTCCGTAACACGCAGGGGGGTGCCGGCCATGCCGGCTGCAATCTGGTCGATAATGATTTCAGGCGCTTCATCGCGGGGGTTGTCGCTGGTCAGAATCACTTGATCCGCCAATCGTTCCGCGACGGCCCCCATCAGGGGCCGCTTTCCGGCATCCCGGTTGCCGCCGCAACCGAACACGCAGATCAGGCGATGGCTGGCGGCCAGCGTTTCCCTCAGGGTTGCCAGCGCCTTTTCCAATGCATCGGGACTGTGGGCGTAGTCGATCACCACAAAAGGCAGCCCGCCGCCCCCCAGCCGTTCCAGTCGCCCCGGAGGCGCGTGCAAGCGGGTGACGGCCGAGGTCACCTGGTCGAGCGTCAGGCCGCCCATCAGGGCAGCGGCCATGACGGCCAACAGATTGGAAACATTGAAGTGCCCCACCAGGGATGTTTTAACCAGGACCCGCCCCCAGTCCCCATCCAGGGTGAATTCCAGCCCTTCGGGGCTCATCGCGATTCCCGAGGCGGCCAGCAGACGAACGCCGGCAGGCGGTTCGACGGCGCGGGTTGTATAACCGATCACTTGCGGGCCCGTTCCCACCGTGCGCCGGGCCAAACCGTAACCGAAGGGATCATCCAGGTTCAGTACCGCAAACTCGAGGCCGGCAGCCTGAAACAGCAGCGCCTTGGCCGCACCGTAAGCCTCCATGGTGCCGTGGTAATCGAGGTGGTCCTGGGACAGATTGGTAAAAATGGCCCCGTGGAAACGGATGCCGGCCACACGCTCCTGCTCCAACCCATGAGAGGACACTTCCATGGCACAGCCCCAGGCTCCCTCTTCCCGGAAACGCTGGAGCGATTCCTGCAAGGCAATGGCATCCGGCGTGGTGTTTTGTGCCGGCTCCATGCGCTCCAGCCAACCGTTGCCCAAAGTGCCCACCACCACGCAGGATTTGCCCATGGCCTGCATCAGCTGTGCCAGCCAGTGGCTGCAGCTGGTTTTCCCGTTTGTTCCCGTAACCCCCACCACCCATAAATGATGCGAGGGATCACTGCAAAGCTGGCTTGCAATGCCACTGACCTGGGCGCGCAAACCGTCGATGCCCAGGTTGGGCACGGACCACTCCTCACGCCAGCGAAACCCTTCGCGCTCCCACAAGACGGCCGCCGCCCCCCGCTCAATGGCCTGCGGAATGAATTGCCGGCCGTCCGCATGGGTTCCCGGATAAGCCGCAAACGCCATGCCGGGCAGCACCTGGCGGCTATCGGCCGTCAGCCGTTGCAACGGCAATCCCAGATGGCGCAGGGCCGCGACATCCACTGGGTGTACGCGGCCGGGCGCATGACACTGGAAACGGGCGGCCGCGTTCACGTGTCCTCCGACGAGGCTTTGCCGGTTGCAGGAACCGAAAAGGCACTGCTGCCGGGATCATCCGGAGAAATACCCAGCAATTGCAGCGCGCTGCCCATCAAGGTTGAAAAAACAGGCCCGGCCACCGTGCCACCGTAATAGCTTGCGCCGGAAGGTTCGTCGATCATCACCGCAATCAACAGTCGCGGCGCCGAAGCCGGTGCAAACCCCACAAACGAGGCCACGTAGCGGTTGGTATAACGCCCGCCGCTCACTTTGTGCGCGGTGCCCGTCTTTCCGGCCACCCGGTACCCTCGTACCTGGGCTGCAGGCGCGGTACCTTCGGGTTTTACGACAAGCTCCAGCATGTCGCTCACTTCCCGTGCCGTTTGTGGCGATATCACCTGCCGGCCTGCCGGAGGAACGGATACGCGGGTCAGCGAAAGGGGCTTGAGCATGCCGCCGTCGGCAAAAATCGTATACGCCCTGGCAAGCTGAATCAGGCTGACGGAAATGCCGTTGCCATAAGACATGGTGGCCTGTTCGATCGGCTTCCAGGTCCGGTACGGGCGCACACGTCCTCCCGCCTCTCCCGGAAAACCCAGTTTGGGGGTCTGGCCAAAGCCCACATCCGTGAACATGTTCCACAGGGTTTCTGAAGGCAGGGACAACGCGATCCGCGCGGCACCGACGTTGCTCGAATGCTGGATCACCTGGGACACGGTCAGGGCTGCAGCCGGATGGGTGTCGCGGATGACGTTGGACCCGATCGTCATCTGCCCCCCTCCGGTGGGAATCACGGTATTCGGTGTCACTTTCCCCGCCTCGAGGGCCGTCGCGATGGTGAACGGCTTCATGGTGGAGCCGGGCTCGAAAGTGTCCGTGATGGCCCGGTTGCGCAACTGCGCACCCGAAAGATGCTCGCGATTGTTGGGGTCATAGTCCGGATAGTTGGCAAGCGCCAGCACTTCTCCGGTTCGTGTATCGAGAACCACCACGGCACCCGCCTTGGCCTTGTTCACCGCCACCGCATTGCGCAGCTCGCGATAAGCGAGGTGCTGGATGCGGGCATCCACGCTCAGGGTAATGTCCTTACCCGGACGGGGAACCCGGATGCTTTCCACATCTTCGATGATGTGCCCGGCGCGATCCTTGATCACGCGGCGTGCACCGGCCAATCCTCCCAGCGATGTCTGGTACGCCAACTCGACCCCCTCCTGGCCCCGGTCGTCAGCATCGGTGAAACCCACCAAATGCGCCGTTTCTTCCCCCTTGGGGTAGGCCCGGTGGAATCCGTGCTGTTGAAACAGCCCCGGAATTTTGAGCGCCATCACCTGCTGGGCCACTTCAGGAGAAACCTGACGCTTGAGATAGACAAAGTTTCCACGCCCCCCTTTCAGGCGCTGATCCAGCTCCTTCAGGTCTATGTGGAGCAGCGATGCGAGTTGCCGGTCCTGACCTGCCGCAAGCTCCACGTCTTCCCGGCTTGCCCAAAGCGATTCGGACGGCGTGCTGATGGCCAGCGGTTGCCCGTTGCGGTCACGGATGATGCCCCGGCTGGCCGGCATCTCAATGACGCGGCTGTACCGTTCGTCCCCTTTCTGTTGCAGGAATCCGGCATGAAAGCCTTGCAGCCAGGCGGCGCGCCCCACCAGGCCCAGAAAACTCGCCAGCAGCACGGTCAGCAACAGGCGGGAACGCCAGCCTTCGAGTCGCAGATTGAGGCGAGCACTGTTGACGCCGACGTTCATCGCGCCTCCTGCATGCCGGGCTCGCCCACCACGATCAGCCGCACCTGTGCCGCGCCGGGAACCTGCATTTGCAGGCCGCGCACGGCCCCGTCTTCGATGCGGTGACTGGAAGCAAGGGTCCCCTGCTCGATCTGCAACTGGTTCCATTCAGCCACCAGCTGTTCGGACAGGTCCTTTTCCTTCTGCAGATCCACGAAAAGACGCCGGGCACGATGCTGGGCATTGACCACAGCGATGGCCAGCAGGACCACGGCGCCAAACAGCACCACATTCAGGCGGTTCATGCCGCAGTCCTTTCCGCCACGCGCAAGACGGCGCTGCGGCTGCGCGGATTGGCGGACACTTCCCGGGCCGAAGGCCGCACGGCCTTGCCCACCAAACGCAATCGGGGGATCGGCCGTTCGTTTTCCCGGACGGCCACACCGCGGGGAATTTCGGGTGGAACCGACTCGGCGCGCATGAACCGCTTGACCAGCCGGTCTTCGAGGGAATGAAAACTGATCACCACCAAACGCCCGCCGGGATTGAGCGCCTGGAGCGCCTGCGGCAGAACCGCCTCGATTTCCTCCAGCTCCCGGTTCACGTGAAGCCGCAGCGCCTGGAACGTCCGCGTGGCGGGATCCTGCCCGGGTTCGCGGGTGCGTACCGCCTTGGCCACAATACGCGCCAGCTGACCCGTTGTTTCGATGGGCTGCTCCAGACGGGCGGTCACAATGGCCTGTGCAATCTGGCGCGCAAAGCGCTCCTCTCCGTACTCGCGGATAACCCGGGTAATTTCGTCGCGGTCCGCCTGGGCCAGCCAGGCGCTGGCCGGCTCTCCCGATGCCGTGTCCATGCGCATGTCGAGCGGGCCGTCAAAGCGAAAACTGAAACCGCGCACTGCTTCGTCAATTTGCGGCGAAGATACGCCCAGGTCGAGCAGCACACCGTCCACACGGGCGATGCCGCGCTCCTGCAGCACGGACTGCAAGCTGGAGAAACGGGCATGAACGATTTCAAAGCGGGGATCATCCAAAAGCGCACCGGCCTGGACCGCAGCAAGGTCCCGATCCAGCGCAATCAGTCGGCCTTCGGGCCCGAGCGATTCCAGAATCCGGCGGCTGTGGCCGCCACGCCCGAAAGTCCCGTCCACGTAGGTGCCCGACGGTTGAACGGCCAGCGCTTCGACAGCTTCCGCGAGCAGGACGGTGATGTGGTGCATGGCAACGCAGCCCTGATCGCTGGTGGCCATTGCTAAAGCGAAAGATCTTCCATGCCTGCCGGCACCAGGTCGGGTCCAAGCTTTTCGATTTCCTCGAACTGCTTGTTCCAGGCGGCAGGATTCCAGAGCTTGAAGTGGCTGCCCTGGCCAAACATCATGAGTTCGCGTTCGATCCCCGCAAACCGGCGCAGCGCCGGGGAGACAAGCACCCGTCCCGCGGCATCCATTTCCACGTCGTCGGCGTGACCTACCAGCAAACCTTGCAGGAGCGTGGTCTGCCGGTCGAGTCCGGATTTTTTCATGATGGTATCGCGAATCGGCTCCCAGGCCGGGCGAGGATAGAGCAAGAGACAGCGATGGGGATGTGCCGTGATGACCAGGTGACCTTCGCACTGGGCGCGCAACGCTTCCCGGTAGCGAGTGGGAATCGCCAGCCGGCCTTTTGCGTCCAGGCTGATTTCTGAAGGTCCCTGAAACACTTTTCTCCCCTTGGCCTCCCAAATTGACCACAAATTCCCATTTATTCCTACTTTTTTCCACTATAGGACAAGGCGCAAACAGGGTCAAGGCTTATTAAGGCCAACTGGCTGATTTTTTTGAGGAAGGGGATAAAGGGGAAAGAAATGGGAAGCTGGCCTGTAAGCCGGGTTCTGTCGAGGGCAGCCATTCCTCTAGGCAACCGGTTACCCGGTTGCTCAAGCAACCTACCCGGAAGCCGCGCGAGCCACGCGATTGCTTCCCTATTTGGTCTTGCTCCGGATGGGGTTTAACATGCCGTCCGCGTTGCCGCGTCCGCGGTGCGCTCTTACCGCACCTTTTCACCCTTGCCAGCGCTGCTGACGCAGCACTTCGGCGGTCTGAGTCTCTGTATCACTTTCCATGGCCTCACGGCCTCCGGCCGTTAGCCGGCATCCTGCTCTGCGGAGCCCGGACTTTCCTCCCCGCGCCAAAGGCGCGCGGCGGCTGCCCAGCCAGCTTCCCCGGCCATTCTACCAGTCAGCGTGCTGCAACCGCCAGACCACCTTTTCTCCCGCCCGCAGGGGAACCAGCACATCAGACCCGAAAGGCTGCGAAGCCGGCACGTCCCAGGGCTCCCGCCGCAAGGTGACCTGCGTCGCATTGCGGGGCAACCCATAAAAATCCGGACCGAAATGGCTTGCAAAAGGCTCGAGCCGTTCCAGGGCTCCGGCCGCCTCGAATGCTTCGGCATACAACTCGATGGCGGCATGGGCGCTGTAAATGCCGGCGCAGCCGCAGGCAGATTCCTTGGCGCTGCGCGCGTGCGGTGCGCTGTCTGTCCCGAGGAAAAATTTGGGACTGCCGGAAGTTGCGGCCCGAACCAGGGCCTGCCGATGCTCTTCGCGCTTGAGCACGGGCAAGCAGTAGTAGTGGGGCCGGACCCCCCCCTGAAACAAGGCGTTGCGGTTGTACAGCAGGTGATGCGGCGTGACGGTAGCCGCCACCGTGCGGTCTGCAGTGAGTACAAACTTCACTGCAGAAGCCGTCGTAATGTGCTCCAGGACCAGCTTGAGGCGTGGAAAACGCTGCACCAGGGGAATGAGATGCCGTTCGATGAACACCCGCTCCCGGTCAAAAATATCCACGGCAGGATCCGTGACCTCCCCGTGCACCAGCAGGGGCAATCCGAGGTCTTCCATGGCTTTCAGGGCTTCATGACAACGCGAAAGATCGCGAACCCCCGCATCGGAGTGAGTGGTCGCCCCGGCCGGGTAATACTTGACGCCATAGATCAACCCGCTGCGGCGTGCGCGCTCGACTTCAGCCGGGGTGGTGGCTTCGGTGAGGTAGAGGGTCATCAATGGTGTAAATTCAGCGCCCTTTGGCAAAGCAGCGAGAATCCGGTCGCGGTAGGCCTGGGCAAGGGCCACGGTCGTCACCGGAGGTTTCAGATTGGGCATTACGATGGCCCGGGCAAATTGCCGCGCCGTGTCTGCGACCACCGCAGCCAGTCCTTCGCCATCCCTCAGATGCACATGCCAATCGTCCGGGCGTGTCAGGGTCAGGGTCTGCGTCATCGGAAGTCGTCCACTTGATTAACCGGGTTGAAAGGTTCCTTACTCCGCATTCTAGCATGCGCTTCATCAGTCTAATTGCAAATAAGAAACATTCTCGTTTATACTGAAAGGCGACCTGTGAACCCTTGCGCCCATGAAAAACCGCATTCATCGCGTCACCCACCTTGCCCCCGGAGAGTCTGGCATCATTACGGAAGTCAGCCTGGACGAAGGCGCGGACCAGCGACTGGGGGAAGAAGGCGTTCGGCGCCTGCTCGAACTGGGCTTCGTCCCCGGCGAGCGGGTTCGCGTCATCCGCCGCGGCTTCCCCAGCGGCGACCCCATTGCGGTGCGAATCGGGACCTCCACCTTCGCCTTGCGGCGCACCGAAGCGGCGGCCATCAAAATCACCCGAACCTGAAACCATGACGAGCCAGACAGCGCCCCATGCCATTGCCGCCCTCGTAGGCGCTCCCAACTGCGGCAAAACCGCATTGTTCAACCGCCTGACCGGCAGCCACCAAAAGGTCGCCAACTATGCAGGCGTCACGGTGGAAAAAAAGGAAGGGGTTCTGACATCGCCCGGCGGCAAGCGGATTCAAGTGGTCGATTTGCCGGGAGCCTATAGCCTGACCCCCACTTCGCTGGACGAATCGATCACCCGCCGCGCCGTTCTCGGCCAACTGCAGGGAGAATCAGCCCCGGAATTGCTGGTTTGCGTTGCCGACGCCACCAACCTTCGCCTCCACCTGCGACTGGTTCTGGAACTGAAGCGCCTGGGTCGGCCCCTGGTCCTGGCGCTCAACATGATGGACGTGGCGCGACGCCAGGGCATCCTGATCGACGTGCCGGCCCTGTCCGCCGCGCTGGGGATTCCGGTGATCGAAACGATTGCCGTGGAACAAGGGGGAGCAGCCAGTCTGGTGGAATACATGGAACAGCATGCCCCGTTCGCCCTGGCCCCGCTTTCCGCCGGCTCCTGGAAAGACCCGACGCCGGCAGAGCTTCAGTCCATGCAGGCGGAAGTCCGCTCGATCATCGGCCGCACCTGCGATGAAAGCCAGCGGCAGGAAGGATGGGGAGACCGCATTGACCAGGTGGTCATGCACCCGGTGTCCGGCATGCTGATCCTCGCCACGGTACTGTTCCTGACATTCCAGGCGGTTTTCAGCTGGGCGGTGCTCCCCATGGATGCCATTCGCGCTGCAGTTTCATGGCTTGCCGAAGCCATTCGCCACACCCTGCCGGAAAGCATGCTGCGCAGCCTGCTGGTAGACGGCGTTCTGTCCGGCGCAGGCAGCGTGCTCGTGTTCCTGCCGCAAATCCTGATCCTGTTCCTGTTCATCCTGGCCCTGGAAGATTCCGGCTACCTGCCCCGGGCCGCCTTCCTGCTGGACCGCATCATGGGCAGCGTCGGCCTGTCCGGCCGGTCGTTCATCCCGCTGCTGTCCAGTTTTGCCTGCGCCATCCCCGGCATCATGGCCACGCGCACGATCCAGAACCGGCGCGACCGCATGACCACGATCCTGATCGCCCCGCTCATGACCTGCTCCGCGCGGCTGCCCGTGTATGCATTGCTCATTTCGGCCTTCATCCCCGACCGCACCGTGGCCGGGTGGTTCAACCTGCCCGGATTGGTCCTGTTCGGACTGTATTTTGCCGGCATCTTTTCCGCCATGGGCGTGGCCCTGCTGCTCAAGCGCACTGCACGCAACCCGTACCAGGCGCTGATGATGGAACTGCCGGCCTATCGCGTACCCAACGTGCGCAATCTCGTCATGGGACTGTGGGAACGGGCCCACATTTTCGTGTCGCGCGTAGGCACCATCATCCTGCCGCTCATGGTCCTGCTGTGGTTTCTCAGTTCGTTCCCGCCGCCCCCCGAGGGCACTTCGGGGCCTGCCATCCAGTACAGTTTTGCGGGAATGGCCGGGCATGCGCTCGAGACGCTTTTTTCCCCGGTCGGCTTCAACTGGCAAATCTGCATTGCCCTGGTTCCCGGGCTTGCCGCCCGCGAGGTGGTGGTGGGTGCCCTCGGTACGGTGTATGCCCTGTCCGTTTCAGGAAACGACATCAGCGCCACGCTGGCCCCGATTCTGGCCCAATCCTGGGGGCTGCCGACGGCCCTGTCCGTGCTGGCCTGGTATGTGTACGCACCCCAGTGCATCGCCACCCTGGGAGCCGTGCGCCGCGAGACCAACTCCTGGCGCATGCCCCTCGTGATGATGGGGTACCTGTTCGTCATGGCTTATGTGGCGGCATTCCTGACCTACCGCATTGCCCTTGCACTGGGTGGAGGCCATTGAATCATGTGGGATGACGCCCTCACGCTGCTGATCGTGGCTGCTGCGGCCGTGTACGTGGCACGCCGCCTGTTTCTCAAGCCCCATTGCGGTCCGAGCGATGGCTGCAGCGATTGCAGCCGGACTTCCGGACGCCCGGCCGGAGAAAAACCGCTGCACTAGTCTGCCGGTTATTCCACCGTGACGCTTTTGGCCAGGTTGCGCGGCTTGTCCACGTCCGTACCCTTGCGGCAAGCGACGTGGTAGGCCAGCAACTGCAATGGCACCACGTGCACCACGGGGCTTAAAATGCCTTCGTGGTCCGGCATCCGGATCACGTGAATGCCTTCTTCCGAAGTGAATTGACTGTCATTGTCCGCCAGCACGTAAAGCTCTCCTCCGCGCGCTTTCACTTCCTGCAGGTTTGATTTCAGCTTCTCCAGCAGCGCATCGTTTGGTGCCACCGCAACCACCGGCATTTCCCCATCCACCAATGCCAGGGGGCCATGCTTGAGTTCGCCCGCGGGGTAGGCTTCGGCGTGAATGTAGGAAATCTCCTTGAGCTTGAGCGACCCTTCCAGCGCAATGGGGTAGTGCACTCCGCGCCCCAGGAACAACGCATGCCGCTTGCTGGAAAAACGGTCTGCCCAGAGCTTAAGCTGCGGCTCAAGGTTGAGCACATGCTGCACCTTGTTGGGAATGCGCCGCAACGCGTCCAGGTATTCCGTTTCTGCAGCCGGTGACAGCCGCCCTTTGAGCTTTGCCAGCGTCACGGCAAAGGCAAAAAGCGCCACCAGCTGGGTGGTGAACGCCTTGGTGGAGGCAACGCCGATTTCCATGCCGGCACGCGTCAGAAACGTCAGCGTCGAATGTCGGGTGAGCGCGCTTTCAGGCACGTTGCAGACGGCAAGGGAATGGCGATGCCCGCAGGCTTGCGCGTGCTTGAGGGCCGCCAGGGTGTCCGCCGTTTCACCGGACTGGGAGATGGTCACGATCAGCGTGGCGGGATCATGCACAGCATCCCGGTAGCGATATTCGCTGGCCACTTCAGCCCAGCAGGGAACGCGCGCAATCTGCTCGATCCAGTAACGGGCCACCAGCGCCGCATGATAACTGGTGCCGCAGGCAACCAGCATCACGCTGTCGATGCCGGCAAGCGTTTCCGCCCCATTCTGTCCGAACAGCTCGGAAACGAAGCCAAGAGCCAGCACCTTTTCCACGGTGTCTGCCAGCGCTCGGGGTTGCTCCGCGATTTCCTTCTGCATGTAGTGGGCGTACGGCCCCAGTTCTGCCGTTTCTGCCGACAGTTCGCTGATGTGCGGCGCACGGGTCACCGGATGCCCGTCGACATCCGTGATGAGATAACCTTCGAGAGTCAGTTCAACCACGTCGCCCTCATCCAGGTACAGCATCTTCCGGGTCTCGGCAATGAGTGCGGCCGCATCCGATGCCAGGAAGTATTCGCCATCCCCCAAGCCGAGCAATAGCGGGCTCCCGCGGCGTGCTGCCAGAAGCCGGCCAGGCACCTGGGCGCACACCACGGCAATGGCGTAGGCCCCTTCCAGCTGGGTGATTGCTTCGCGCACGGCCCGTGCCAGGTTCCGATGGCGGGCATAACAGGAATGAACCAGATGCGCGATCACTTCCGTATCGGTTTCGGACTCGAAGACGTAGCCCTGCTGTTGCAGCCTGAGGCGCAGCGCCTCGTGGTTTTCGATGATGCCGTTGTGGACTACGGCAATCCCGTCCCGGCTCTGGTGGGGATGGGCATTGCGCAGGTGAGGCACACCGTGGGTGGCCCAACGCGTGTGGGCAATGCCCAAGGGTCCGGAAACCTGCCGGGCCTGGGCTTCGGCTTCAAGCTGCGCCACCCGGCCGACACTGCGAACGCGCCGGAGTTCGCCGTTGCTGACGATTGCAATGCCGGCCGAGTCGTACCCGCGGTATTCCAGGCGTTTCAAGCCGTCGATCAGGATGGGTACCACATCGCGCCGGGAAACGGCGCCTACGATGCCACACATGTCAGGTCTGCCCCATGGACAAAATTCATGCAGCCATTATAGGGGCTGCCCTCCGTCGATGGGAGGGCCCGGAGGGTTTTGCGGTGTGCTCAGGCCAGATCCGTCAGCAAGGATTGGCGAAGCGGTTCCGGCACGGCGGCAACTTCCGCATGATAGGCGTGATGATCGATGCCGGCGGACAGAGGAGCCCCTGCACGCAGGGACGCGATCATCGGGTCGGTCAGCTCAAAGCGGAGAAAATGAACTGTCGATGTCTTGGTTTCGTTCTGCCGTTCAAGGTCTTCATCGGCAATGGGATGCACTTTCCCGTGGCCGGCAACCTGCAACCAGAGGGCCGTTTCAACCCCTTTCAGGCGCCCCAGCATTCGGGCCCGTTCCACCAGATCCTCGTATTCGATGAGCAACGTCGCCTTCCAGTTGGTGCCATCCGGTATCAGGGGGTTATAGGTGTCCAGTTCGTCCTGGATGCCTTCCTCTTCAAAAATGCGCTCGATCCGAAGCATTTCCTGCACCTGGTAACGCATGGTGAGTTCATCTTCGAAAAGGAGCGTGACATGCTCGCCCAGATGCAGGGTTCGCTGGCGCTTGTGGGCAATGACCCTGGAACGGAATTGGTTGCGCTCGCGGGCATAGGCCTCGAGCGTCATGAGACTTTCACGGGCAATGGCAGGCATGGTCACTCTAATCCGTAAGCAATGCGCAGGAGCGAAATGGGGTGTTCCCGCTCACGTTCCTGTTTCATGCCTTGCAGGATATGCCGGGACGCGATGGGGCAATCGGAACTCACGTAATCCGGCTCGGGTTCCTTCATGCGGTTGAATACCGGCCGTCCGATTTTCATGGACATTTCGAAATGCTCGGACTTTACCCCCCAGGTGCCGTCGTGACCGGCACACCGTTCCACGGTATTGACCGTGGTATCGGGGACCATCTGGAGCAGCTCCTTGGTCTTGAGTCCGATGTTCTGGACCCTGAGATGACAAGGCACGTGATAGGAAACAGCCCCCAGCGGCTTCACGAAAGCCGTGTTGAGCAGGCCATCGGCATGTCGCAGGGAAAGGTATTCGAATGGGTCGTACATGGCCTCGGCCACCGCCTTCACGTCCGGATCGTCGGGGAAGAGCAAAGGCAGTTCCTGTTTGTACATGAGCGTACAGGAGGGAATCGCCGTCAGGATGGCGTAACCGGAGCGCGCCACCTCGGCCAGGAAGGGAATATTTTTTTCCTTCAGGGCCGCCACGGAATCGAGGTCGCCCAGTTCCAGCTTGGGCATGCCACAACAGGCTTCCTTTTCCAGCAACCGTACGGGGATTTCATTGTGCTCCAGCACCTTGACCAGATCGTGTCCAATGCCGGGCTCGTTGTAATTGATATAGCACGTGGCATAGATCACCACTTTGCCCGGCGTGCGGTCCCCGTTGCGCACGGGAAATGATTCGCTCGTCTCGGCACGTTTGCGGAAAGTGGCTGACGTGTAAGTGGGCAACCGCCGCTCGCGATGAATGCCGAGGGTTTTTTCCATGAGCGCCCGGGTCATGCCGTTCCTGTTGACGGCATTGACGGCCTGTACCACCACCGGGATCGACGCCAGTTTTCCGAGCGCATCGGTGCTGGTCAGCAGCTTGTCCCGAAAATTGGGTTTTCCTTCCCTGAACTGCACGGCTTTGGCGCGCAGCATGGTATGGGGAAAATCCAGATTGAAAGGATGGGGAGGGGTGTACGGACATTTGGTCATGTAGCACATGTCGCACAGGTAGCACTGATCCACCACATCCCACATCACCGACGCCGGCACATCATGCAGTTCGCCGCTGGGGGTGGCATCCACGGCATCAAACAGCATCGGAAAGGCGTTGCACAGGTTGAAACAACGCCGGCAGCCGTGGCAGATGTCGAAAATCCGAGCCATTTCGGCTTCGGTTTTATTCCTGTCGTAAAACTCGGAGGTTTTCCAATCGAGCGGATGCCGTGTCGGGGCTTCCAGATTGCCTTCTCTAGACATGACCGGGTCTCAGGGTGAAGGGGCCTGATCCTGCATGCGGGCCCCGGGCATTGCCCCCCGGGCCTTCCAGGCTCCGGGGGAACCGATACGAATACCGTCAGTCGACCAGTGCAGCAAGCGCCTGGCTGAAGCGGTTCGCATGGGAACGTTCTGCTTTCGCCAGCGTTTCAAACCAGTCGGCAATCTCGTCGAACCCTTCATCGCGAGCGGTTTTTGCCATGCCCGGATACATGTCCGTGTATTCGTGGGTTTCGCCTTCGATAGCTGCTTTCAGGTTCTGGCGGCTGCTGCCGATGGGCAGGCCGGTGGCCGGATCGCCGACAACTTCCAGGTATTCCAGATGGCCATGGGCATGCCCGGTTTCGCCTTCGGCGGTCGAGCGGAAAATCGCAGCCACGTCGTTCTGGCCTTCCACGTCAGCCTTGGCTGCAAAATAAAGATAGCGGCGATTGGCTTGGGATTCGCCGGCAAAAGCGGCTTTCAGATTCTCGTGAGTTTTGGTGCCAGCAAGCTTCATGGTGCACTCCTCAGGTTGAAGGACTGTGATTTAGATTTATTCTAAAGACCCAGTCTACAAATGGCACCAAAGGGTGTCAAGACTCTTGCAGGCGGGGTGAAACGGTTTCCTTGCCCGGACGCGACCGGCTGGAACTGTGCAAAAAGCCAGAAAGCTCTTTCAGGGCCAACTGATAAACTTCACGTTTGAATTCGATCACGCTGTCGAGCGGGACCCAGTAGTCATGCCAACGCCAGGCGTCAAACTCCGGCTGCGCGCTGGCCCGAAGAGAAACATCCGAATCCCTGCCCACCAAACGCAACAGAAACCAGATCTGCTTTTGCCCCCGATAATGACCGCGCCAATCCCGACGCAGCCATTGTTCCGGCACATCGTAGCGCAGCCAGTTGCGGGTCCTGCCCAAAATCCGGACGTGCTCAGGCTTCAGCCCGGTCTCTTCAGCCAGTTCGCGGTACATGGCCTGTTCCGGGGTTTCTCCATGTTTGATGCCGCCCTGGGGAAATTGCCAGGCATGCTCTCGAACACGTTTCGCCCAAAACACTTCGTTCTTGGCGTTGCAGAGGATGATGCCTACATTGGCCCGATATCCATCCCTGTCGATCATGACTGCCCACCCGGCTTGATTTTACTGTTCAATATTGTTTCACATTCAGGGCAAACCCAGCAATTTGTGGGTTTGCACGCTCAGGCGCCAGCGCGGATGCGCCTGGCAATAGGCTACCGCCAGAGCGGTATTCTCCGCCTGCTTCGGGCCATCCATGGGCTGCAGCAGGAAGTGACGGAATTCGAGATTTTCAAATTGCTCGGGCACAAGTCCGGGCTGGGGATAAACCAGCTTCAATTCGTCGCCACGGCACTGCACGATGGGTGCCCCCGCCTTCGGACTCACGCAAATCCAGTCAATACCTGAAGGGGCTTGCAAGGTGCCGTTCGTTTCCAGCGCAATCTCGAAACCCCGGTCATGCAGCGCTCCGATCAATTCGGCATCCACCTGCAACAAAGGCTCTCCTCCGGTCAACACCACGAGCCGCGACCCGACCCCTTCTCCCCAGCAGGTGGCGATGGCCGCTGCCAGACGGGTAGCTGTTTCAAAGCGCCCGCCTCCGGTGCCGTCCGTGCCGACAAAATCCGTATCGCAAAACGTGCACACGGCCTGCGCACGGTCCGCCTCACGCCCGCTCCACAGGTTGCAACCCGCAAAACGGCAGAACACGGCCGCACGGCCTGCGTTGAGCCCTTCTCCCTGCAATGTCCGGAAAACCTCCTTGACCGCATAGGACATGTCATTTTCCCCCGATTCCATCCCAGGATAGGATGGCCCCGGTGGCCGGGGTGTCGCGCAACTCGATGCGCTGCAAGTCAGGCAGGCTGGATGAGGACTGCAAGCGAATCCAGTTCAGGACTGACGGCACGTCTCCAGCCGGCAGCGCTTCGTGCAAGGGGTGGTGGTCGAGCTGCTGAAAAACAGGGGCGAACAGGGCCTTCACATCCCCGAAATCCACGGTCCATCCCATGACGGGATCCAAAGGTGCGGAGAGCACGAGCCGCAACTGATAGGTATGGCCGTGCAGTCGGCCGCGCAGATCGCCAAGGCCGGCCGAGGGGATTCGGGTGGCACTGTCGAAACTGCGGTCTTTCCAGATCCGGTACCGCTGGCCGTCGTACTGCGCGCCGCAGCTTGCCGTCTCGAACACCGTCACTGCAGACAGTTCGGGCACTTCACCCGCAAGACGCCCCCAAATCCAGGAAGAAAGCATTTCGGAAGTGGGAATCTCGAGGCCACCGATGTCGTTGAGACAGGCCATGTGCAACTGCGCCCTGACAGGCTGCCAGGCCCCCGCAAGGCGGGACAGGTTTTGTTCCTGTGCGCTCTGAACGCGCAACACCACTTCAAACCCGTGACCATGCATGCGGCCGCACTTGTGCCCGGCAGGCACGTGGGGCAGCCGGTGAGCCGACTCGAAGCGGTCGCGCATCCAGAGATGCGCGTTGCCCCACACGTCCCGGGTTGCCCCTTGTGCCGGACCCGCCCACAAGCGCACGCTCAAGGTTCCGGGCAGTTCGAGGCGATCGGTAATCCACCTGACCAGATGGCCATCCGATGGCTCCTCCAGCACGGTATTGAGATCACGGTAATCAAAGGCAGAAACGACCTGCTGCAGTCGCTGCTGAAGCGCATGAGCCTCAGCCCCCGAAAGCCCGCCCCACCCCTCCGGCAGGCCGGCGCGGACTTCCACGCGGAAACTGTGACCGTGCAGATGTCCGCCAGCCGGCCCATCGTTTCCACTCAAGCGGCGAGCCGACTCAAACCCGGCGGCCGCCCATTGGGTCAGCCGGGCACTCATGAATCCATACCATAACGTTGCAGCAAGGGGTCTGGAACCCCGACCTCCTCAAAACCCCTGGCACGCAACTGGCAGGAGTCGCAGTGCCCGCAGGGCCGACCATCCTGCCCGGGGTCATAACAGCTGCTCGTCAGGCTGTAATCAACCCCGAGGCGCAAGCCTTCCCGAATGATCTCCGCCTTGGACAATGTAATGAGCGGCGCATGGATGGCGAGGTGACGTCCTTCCACTCCGGCCCGGGTGGCCAGGTTGGCCATGAGTTCGTAACTGCGGATGTATTCGGGGCGGCAGTCCGGGTAGCCGCTGTAATCCAGGGCGTTGACCCCAATGAAGATATCGCGGGCCTGCAAAACCTCTGCCCAGGCCAGCGCAAATGACAGGAAAATGGTGTTGCGGGCGGGAACATAAGTGACCGGGATGTCCTGTTCCGGTTTGTCCAGCAACCGGTCTTTCGGCACCGCAATGCCGGAAGTGAGGGCCGATCCGCCAAAAGCGCGCAGGTCGAAATCCACCACGGTATGACCACGCACCCCGGCCGCCTGTGCGACCGTCCTGGCGCGTTCCAGCTCCAGCACGTGCCTCTGTCCGTAATTGAAGCTCATGGCATAGGCGTCATAGCCGGCCTCCTGAGCCAAAGCCAGAACCGTCGTGGAATCAAGCCCACCGCTCAGGAGTATGACAGCCGGTCGGGAAGCACGCGTGCTCACAATTTCACCACATTCAAACGGCCCATTTTATCACCACGGGGCCGTGAAACTTCGTCGCCGGCAAGGCCGTCACCTTTGCGTCGATCCCTCAGAAACTGGATGAACGCCCGCAAAGGCGCTGAAAGCTGATGGCGGCCCGCGTAATAAAGGTAGTAACTGTGGGACTGCGGAGACCAATCCCTCAGCAAGGGAACCAGCAACCCTCGCCGGATATCTTCTTCGATGTAAGCCTCCACGGCGTACCCTATGCCCACCCCATCCTTAGCCGCCCTCACCATGAGATCGATGTCGTTCACGATCAACGGCCCGTTTACTGCGATTTCTATTTTTTTCTTGTTCTTCTCAAATTCCCAGGGCACCACTTGCTGGCTGGCCAGCCGATAGCGGATGCACTCATGGCGCTGCAAGTCCTGTGGCGTTCTGGGTGCCGGATGGCGGGCCAGATAAGCCGGAGAGGCCATGGCGATGAGACGCGAAGGAGCGCTTGCCTGAACCAGCAACATGTCCTGGGCGATGCGGCGCCCGTAACGGATGCCTGCATCATAGCGCCCCATCACCAATTCGCTGCTGGTGTTATCAACCGTGATGTCGAGCTGGATGGCCGGGTAATGGGCAAGGAAATCCCGCAGCAACGGGGCAAGAATCAGCTGGGCCGGAACTGAAGACACGCTCAGTCGCAATGTGCCCATGGGGGTGTCCCGAAAATCGTTGATGGATTCCACCGCCGCATGAAGGGCATCAAAAGCCGGGCGAATCCGGGCCAGCAGACGCTCCCCGGCTTCGGTGAGCGACAGGCTGCGCGTGGTTCGGTGCAACAGGCGAACACCCAAACGGCTTTCCAGGGTCCGCACGGTCTGGCTTAACGTGGACGGGGCCATGTCCAGCGCTGCGGCGGCACGGGCAAAATTCCCTCGTTCAATCACGGTCATGAACGCCTTCAGTTCTGCGAATTCGGCCCCGCGCATTATTCGCTCCCACAAAATAGTGTATTTGTATTATGTATCTTTATCACAATAATCCACAACCTTTAGACTGATTCTTTTGGCATATCCCAGGCTTTCCGTTCATGAATGACGAAAATTCCCGCCCGAGTTGGCTCGAAAGACACCGCCGGCTGATGCTCATCGGCGGTCCTATCCTGATTTTGCTGGTATCAGGATTCCTTTATTTCCGCAGCCTGCGCACCGTCTCCACGGATGATGCCTACGTGGCCTCTGCCCGCACCCAGATCAGCACCAACATTTCCGGGCGGGTGGTCGAGATTGACGTCAAGGACAACCAAACCGTCCGCCGGGGTGACCTCCTGTTCAAGCTCGACGCACGAGACTTCGAAATCGCCGCGGCAGATGCCCGGGCGCGCCTGGCACAGGCCCAGCTTGAAATCGCAGGGCTGAAAGCCGCTTACCGACAGCGCCAGGCCGAAGTGTCTGCCGACCTCGAAACGCTGGGCTACCAGGAGCACGAATACCAGCGCCAGAAAAAACTCGCCGCTCAGGGCATTTCCTCGCAAGCCCAGCTGGACCAGGCAGAACACGCCTGGAGCCAGGCCCAGCAGAAGGTGCGTGCCAGCGAGCAGGCAAAAAACAATGCCCTGGCTGCACTCGATCAGCGACCCGAACAGGCTGTTGCGGACCATCCGTCGGTGCGGCAGGCTCAGGCCGCACTGGACCGTGCGCTGCTCAATCTCTCGTATACCGTGGTCAAGGCCCCCCAGGATGGCATCGTATCCAAGGTGGAGCAGTTGCAGGTTGGCGATTACGTGAATGCGGCTTCGCCCCTGTTTGCACTGGTATCCGACCGGAACATTTGGGTGGAAGCCAATTTCAGGGAAACCGATCTTGTCCGCATGCGCCCCGGACAACCCGCAGACGTGGAAATCGACGCCTACCCCGACCGAAAGTTCCACGGCCATGTGCAGAGCCTGAGCCCCGGGACCGGATCGAGCTTTTCGCTCCTCCCCCCTGAAAACGCCACGGGCAACTGGGTAAAGGTGGTGCAACGCCTGCCCGTTCGCATCGCCATCGACGATGCCGACCTTCGCCAACCCCTGCAGGCCGGCTTGAGCGCGACGGTGGACGTGGATGTACGCCATGAGCACCCCTGAAGCCACCAGTCTCAATCGTCCGCTCATCACGGTCTCTGTGATGGCTGCCACCATCATGCAAGCGCTCGACTCGACGATTGCCAATGTGGCGCTGCCAAAAATGCAGGGCACGTTGTCGGCCACCCAGGACCAGATGGCCTGGGTGCTCACCTCCTACATCGTGGCCGCGGCCATCATGATTCCGTTGACGGGATGGCTGGCCCAGCGTTTTGGCCGCAAGCCGGTCTTCCTTATTTCCGTGGTGGGATTCACGATCACTTCCGCGCTCTGCGGGATTGCGACCTCCCTGCCTGAAATCGTGCTGTTTCGGCTATTGCAGGGAATTTCCGGCGCAGCGCTGGTCCCCCTGTCGCAGGCAGTGCTGTTTGACATCAACCCGCCTGAAAACCATGGCCGTGCCATGGCGGTTTGGGGGATAGGCGTCACCATGGGTCCCATCATCGGCCCTGCGCTGGGGGGATGGCTCACCGACCATTACAGCTGGCGCTGGGTTTTCTTCATCAATGTGCCCATCGGCATTCTGGCCTACCTGGGACTTTCCATTTCAATGCCGAACACGAAAAAGCTCGTCAGCAATTTCGATTTTTTCGGCTTCGGGACACTGGCATTGGGCATTGGCTCCTTGCAGTTATTGCTGGACCGCGGAGAACTGAAGGACTGGTTTTCCTCTTCCGAAATCCTGCTGTACGCGCTCATCATCGCCATCGCCTTTTATCTGTTTGTTGTTCACACGCTGTCGCGGAGCCGTCCTTTTCTGAGCCCCGCCTTATTTGCAGACCGGAATTTCCTGACCGCAAACGTTTTCATTTTTCTGATCGGGGTGGTTCTTTTTGCCACGCTCGCGCTGGTTCCCCCCATGCTTCAGAACGAAATGGATTATCCCGTCGTGCTCACCGGGTTGGTGACGGCGCCAAGAGGAGCCGGCACCATGCTGGCAATGATCGTGGTGGGACGCCTGATGGGACGGTTCGATCCGCGCCTGATCATGGGAGTGGGTTTGGGGCTGACCGCCGTGTCTCTGTGGCAGATGACGCATTTCGATCTGCTCATGGATGAAGGCCCCATCATTTATACCGGCATTCTCCAGGGATTTGGCATCGGGCTATCGTATGTGCCCCTATCCACCGTCGCCTTCAGCACGCTGCCTTCGCCTCTGCGCAATGAGGGCACGGCCTTTTTCAATCTCCTTCGCAATATCGGCAGCGCGATCGGCATTTCCATCGTGCAAACCCTGCTGACGCAGAATACCCAGATCATGCACGCCACGCTTGCAGAACACATCACGCCCTATGCCCTGCAGCATCCGGCACTTTCCGCCAGCCCCATGAATCCGGCAGACCCCGTTGGCCTTCGTCTGCTCAACGGCCAGCTGACCCATCAGGCAGCCATGATTGCTTACAACAACGATTATCAGATGATGATGATCGTGACGATTGCCGTGTTGCCCTTGCTGCTGCTATTGCGCCCGCCCGCGCACAAGCCTCGCGCAGCTGAAA
>JAJZPY010000010.1 GCA_021811005.1 Pseudomonadota bacterium
TGGTGGGCGCCGATCCTGAAACAGACATTGCCGTGCTCAAAATCGCCCTCAAGGGGCTGCCGGCCATCACGTTCGGCACGTCCGAACAGGTGCGCGTGGGGGACGTCGCACTGGCCATCGGCAACCCCTTCGGCGTGGGCGAAACCGTCACCATGGGCATCATCAGCGCGCTCGGGCGCAGCCGGCTGGGCATCAACACGTTTGAGAACTTCATCCAGACCGATGCCGCCATCAATCCGGGCAATTCGGGCGGCGCACTGGTGGACGCCTCCGGCAACCTGATCGGCATCAACAGCGCCATCTACTCCAAATCGGGTGGATCCCAGGGCATCGGTTTCAGCATTCCGGTCAGCATCGCAAAAAACGTGATGGAAGAGATCATCAAGACCGGCTCCGTCACACGCGGCTGGATCGGCGTGGAAGTGCAGGACCTGACACCGGAACTGGCCGAGTCCTTCCGTCTGGACAAACCCGTGGGCGCCCTGATTTCAGCGATCCTGAAGGGAGGGCCGGCAGAAAAGGCGGGCATTCGCCCGGGAGATATCCTGATTGAAATCAATGGGACGCCCATTGCCGATTCGCAGGACATGCTGAACCGTGTGGCGGCACTCAAGCCTGCCCAGAACGCGAAGATCCGGGTATTGCGCAACCGCCAGTCCCAGGTTTTCACGATCCTGGTCGGAAAACGCCCCAAGGGGTCGATCAGGAATCTGGATGAGGATGAGGAAGCGGATCCGGCTCAGTAGCCTTGGGCTGCAGTCGCGCCGCCACCAGAATGCCCAATTCGTAAAGCAGCCACAGGGGCAATGCCAGCAGGGTCTGTGAAATGGCGTCCGGCGGCGTAAAAACGGCCCCCACGATGAACGCCCCCACGATCACGTAACGCCTCGCCTGGCGCAACTGGGTCACGGACAACACGCCCAGCTTCACCAGCAGCACCACCGCCACGGGGGTTTCGAAGGCCAGCCCGAAGGCCAGGAACATGTTGATGACGAAGCCGAGGTATTTTTCGATGTCGGTCATGATCTCGACACCTTCCGGAGCCGTTTTCGTGATGAACCCGAAAACAAAGGGAAACACCCCAAAATAGGCAAAAGCCATCCCGCAGTAAAACAGCAGCGTGCTGGACACCACCAGGGGCAGGGCCATCCTTTTCTCATGGGCATACAGCCCGGGGGCGACAAAACCCCAAATCTGGGCCAGCACGTAGGGCAGGGCGATCAGAAAAGCAACCAGTCCCGCCACTTTCATGGGAACAAAAAAGGGCGTCGTCACTTCCGTGGCGATCATGTGGCCGCCCATGGGCATCTTGCTCAGCAAGGGCAGGGCCAGCCAGGTGTAGAGCGTGTTGGCGAACGGCAACAGCACGAGAAATATGACAAAAACGGCCCCCACGGCCCGAACCAGGCGGGTTCGCAACTCGATCAGGTGGGAAACGAATTCCTGGACTGCGCCAGACTCTTCCGTCACGTGGCCTCCGGCTCAGTCCCGGCATTGCGCGTTTGCGACAGGCTGGCTGAAGTCATCGGCTTGCTGCGCAGAGGCCCTGCCGGGCGGACACTGAAAGGGTCACCCCCGAAAGGCAATGCCTCGGAGGCCGGGGTTGGCGAGGCTGGCGCCGTCGCAGCGGCCGTCTCGCCGGCGGTCTGGAAAGCCAGCTCGGCCTGGGCCGGGGATTCGGAAGCCGGCACTGCGGGTTCAGGGGCAGCCGGACTGTCGAGCACCTGTTGCGCCTGTTGCACGGAAGCCGTGACCTGTTGCTCGGCTTCCCGTGCCGCTTCGTTCATTCTTTTGCGCAGTTCGCGCAATTCGGACTGTTCGATTTCGCGGTCGATTTCCGCCTTCACGGACACGGCATAACGGCGGAAACGGCCGAACAGGACCCCGGCCGCCCGGGCGACCTTGGGCAGCCGTTCTGGACCGATGGCCACGAGTGCCACCACGCCGATCAGGCCAATTTCGGAAACGCTGAAATCCAACATGGGCTAGCGCAACCCCCGCCGCTGCCCCATGTCAGGAGTGGGTTTTTTCCTGGTTCGTCATCTCCGGATGGGAAGCAGCCGTCTTCTCTTCCAGCGGCTTTTTCTCCTCGGGCTTGGCGTCGGCATTGCCGCTTCCCGCCATCCCTTCCTTGAAGCTCTTGACGGCACCACCCAGGTCGGCACCGATGTTGCGCAATTTCTTGGTGCCGAACACCAGCACCACAATCAGCAAAATCAGCAGCAAGTGCTGAATCGTAAACAAATCACCCATTTCACAGTCCTCCCGATTGCCTTGTCATTATTCCTATCCGACCATTGCCGCCAGGGAGCGCGGCTTTCCGCCGCCGATCACATGGACATGCAGGTGATACACTTCCTGGCCACCGCCGCGGCCGGTATTGATTACGGTGCGAAAACCGTCGGCGAGGCCCTGGCCGGCCGCAAGTTCCGGAGCCAAAAGCAGGATTTTACCCAAGAGCGCCTGATCTTCCGAATGGCAGTGAGCCAGCGAATCCACGTGCTTCTTGGGAATGATCATGAAGTGCACGGGAGCGGCCGGATGGATGTCGTGAAAAGCAAGCACATCCGCGTCTTCGTACACCTTGCGGCTGGGCAACTCGCCGCGGGCGATCCTGCAGAACAGGCAGTCGCTCATGATGCCGGGCCCGAACGGCGTGCCGCCTTTTCTTCGAGGCCGGAGGTTCCTTCCCTGCGGGCAAGCTCGCGCAGTATATCGCCTGCCGCCAGGTCATAGTGGGCCAGCAGAACGAGGGAATGAAACCACAAGTCCGCCGTTTCGCGTACCAGATGCTGGCGGTCGCCGTCTTTGGCCGCCAGCACCGCTTCCAGCGCCTCTTCGCCCACCTTGCGGGCCATGGCGTCCACGCCTTTGGCATAGAGGGAAGCCACGTAAGAGCTGCCGGGTTCCGCACCCTTGCGGCTTGCGAGCGTGGCGCTCAGCCGTTCGAGAATATCTGCATGCGCTTCCACGTCGCCCTCAGCCCCCGTAAATTTGGGATGGATCCTTGAGCACCGGATCCGTTTCCACCCATTGTCCGTTTTCGAGCCGCCGGAAGAAACAGCGCACCCGCCCGGTATGGCAGGCAATCCCGCCCACCTGTTCCACCTGCAGCAGCAGGACGTCAGCATCGCAATCCAGGCGAATTTCGAGCACCCGTTGCACATGGCCGGACACTTCGCCCTTGTGCCAGAGTTTTTGCCTGGAACGCGACCAGTACATGGCCGTGCCGTCTTCGACCGTACGGCGCAACGCCTCCCGGTTCATCCAGCCCACCATCAGCACCTGTCCGCTGGACGCCTCCTGGGCAATGGCCGGAACCAAGCCTTGTTCGTTCCAATGTACCGCGTCGAGCCAGGTTGTCACAAGCGCACCTCGATGCCCTGCGCCGCCATGAAATCCTTGGCCTGGCGCACGGTAAACTCGCCGTAATGAAAAATGCTGGCCGCCAGCACGGCGTCCGCATGCCCCTTTTGGATGCCGTCGCACAGATGCTGCAGATGACCCACGCCGCCGCTGGCGATCACCGGAACTCCCACCGCGTCCGCCACCGCCCGGGTCAGGTCGAGGTCGAAGCCTTCCTTGGTCCCGTCCCGGTCCATGCTGGTGAGCAACAGTTCTCCGGCCCCCAGGCCTGCACAGTGTTCTGCCCAGGCAATCGCGTCCAGTCCGGTGCCTTTGCGCCCGCCGTGCGTGAACACTTCCCAGCCTGACGGCGTATTCGCACGCTTGGCGTCGATGGCCACCACGATGCACTGGGACCCGAAACGTTGCGCCGCCTCGGCCACCAGCCCGGGATTCTGCACGGCCGAGGTATTGATGCTGACTTTGTCGGCGCCGGCGTTGAGCAGGCGCCGCACGTCGGTCACCTCGCGCACGCCACCGCCCACCGTGAGGGGAATGAACACCTGGGCGGATACCGCCTCGATGATGGGGATGATCAGTCCGCGCCCTTCCGAACTGGCCGTGATGTCCAGGAAGGTGACTTCGTCGGCTCCCTGCTCATCGTAACGGCGTGCAATTTCAACCGGGTCGCCGGCATCGCGCAAGCCGACAAAATTGACGCCCTTGACCACGCGGCCTGCATTGACATCCAGGCAGGGAATGATGCGCTTGGCGAGACCCATGCTTCAATGCCCGCCCGCAGGCGGGCGCGACAAGGTGATGGCCAGCTGGTTGGCTTCAGCAAAGTTGAGCGTGCCTTCGTAAATGGCACGCCCGGTAATGGCCCCCATGATGCCTTCTTCTTCTACGGCACACAGCGCACGCACGTCTTCCAGCCCGTGAATGCCGCCACTCGCAATGACCGGAATGGTCAGGGAACGGGCCAGGGTGACCGTGGCCGGAATGTTGACCCCCGTGAGCATGCCATCCCGGCCGATGTCCGTGTAAATGACCGCTTCCACGCCGTAATCCTGGAAACGCTTGGCAAGGTCCACCACCTCGTGCCCGGTCAGCTTGGACCAGCCTTCCACAGCCACTTTCCCGTCGCGGGCATCGAGCCCCACCATGATGTGGCCAGGAAAGGCATCGCAGGCTTCGTGCAAAAACCCCGGGTTCTTGACAGCCGCCGTGCCGATGATGACTTCCGAAACGCCGCTGTCCAGATACCGCTCGATGACGTCCAGGGTGCGTATGCCCCCGCCCAGCTGGATGGGAATTTCGCCGTTCACTTCATCGACGATTTCGCGCATGGCCCGTTCATTGACGGGCTTTCCCGAAAAGGCGCCGTTGAGGTCCACCAGGTGCAGGCGCCGTGCGCCCTGATCCAGCCAGTGGCGGGCCATCTGGGCCGGCTCATCCGAAAAAACCGTGGCTTCTTCCATCAGCCCCTGGCGCAACCGGACGCAGCGGCCATCTTTGAGATCAATTGCAGGAATCAGAATCATGGGGGCACTCAGGGATTCCAGTGAACAAAATTGCTGAGCAGCGCCAAACCGGCACCGGCACTTTTTTCAGGGTGGAACTGCACGGCAAACAGGTTGTCACGCGCCACGGCGCAGGTGAAATCCAGCCCGTAGCGGGCCGTTGCAGTTCCCACCCCGGAATCGTGGGGTTCCACGTAATAGCTGTGCACAAAATAAAACCGCGAACCGTCCGCGATGCCCGACCACAAGGGATGCTCGCCCTGTCGGTAAACCTGGTTCCACCCCATGTGCGGGACCTTGAGCCGCTCGCCATCCGGGGCAAACATGCGTTCCGCGGGAAATCGGCGCACTTGTCCGGCCAGCAGGCCAAGGCCGGCAGCCGGCCCTTCCTCCGAAGCGTCGAACAGCATCTGCAGCCCGATGCAAAGTCCCAGAAACGGTTTCTCGCGCGCGGCTTCAATCACGGCAGGACGCAGCTTGCGCTGGTCCAGTTCGCGCATGCAGTCGGGCATGGCGCCCTGGCCGGGAAACACCACCCGTTGCGCCGCCCGGACGCGTACCGGATCGTCGGTGACTTCCACGCGCGCATGGGGGGCCACGTGTTCCAGCGCTTTCGCCACGGAACGCAAATTCCCCATGCCGTAATCCACAACTGCGATATGAGTCACGACGGCTGTCCGATGCTCAAAGAGATCCTTTGGTGGAAGGCGTCACGCCGGCGATCCGGGGGTCCCGTTCGACGGCAGCGCGCAACGCGCGGCCGAAAGCCTTGAATACGGTTTCAGCCTGGTGATGGGCGTTGCGCCCCTTGAGATTGTCCACATGCAGCGTCAGGTGCGCATGATTGACGAAACCCTGGAAGAACTCGTGAAACAGGTCCACGTCGAATTCCCCGATGCGCGCCCGGGTGAAAGGCACGTCGAAAAACAGTCCGGGCCGTCCGGAGAGGTCGACCGTGACCCGTGACAGGGCCTCATCCAGGGGGACCACGGCATGGCCGTAGCGGCGCACCCCTTTCTTGTCGCCGATGGCCTGCGCAAAAGCCTGTCCGAGCGTGATGCCGATGTCTTCCACGCTGTGGTGGGCATCGATGTGGAGGTCACCCTTGCAATGAACCGCCAGGTCGATCAGGCCGTGACGGGCCACCTGATCCAGCATGTGGTCAAGAAAGGCAATGCCGGTGTCTAGACGCGCCAACCCCTGTCCGTCGAGATTGATTTCAGCCGTGACCTGGGTTTCGAGCGTGTTCCGCGTAATCTGTGCCGATCGCATGGATGGCCTGGAAACAAGTTGATGTCAGTTAAGCGCCCAACCGGGCGTTTCGTTATAGGGAATCCTGAAGCGCTTGCAGGAACTGCCGGTTTTCTTCCGGCGTACCGACCGTGACCCGCAGGCAGTCCGCCAACGACGGGTGGGCCGCGCTCAAGTTCTTGATCAATATACCACGTTGGCGAAGTCCTTCAAAGACGCGAGAGGCCTGGGCAACGCGGAAAAGCAGGAAATTGGCGGCGCTGGGGTAAACCGTGACCCCGGCCAGGCGCGACAGCCCTGCGGCGAGCACGGCGCGCTGTTCGCAAATGCGCGCCGCCTGCTCCTGCAGCACCCCCGGACGCGACAGCACTTCCTGGGCAGCCGCCTGGTCCAGCACCGAAATGTTGTAGGGCAGGCGCACCTTGTCGATCTGCCCCAGGACGGCTGCCGGCCCGGCCACCAGACCCAGCCGGATGCCAGCCAGTCCCAGCTTGGATACGGTCCGCATCACGAGCAGGTTGGGATGGGACAGCAGGCGCGGCAGAAAAGAACGGTCAGTGAACGGGTAATAGGCCTCGTCCACCACCACCAGGCCCGGCGAAGTGCGGATGACCGATTCCACGACTTCGGGATCAAAATGGTTGCCGGTGGGGTTGTTGGGATAGGCCAGGAAAGTCAGGGCCGGACGTTCGCTGCGAACCGCCTCCAGCAGCGACGGGCCGTCCAGGGAGAAGTCGGGGCGCAGCCCCACCCCCACATAGCGCATGCCGACGAAAGCGGCGATCATGCGGAACATCACAAACGAAGGCTCCACGCCCAGCACCACGGCACCGGGTTTCGCCACCGCCAGCGCCAGCATCTGGATCAGTTCGTCCGAACCGTTGCCCAGCACCAGGGCCGCTTCGGGCGGAATGCCCATGGCCTGCCGCAGCACCGTCTTCAGCGCTTCGGGATTGGCGTCCGGATAACGGTTGAGATCGAGCGAAGCCAGGCGCCGCGCCAGGTCTGCGCGCAGGGTTTCGGGAAGGCCGTAGGGGTTTTCCATGGCATCGAGCTTGACCATGCCCTCGGCCGAAGGCACTTCATAGGCCTTGAGCACCCTGATTTCACTGCGGATGCAATCGTCCAAGTCAACGCTCCAGGCGATAGGCTGCCGAACGCGCATGCGCCACCAGGCCTTCGCATTCCGCCAGGGCCTGGGCCACTTCGCCCAGCGTGGCCGCACCTTCACGTGACACCTGGATGAGGCTGCTGCGCTTCTGGAAATCGTAAACCCCCAGCGGCGAAGCAAAACGCGCCGTGCGCCCGGTAGGCAGCACGTGGTTGGGTCCGGCACAGTAGTCGCCGAGCGCTTCCGAACTGTAGGGCCCGACAAACACGGCACCGGCATGACGGATCAGCGGCAGCCAGCGGTCGCCCTCGGCAACGGACAGCTCCAGGTGTTCAGGCGCGATCCGGTTGGCCAGCTCGCAGGCCTCTTCCATGTCGCGGACCTGAATGAGGGCGCCGCGCCCTTCCAGGGAAGCCTCGATGACGGCTCGCCGCGGCATGGTCTGGATCAGCCGCTGAATGGCGTCTTGCACGCGGTCCAGGTAACCTGCATCAGGGCAGAGCAGGATGGATTGCGCCAGTTCGTCATGCTCCGCCTGGGAAAACAGGTCCATGGCCACCCATTCCGGCGGGGCACTGCCATCGGAAATCACCAGGATTTCGGACGGGCCGGCCACCATGTCGATGCCCACGACCCCGAACACGCGCCGTTTGGCCGCAGCCACATAAGCGTTGCCCGGTCCCACGATCTTGTCCACCGCTGGCACGGTGTCCGTACCATAGGCGAGCGCGGCAACCGCTTGCGCCCCCCCGACCGTAAAAACGCGCCGGGCACCCCCCAGGGCAGCGGCCGCCAGCACCAGTTCGTTGCGGACGCCGTCGGGCGTCGGCACCACGATCACGATTTCCCGGACTCCTGCCACGGCAGCCGGAATCGCATTCATGAGCACGGAAGAAGGATAGACCGCCTTGCCGCCCGGCACGTACAGACCCACCCGGTCCAGCGGAGTGACCTGCTGGCCGAGAACCGTGCCATCGGGTTCCGTGTAGGACCAGGATTCGCCTTTCTGCCGCTCGTGGAACAGACGGATGCGCCTTGCGGCCTCTTCAAGCGCCCGGCGCTGCCCCGGCGGCAACCCTTCCAGGGCCCGCTGCAATACGGATGGGGGCAGTTCCAGTTCGGCTGCCCGCTCCACCTGCAGCCGGTCAAAACGCCGGGTATATTCCAGCAGGGCCTCATCGCCGCGCGTCTTGACCGCTTCCACGATCTCCGCCACTGTCCGGTCAACAGCCGGATCCTGGGCCATTTCGAAAGCGGTCAGGCGATCGAGCGCCGACGCGAAACCGGCCTCCGCGGTGTTCATGCGGCGCAATTTCATGGCGAACCCTCCAAACCCGAGGCAAAGGCGTCCACGATCGGCGCAATGCGCGACCGGTTGAGTTTCCAGGCCGCCACGTTGACCACCAGCCGGGCGCTGATCTGGGCGATCTCCTCCACCGCTTCGAGATGATTGGCCTTGAGGGTGTTGCCGCTGCTGACCAGATCCACGATCACGTCCGCCAATCCGGTCAGCGGTGCGAGCTCCATGGAGCCGTAGAGCTTGATCAGGTCCACGTGCACCCCCTTTTCGGCAAAGTGGTTGCGCGCCGACTCGGCGTACTTGGTGGCCACCCGCAGCCGCGCCCCGCGACCGATGGCCCCTGCGTAATCGAACCCCTGGGGAACGGCCACCATGAGCCGGCATTTCGCGATGCGCAGGTCAAGCGGCTGGTACAGGCCGCTGCCGCCATGTTCCATGAGCACGTCCTTGCCGGCAATACCGATGTCGGCAGCGCCATATTGCACGTAGGTGGGCACGTCGGACGCGCGCACGATCACGAGGCGGACGTCGGCACGATTGGTGGGCAATATGAGCTGGCGGGACGTTTCCGGGTCGGCGAGCGGCGTAACGCCGGCCCGCTGCAGCAACGGCAGCGTATCCTCGAAAATGCGCCCCTTGGACAGGGCGATCGTGACCCCGTCAAATGCGGGCATCCCCTCACCAGAATTCATTCCGCGTCTCCGTCCGAACGGCGATGAATGGCAGCTCCCAATCGGGAAAGCTTTTGCTCGATTCTTTCATATCCGCGATCGAGATGGTAAATCCGGTCCACCACGGTTTCTCCCTGGGCGATCAGTCCGGCGATCACCAGGCTCGCCGAAGCACGCAGGTCGGTGGCCATGACCGTTGCCCCCTCGAGCTTCGAAACGCCCCGGATGATGGCCGCGTTGCCTTCGACTTCGATGTTGGCGCCGAGCCGTCGCAATTCCTGCACGTGCATGAAACGGTTTTCGAAAATGGTTTCCGTCACCACGGTCGTGCCCTGAGCCACGGCATTCATGGCCATGAACTGGGCCTGCATGTCCGTGGGAAACGCCGGATAGGGGGCCGTGCGCAAGCTCACCCCATGATTGGGGCCACGCATCCGTATCCGGATTTCGCCGTTCCCGCTTTCCACCACGGCGTTGGCTTCGCCGAGCTTGTCCAGAACGGCATCCAGCGTGTCGGCCCGGGTCCCCACCAGACGAACGTTCCCGCCCGTGGCGGCGGCCGCCACCAGGAAAGTACCCGTTTCAATGCGGTCCGGCATGACCCCGTACTGCGTTCCGCCCAGACGCGGCACGCCTTCGATCGTCACCACGTCGGAACCGTGACCGCGAATGCGAGCCCCCATGCCAATCAGGCATTCGGCCAGGTCCACCACTTCAGGTTCCCTGGCTGCGTTTTCCAGCACAGTGACGCCGTCAGCCAGCGTGGCCGCCATCATCAGGTTCTCGGTTCCCGTCACCGTCACGGTGTCCATGAAGATGCGCGCACCTTTGAGCCGGGCCGCCTCGGCCACGATATAGCCGTGGTCGATGTCGATGTGGGCGCCCATGGCCTGCAGGCCCTTGATGTGGAGGTCCACCGGACGCTCGCCGATGGCGCAGCCTCCCGGCAGCGATACCCGGGCATGGCCAAAGCGCGCCAGCAGGGGACCCAGCACCAGGATGGAGGCGCGCATGGTCTTGACCAGGTCGTAGGACGCCACGGGATTGCCCACGGCCTCGGCACACAGCGTGACGCGATGGGTGGCGCGCTCGACCGCAACGCCCATGCTGCCCAGCAGGCGCAGCAGCGTGCTCACGTCCCTGAGGTCGGGCACGTTGTCGAACACGACCGGCTGGTCGGTCAGGAGCCCCGCGCAGAGAATGGGCAGGGCCGCATTTTTGGCGCCCGAAACTTCAATTTCGCCGGCGAGGGGCTTCCCTCCCGCGATGACAAGCTGGTCCACTTTGGGAAATACCGGTCAGTGGCCGCCAAGAGCAGCCCACTGCTCCGGGGTCAGCGTGCGCATGGAAAGCGCGTGAATTTCTTCGCGCATGCGGTCACCCAGCGCGCTGTAAACGAGCTGATGCTGGGCAACGCGGCTTTTCCCGGCAAAAAGGCGGCTGACGATAATGGCTTCGAAATGATGCCCGTCCCCGCTCACTTCCACGCGTTCGCAGGGCAGGCCGGCTTCGATGTACTGTTTGATGTCCTGGGGCAATACCATGTTGGATTCCGTCTGATGTCCCGGCTTCAGGTTCGCAAGCGCCATCCTTTGCGCAACAAGGCCAGGGTCGTCCATGATAAAGCGAAACAGGTGCCCCCGACAATCGACAGGGATTGCCACGGGGAGACGTCGCCGCTCCCGAGAAAGCCGTAGCGGAAGCCGTCGATGGCATAGAAGAAAGGGTTGAAGCGGGACAGTCCGGCCCAGAACGACGGAAGGGAATGCAGTGTGTAGAAGGCCCCGGAAAGGAAAGTCAGGGGCAGGATGACAAAATTTTGCCAGACCGCCATCTGGTCGAATTTTTCTGCCCAAATGCCCGCCAGAACTCCCAGGGTTCCCGACAGCACCGTCGCCAGCAAGCCAAAAACCACGGCCCACAAGGGCTCGCGCACAGGAATCTCGACAAATGCCCAGGCCGCCAGGAACACCACCAGACCGACCAGCACACCGCGCACCATGGAAGCCAGCACATAGGCTCCATAAAACTCGCCGGGGGACAGGGGCGCGAGCAGGACAAAAACGATGTTGCCGGTCACCTTGGACTGCACCAGGCTTGAGGAGCTGTTGGCAAAAGCATTCTGCAGCATCGACATCATCACGAGGCCCGGAATGAGAAAAGCCGCATAGGACACGCCCGGATAGATTTCCGCATGATCTGCCATGACCTGGGCAAACACCAGCAGATACAGCAAGGTGGAAACCAGGGGGGCCAGGACGGTCTGGAAGGACACTTTCCAGAAGCGCAGCACTTCCTTGAAAAAGAGGGTCCGGAATCCGTGCATGGCTTACGGCTCGGCAAGCTCGCCCTCGTCCTGCATGAGGGCCACGAACACGTCTTCCAGCTTTCCGGAGGTGCTCGACTGAAGGAGATTTTCCGTGGTGTCGTCAGCCACGATCTGGCCTTGCCGCAAAATCGCCACGCGCCGGCAAAGGGTTTCCGCCTCTTCCAGGTAGTGCGTCGTCAGCAGGATGGTGTGCCCTTCGCGATTGAGCCGCTGGATGAACTTCCACAGGCTTTGGCGCAGCGCCACGTCGACTCCCGCCGTGGGTTCGTCCAGCACGATCACGGGAGGACGGTGCACCAGCGCCTGGGCAATCAGCACCCGTCGCTTCATTCCGCCGGAGAGCGCGCGCATGTTGGCTTCGGCCTTGTCCGAAAGCTGCAGGTTGTGCAGCAGGTCGTCGATCCACTCGTCATTTTTGCGCAGGCCGAAGTAGCCCGACTGGATTTCCAGGGTTTCGCGCACCGTGAAGAACGGGTCGAACACCAGCTCCTGGGGCACCACTCCGAGGCTGCGGCGTGCCTGCCGGTAATCCCGTACCACGTCATGCCCCATGACCTTGAGAATGCCGCCATCGGGCCTGGACAGACCGGAGAGCAGGTTGATGAGGGTGGTCTTGCCCGCCCCGTTGGGGCCGAGCAGCGCGAAAAAGTCGCCCGAATCCACCGTGAGATCAACGGCCTTGAGTGCGTGCAGCGAACCGTAATGCTTGTCCGCACCGCGAATTTCAATGGCTGGAACCATGGGGGATAGGGCCGCGCTCCGCTCAGGCCGGGACCGGATGATGGTCGAGGAGAAAAGCCACGCCGTACAGTTCGGCCAGCACGCGCAGGTTGTCCGGAACGTTGGCAAACGTCACCGTCCTGCCCGCTGCTTCGGCCACGCGCCGCCACTGCATCATGAGCGCCAGGGCAGAAGAGTCGATGTCGGTGGTCCGGGAAAAATCAATGACCAGATCCGCCTTGCCCACCGCGCCATTCGTTTGCCGCAGGACTTCATGAACGGTATCCATGACCAGCGGCCCGCTCAGCACCAGCCCCTCGCCCGCTGTTCCGTTCATTTCTTTTCTGCCGCCCGGCTCTTTTCCTCGAGCGCCTTGATCAGCCCATCCACGCCGCTGCGCCGCACGATGTCGGTGAATTCGCTGCGATAGTTGGTCACCAGGCTCACGCCATCCACCCGGATGTCGTAAACCTTCCAGTCGTCATTGGCCTTTTCCATGCTGTAGTCGATGGGGATGGACTGTCCACCCGAAGGCACGATGAGGGTATGGACCACGGCCTCCGCATCGCCCGGCTGGGCATCCGTGCCCTTGATCTGCACCACCTGGTCCTTGTACTGGGAAAGGGAGCTGGCATAGGTCCGCACCAGCAGATCCCTGAATCCGCCCACCAACTGCTTTTGCTGTTCCGGTGCGGCCTGGCGCCAGTTGCGCCCCACGGCCAGACGCGTCATGCGCTCAAAGTCGAAATGCGGCAGGACTTTCTGATCGATCAGCTTGTAGGCGCTGGTACGGTCACCCGACTGGATGGCCTTGTCGGCCTTGACGGCCGCAATGACTTCGTCCGCCGTCTTGCGAATCACCGCGTCCGGTCCGGCCACCGCGGAAGCCTGGGCCCAAAGTCCGGTCAGCAACAGAAGCCCTGCCATGCCCGCCCGAACCATTTTCATGCCATTTTCCATGCCTTTCATTTTTGCCCCCCCTGGCTTGCGCCGCCTTCCTGCGCCTTGCTGAACAGGAACTGGCCAATCAGCCGCTCCAGCACCATGGCGCCTTGCGTCAGCTTGATTTCATCCCCGTTCTTGAGCATTTTTTCGTCGCCTCCGGCATCCAGGCCGATGTACTGTTCCCCGAGAATTCCGGAAGTCAGGACCGAGGCCGAAGTGTCTTTGGGAAACTGGTATTGCGAGTCAATGGCCAGGGACACTTCGGCGTTGTAATGCGCGGGGTCAAACTGCACGGACTTGACCCGCCCCACCAGAACCCCGGCACTGCGAACCGGCGCACGTTCCTTGAGCTGGCCGATGTTGTCAAAATGCGCCACCACCGTGTAGGTCGTGCCCGATCCTCCAGCCGTCAGGTTGCCCACCTTGAACGCCAGCATCAAAAACGAGAAAAACCCCAGCAGGACGAAAATCCCGACCCAAAGATTGAGAGTGCTGCGTTCCATCAATTCCATCCTTTCAGCATAAATGCCGTCATGACCAGATCCAGCGCCAGAATTGCCAGCGACGAGCTCACCACGGTGCGCGTGGTGGCGCCCGACACCCCTTCGGCCGTAGGTGGCGCTTCATACCCTTCGAACGTGGCAATCGCGGATATGGCAATCCCGAACACCACGCTTTTGATGATTCCGTTGACGATGTCATGGCGAAAATCCACGGCTGCCTGCATCTGCGACCAGAATGCCCCGTCGTCCACGCCGATCACCACCACCGACACCAGAAAGCCGCCGATGATCCCCATGGCGCTGAACAGCATGGCCAGCACCGGCATGGAAAATACACCACCCCAGAAACGCGGCGCCACCACGCGCGAAATCGGGCTGACCGCCATCATTTCCATCGCGGAGAGCTGTTCGGTCGCCTTCATCAGGCCGATTTCGGCGGTGATGGCGGAACCGGCACGGCTGGCAAACAGCAAGGCCGAGACCACGGGCCCCAGCTCGCGCACCAGCGACAGGGCCACCAGCACCCCCACGCTCTGTTCCGATCCGTAATTCTGCAAGGTTTCGTGTCCCTGCAGCCCCAGCACCATGCCGACAAACAGGCCCGACACCAGGATGATGATCAGCGACTGCACGCCGGCATAGAAGATTTCCCGGATGACCAGCCCGAAACGGCGGAAACTGGTGGCGGATTGCGCCAGCGTCAGCCCCAGGAACGCGACCGTGGCCCCAACCCGCTCCACGATTCGCAGTGTCCGTTCGCCGACCAGTCGAATGCCGCGCAATGTTGCGTCCATAGGCATGGCGTCAGCCCCCTCTCAGGCCAAGATCGTTCTGGATGGTTTGAGCCGGGTAGTGGAACGGCAGCGGCCCGTCCACCTCACCCCAGACAAACTGGTGCACGAAAGGAAGGTGGGAGGCCCGGATTTCATCCGGCGTTCCCTGGGCAACAATGACTCCCTCCGAAACGAAGTATACGTAATCGACAATTTTCAAGGACTCCTGCACATCGTGGGTCACCAGCACCGAAGTCGCACCGAGCACGTCGTTGAGACGGCGAATGAGCTGGCCGATCACGCCAAGCGAAATGGGATCCAGGCCGGCGAAAGGTTCATCGTAGAGAATCAGCTCGGGATCGAGCGCCGTGGCGCGGGCCAGGGCCACCCGCCGCGCCATGCCGCCGGACAGCTCGGAAGGCATGAGCGACTGCACGCCGCGCAACCCCACGGCATTGAGCTTCATGAGGGTCAGGTCGCGAATCACGCTTTCGGGCAAATCCGTGTGCTCGCGCATCTGGAATGCCACGTTGTCATAAACCGAAAGGTCGGTAAACAGGGCGCCAAACTGGAACAGCATGCCCAGCCGCCGGCGCAAGGCGTAAAGGTCGCGCTGGCCAATGTGATTGAGCTCGTACCCAGCCACCTTCACGGAGCCTTCGCGCGCGCGCAGCTGGCCGCCAATCAGGCGCAGGAGCGTGGTCTTTCCGCAACCGCTCAAGCCCATGATGGCCACCAGACTGCCTTTGGGCACCGCCAGGTTGATGCCCTTGAGCACCAGCCGGTCGTTGTAGCCAAAGTTCAGATCGGAAATTTCTACCAGATTTGTCACGCTGCCGACACAAACATTTCGGGATGGAAACGCGCTATGTTAAACCACCCGGGCGCGGCTTACCAATCCTATCCCTGCAGCAGGCGGGTCTCTGCCTGAGCCAGGGACTCGGGTACGCCCAGCAGCACCACCACATCCATGGGAATCAGGCGCGTTTCCGCGCTGGGCTTGAGCCCCCGGATGCCGTGCCTGCGGATGGCGGTCACTTCCACGCCCAGGCCTTCCAGCATCAACTCCTGGAGCATGCGGCCATTGGCATAAGCGCCCTCGTTGATCACCACTGAATGCATCCGGGGCTGTGACTGCTCGGCGCTTTCGGAAGTTTCGTCCGTGATCCCCCGAAAAAAGCCGCGCATCAGGTGATAGCGCTCCGAGCGCACCTGGCGGATGCGCTTGAGCACCCGCGCCAGCGGGACGCCCAGCTCCAGCATGGCATGGGAAGCCAGCATGAGGGACCCTTCCAGAATTTCAGGAACCACTTCCGCCGCCCCGGCGTCTTTCAGCCGGTCCAGGTCGGCATCGTCGAACGTGCGCACGATCACCGGCAGGCCAGGCTCCAGCTCGCGCACATGGCTGATGATGGCCAGCGAGACGGCCGTGTCGGCAAACGTCACCACCACCGCTGCCGCCCGGTGCAGACCCGCCGCGACCAGCACCTCGCGCCGTCCGGCATCCCCGAAGACCACCGACTCGCCGGCGACTGCCGCGGCACGCACGCGCTGCGGATCCATGTCGAGCGCAATCACCGTCAGTCCTTCCTGTTCCAGGAAACGCGCCAGGTTCTGTCCGCTGCGGCCATAACCGCAAACGATCACGTGCCTCTCGGCGCCATAGCTGCGTGCCGACAATTCGTGCAGGGCGAGGGAACGCAAGGTCCATTCGCTTTCGCAGCAATAGAGGACAATGCGGTCGCTCATCATGATGATGAGCGGCGACAGCAGCATGGACACCAGCATGGCCGCCAGCACCACCTGCAACACCGCTTCCGGAAGCAGGTGGACGCCTTCGGCCTGGGCCAGCAGCACAAACCCGAATTCCCCTGCCGGCGCCACTGCCAGTGCCGTGCGCAGCGCCACGGAATCGATGTCGCCGAAGGCACGGCCCAGGCCGTACACAATGGCCAGCTTGAGCAGCAGCAAACCCACCAGCACGGCCAGAACCCAGGGGAACTGCGAAACCACCACCGAAAAATCAAGCAGGGTTCCGATGGATATGAAAAACAGCCCCAAAAGCACATCCCGGAACGGCTTGATGTAATCCTCCACCTGGTAGCGATAATCGGTCTCGGAAATCAGCACGCCGGAAACGAAAGCCCCCAGTGCCAGCGAAAGCCCGGCACGATGGGTCAGCCAGGCCAGGGCGAGCGTGGCCAGGAATACGTTCAGGACGAACACTTCGGAGGACTTCTGGCGCGCCACCCAATTGAACCAGCGGCTCATGAAACGCTTTCCGAACCCCAGCAGCAGGGCCAGAACCAGCACTGCCTTGAGGGCGGCAAATCCCAGGGCATGGACCAGCCCCGCTTCGTGCTGGGCCAGTTCGGGAATCAGGATCAGGAGCGGAACCACCGCCAGGTCCTGGAACAGCATCACACCCATGATCCGCTGGCCGTGCGAGGATTTCAGCTCAAGGCGCTCCGACAGCAGGCGCGAGACGATCGCCGTGGAAGACAGGGACAGGGCTCCGGCCAAAGCCGTGCTGCCCTGCCAGTCCACCCCGGCCGCATAGGCCAGCGCAAAACCCGCCAGCAGGGTGACTACCATCTGGGCCCCGCCGAGGCCGAATACCGTGCGACGCATGGCCATCAGCTGGCCCAGGCTGAATTCCAGGCCCACGGTGAACATCAGGAAGACTATGCCGAACTCCGCCAGGCCGCGCGTGCCATCGTCCGGTGGAATGAATCCGGTGGCGTGGGGACCGATCAGGATGCCGGCCAGCAGGTATCCCAGCATGGCCGGCAAACGCAGCCGCCGGAACAGCGACACCGTCAGCGTGGCCGACAATAACAAAACCAGGACGAGTTCAAGCGTATCGTTCATCCCCTCAAGTATAATTCCTTGCCATGATTTCCGAGACGCCACCCCATCCCATGAATGACGCGACCCTTCTTGACTTGGCCCGAAACGTTCTTTCCATAGAATCCGAAGCCATCGACCAGCTGTCCCTTCGCCTGGACGGGTCGTTTGTGGCCGCCCATCACCTCATGCGCGCCTGCCAGGGCCGGATCGTGGTCAGCGGCATCGGCAAATCCGGCCATGTGGGCAACAAGATCGCCTCCACCCTGGCCAGCACGGGCACGCCCGCCTTCTTCATGCACCCGGCTGAAGCCAGCCATGGGGACCTGGGCATGATTGCGGCCGAGGACCTGCTGCTTGCCCTGTCCAATTCGGGAGAAAGCGAAGAACTGCTGATCATCGTGCCGTTGCTCAAGCGGCGGGGAACCCGGATCGTCGCCATCACCGGCAATCCGCAGTCGCGCCTGGCGCGCCTGGCGGACGTGCACCTGGACGCCTCGGTGCCGCGCGAAGCCTGCCCCCTCAACCTGGCACCCACGGCCAGCACCACGGCGGTCCTGGCGCTGGGAGATGCACTGGCCGTCACCCTGCTCGAAGCCAAAGGCTTCTCCGCAGCGGATTTCGCCCGCACCCACCCCGGGGGCTCGCTGGGCAAACGCCTGCTGCTCACAGTCCAGGACATCATGCATCAGGACCCCCGAGTGCCGCAGGTCGGCACCGACGCCACGGTAGCCCAGGCGCTGGCGGAAATGTCCGACAAGGCGCTCGGCATGACCGCCGTCGTGGATGCCCGGGGCAGGCTTCTGGGTATTTTCACGGATGGCGACCTGCGTCGCGCCCTGGAAAAGGGGCAGACCGCCATCCACGACATCAAGGTGCGCGACCTCATGACCGCCAATCCGGTGGTCACCCGGGCCGATGCACTGGCCGCCGAAGCGGCAGCCACCATGCAGGAACGCAAGATTTTCGGCCTGTTCGTCGTGGATTCCGATGGCCAGCTGGTGGGGGCTTTCAACATGCACGACCTGCTGCGCGCCGGCATCGTCTGACCATGGCCCTCCTCCCTCCCGAAGAACTGGTCCGGCGCGCACAGGGCATCCGCCTTGCCGCTTTCGACGTGGATGGCGTGATGACGAACGGCGCCCTCACGTTCGACAGCGAAGGGCGCGAATGCAAAACCTTCCATGTGCGCGACGGCCTCGGCCTCAAACTGCTGCAACAGGGAGGCATCACCCTGGCCATCATCACCGGCAGAAATTCCCCCATCGTGGACGCGCGCGCACGCGAACTGGGCATACGGCATGTCATCCAGAGCTCCCAGGACAAGCGGGCCGCCTGCCAGTCCCTGCTTGAACAGCTGGGGCTGGACTGGAGCGCGTGCGCCTACATGGGAGACGACTTGCCCGATCTTCCCGTGCTGCGCCGCTGCGCCCTGGCCATGACCGTGCCCGAAGCGCCAGAGGCGATCCGGGCCCAGGCTCACTGGATTGCACCGCTGGGCGGCGGGGAAGGGGCAGTGCGCAGCGCGGCGGAAATGATCCTGGGCGCCCGCGGCCAGTGGCAGGATCTGCTGCAAGCATGGCAAAGCTGACCCACAACCTCGAAGCATGGACTCCGGTCGTCGTCGTCCTGTTGCTGGCCATGGTCACGGCCTGGCTGTGGCGCGTCGTCGAGAACAACCCCCTGCCGGAAGGGCGCCGTCCGCGCCACGACCCCGATCTCATCATGGAACGTTTTGCCGCCCGCCAACTGGGCGAACTGGGGCAGGTGCGCTATACGCTCAATGCACAGAAAATGGTACATTACCCCGATGATGACACGTCGCATTTCGACGACGTGGTGTTTACATCCCTGGAACCCGATGCGCCCCCGGTCACCGTGCGTTCGGAGCACGCCGTCCGTTCGGCAAAGCAGGACGAGGTGGTTTTCACGGGCAATGTGGTCGTCACGCGGGATGCCACGCGCGACCAGCCACAGACCGTGATCAGAACTTCCGTTCTCAAGGTGTATCCCCAGAAAGGCATCGGCATCTCGGACCAGCCTGTCGTCATTCATTACGGGAAAAACACCCTGACCGCACTGAGCATGATCGTCAACAACAAAACCAGGATAGCCGAATTTACCCGTGCCAAAGTCACCTACCTGCCGCCGCCGCGCCGCCCTTAATGCCGCCCTGCTGTTCGCCGCCTGCTGCCTGCCGGCCCATGCCGACCGCGCGGACCGCGACAAGCCCGTCAACATCGATGCCGACAAGATGACGGCCGACGACAACAAGAAAATCACCTACTTCGAAGGGAAGGTCATCCTGACCCAAGGCACGATCCGGCTCACCGCAGACCACATGACCGTGCACGAAGA
Source organism: Pseudomonadota bacterium (assembly GCA_021811005.1). Classification (GTDB taxonomy): domain Bacteria; phylum Pseudomonadota; class Gammaproteobacteria; order Burkholderiales; family Ferrovaceae; genus JAKBAT01. The sequence continues at coordinate 19,677 of JAJZPY010000010.1, forward strand.
CCCGGACGGCTTCAAATACGCTTCCGCCTACGGCAATCCCGTCACCTTCCGGCAAAAGCGCGAAGGGGTCAACGAATGGGTCGACGGCGTGGCCCAGCACATGGAATACAACGGCAAGATCGACCGCGTGGAACTGTTCGACAAAGCCCTGGTGCATCGCGACAAGGACGAAATCCGGGGGGACTACCTGTCCTACGACACGAAAACCGAATTCCTGCAGGCACGCGGCACCGGCGCTGCCGGTGCCGCACCCGCGACAGCGGGAGGACGCGTGCACGTAACGCTGCAGCCCAAGGGGGACAACAAGCCCCAAGGGAACGCGCCCCAGCAGCGAGCCAAACAGAGCCCGGGGGGCACGCCATGAGCCAGCTGCGTGCCGAACACCTGGTCAAGCGCTACCGCTCCCGGGTGGTGGTCAAGGACGTGTCGATTTCCGTGGAAAATGGCGAAGTGGTGGGGCTGCTGGGTCCCAACGGGGCCGGGAAAACCACCTGTTTCTACATGATCGTGGGCCTGATACCGCTGGACGGCGGAGACATCTTTCTGGACTCCACCCGCCTGAGCCTGCTCCCGATTCATCGCCGTTCCCAGCTCGGACTCTCCTACCTGCCGCAGGAAGCTTCCATTTTCCGGCGCATGACCGTGGCCGAAAACATCCGGTCCGTGCTGGAATTGCGCGGACTGCCGGCCCAGGACTGCGATGCGGAGCTGAGCCAGTTGCTCGACGAACTGCACATCGCCCACCTGCGCAACAACCCGGCCATCAGCCTTTCCGGCGGCGAGCGGCGACGCGTGGAAATTGCGCGGGCACTGGCCACCAAGCCGCGCTTCATCCTGCTGGACGAGCCTTTTGCCGGCGTGGACCCCATTGCCGTGATGGACATCCAGCAGATCATCCGTTTTCTCAAGCAGCGAGGCATCGGGGTGCTCATCACCGACCACAATGTGCGGGAAACGCTCGGCATTTGCGACCGTGCCTACATCATCAACCAGGGCTCCGTCCTGGCCGATGGCCATCCCGATGAAATCATCTATAATGAAAGCGTTCGGAAAGTGTATCTCGGCGAACATTTCAAGCTGTAAGCCATGAAGGTCAACCTGCAGCTCAAACATGCCCAGCACCTGGCGCTGACACCGCAACTTCAGCAATCCATCCGTCTGCTGCAGCTTTCCACCCTGGATCTGGACCAGGAGCTGGAAAAAATCCTGATGCAGAACCCCATGCTGGAGCGGGAGGAAGCGGGTGCGGAAACAGCGCCCTCTGCGCCGGCACGCGCACCGGAGGAGACAGCCCCCCCATCGGCAGAGGCCGGCGCGGAATGGAATGCCACGGAGACCTGGGCGCCCGAGGAACAGTCGGCCGCCTGGCGGGAGGATGACGATGAGTCCGATACGTTCCAGCAGCCCAGCACGCCCATCACCCTGGTGGACCACCTTTCTGCGCAGCTGCGGCTCATGCCGCTCAACGAACGTGACCACCAGCTCATGTCGCTGCTGATCGCCCACCTCGATGAATCGGGCTACCTGCAGGCATCGCTGGAAGAAATCCAGTCCGTAGCCCCGGAGTCCCTGGCCGCGGAAACCGACGAACTTCACGTGGCGCTGCGCCTGCTGCAATCGCTTGACCCCGCAGGCGTCGGCGCGCGAGACCTGTCCGAATGCCTGTCGCTGCAGCTTGCCGTGCTGCCGGAATCCACCCCCGGCCGTGCCGTCGCCCTGGCCCTCGTCAAGGAGCATCTGCCCTTGCTGGCTGCCCACGATTTTTCACGCCTGAAAAGGCTGCTCGGAACGGACGACGCCACCCTGCGCCAGGCCCAGAAACTCATCACGGGCCTCGACCCCAAGCCTGGCGCCGCTTTTGTGCAGTCGGAAACCCGCTATGTGATGCCGGACGTCATCGCGCGCAAAGTCCGCGGAAAATGGACGGCCAGCCTCAACCGGGAAGCCATGCCAAAACTGCGCATCAACGCCCTGTATGCCAACCTCATGAAAGGCGGACGGGATGGCGGCGGCCCCTTGTCCAGCCAGCTGCAGGAAGCGCGCTGGCTCATCAAGAACATCCAGCAGCGGTTCGACACCATCCTGCGTGTTTCCAAGGCCATCATCGAACGGCAGCAAAACTTTCTCGAACACGGCGAAGTGGCCATGCGTCCGCTTGTCCTGCGGGAAATCGCGGACGAACTGGGACTGCATGAATCCACCATTTCCCGCGTGACCTCGCAAAAATACATGCTGACGCCCCGCGGACTTTTCGAACTGAAATACTTTTTCAGCAGCCACGTGGGAACGGAAGCCGGCGGAGCCGCTTCTTCCACGGCCATCCGTGCCCTGATCCGGCAGCTGATCGGCGCGGAAGACCGCAAAAACCCGCTGTCCGACAGCCGGATTTCGGATATTCTGGCCGAACAAGGCATCACGGTTGCACGGCGCACCGTGGCCAAATACCGCGAAGCCTTGCAAATCCACCCGGCCAGCCAGCGCAAGGTTCTTTAATTGATCGAGGAGAGCAAAATGAATGTGACGGTTACCGGACAACAAGTGGAAATCACGCCGGCCATCCGGAAATATGTCATGGAAAAGATGGCGCGCGTGAAACGGCATTTCGAACCCCTCATCGACATCAATGTCGTGGTCAAGGTCGAAAAGCTGGTCCAGCATGTAGAAGCGAACCTCCGCGTCCAGGGGCACGACCTGTTCGCCAAGGCGTCCAATACGGACCTGTATGTGGCCATTGACGAACTGGTGCACACGCTCGACCGCCAGATCATCCGGCTCAAGGAAAAGCAGCAGGATCAGCGCAACGGCAACCCCCTCAAGCATCTCCCAACCGACTGATTGCGCCGGCATCATGGTTTCCATCCAACGTCTTCTGAGCCAGGATAACGTGCTGCTGGACCTCGATGTGACCAGCAAAAAGCGCCTGTTCGAGCAGATCGGCATTCTTTTCGAAAACCACCACCAGGTTTCCCGAAGCCAGGTGTTCGATGCGCTGTTCAACCGCGAAAAGCTGGGTTCCACCGGACTCGGTCATGGATTCGCGCTGCCCCACGGGCGCCTGAAAGGCCTGCGCGACACGCTCTGCGCTTTCATCCGGATTTCAGGGGAAATTCCCTTTGACTCTCCTGATGGTCAGAACGTCAAAATGGCTTTCGCGCTGCTCGTCCCTGAACATGCCAATGAACAGCATCTTCATCTGCTGAGCGAAATCGCGGAAATGTTCAACGATTCCGGTCTGCGCCAAGCCTTGCTGGAAGCCACCGACCCGGCAAAGGCCTGGGAAATCCTGAACCAATGGACCCCCAATGCCCGACGTCAGCGTTCAGCGGCTGTTTAACGAGAACCGCGAAAAACTTCGCCTGGGCTGGCTTGCCGGCCGCCACGGCTGCCAACGAACGGCACCCGTGGGCAGCCTGACCGATTCCCGCACCGGGCTGATCGCCCACCTCAACCTCACCCACCCCCACCGCTTCCAGGTGCTGGGGCAGATGGAGATTTCCTATCTGCAGGGGCTGGACGACTCCGCGCTGAAAAACGCTTTCGCAAACATCTTTTCGGAAGATCTGGCTGCCATCATCGTCGCCGACGACAGCCCCTTGCCGGAATTTCTCGGTGCCGCCGCAGAAGCCCACGGCATTCCGGTCATCGGCTCGCCGGTGCCCAGCGCCACCGTCATCAATCTGCTGCGCCACTACCTCAGCCAGGAACTGGCCGAGGAAACCACCCTGCACGGCGTGTTCATGGTCATTCTGGAAGTCGGCGTCCTGATCACCGGAGATTCGGCGGTCGGCAAAAGCGAACTGGCGCTGGAGCTGATCTCCCGCGGCCATGGCCTGGTGGCGGACGACGTGGTGGAGTTCTACCGGATTGGCCCGGAAACCCTGCAGGGACGATGCCCGCCGCTGCTGCGGGACTTTCTGGAAGTGCGCGGTCTGGGCCTGATCAACATCCGTTCCATTTTCGGTGAAACGGCCGTGCGGCCACGCAAGAACCTGAAGCTCATCGTGCACCTGGAACGGCCTCCGGGCGGTGACCTTTCAGCGCTCGACCGCCTGCCTGCCAACCGCAGAACCCAGAACATCCTGGGCCTGGAAGTGCCCCAGGTCGTGCTGCCCGTGGCCATCGGACGAAATCTGGCCGTGCTGGTGGAAGCGGCCACGCGCAATTTCATCCTGGCGCAGCGCGGCATCGACAGCACCGAACAATTCATCCGCCGCCAGGCGGAATACATGGCCGAAGAAGCGCTGTTGTCCGACACGGACCATGAGTGATCCGCTGCACGCCGCCCAGGTGGTGCTCATCACCGGCCTTTCGGGATCCGGAAAATCCGTGGCCCTGCGCGCCCTGGAAGATGCGGGTTATTTTTCCATGGACAACCTGCCGTTGCCTGTCGTGGCAAGCGTCATCCACGGGCTGGCGGAACGGGGCGAACACCGCATCGCAGTAACGCTCGACGCACGCAGCGGCGAAACCATCCAGCAGCTTCCGGAAACCCTGGCCTCCCTGCAGGCGTCCGGCCTGGATGTGCGCCTGCTGTTCCTCGACACGAGCGACCAGGATCTGGTGCGCCGTTTTTCGGAAACGCGCCGCCCCCATCCGCTGGCGGAAGGCCGGCGCTCCATTGCGGAGTGCATCGGCGTGGAACGCGCGCTGCTGGAAGGGGCGGCAAACATCGCGCGGCGCATCGACACCACCCAGCTGTCTCCCAACACGTTGCGCGCCTGGGTGCGCGACTTCGTCGAACTGGATTCCTCGCAACTCACCCTGTTTTTCGAATCGTTTGGCTTCAAGCACGGAATCCCGCTGGACGCCGATTTCGTGTTTGACGTGCGCTGCATCCCGAATCCGTTCTACGACCCGAAATTGCGCCCACTGACCGGCAGGGATCCGGAAATCGCCCGCTTTCTGGAAGGCATTCCGGCCACCCGGCGCATGGTGGAGGACATCCAGTCTTTCGTCCGGCGCTGGGCTCCCGAATTCATGCGCGACAACCGGACCGCGCTCACCATCGCCCTGGGCTGCACCGGTGGACAGCACCGTTCGGTGTACCTGGCGGAAACCCTGGCCGAAGCACTGCGCTCAGCGTACGCCGTCCGGGTAATCCATCGCGAACTCGCCCAGTAGCTTCATCAGCTTGCGGACGGGCATGGGTACGGCCGCCGCCTCCACCGCTGCCGTTTCGACCCACCGCAGTCCGGGGCCTTCCGCCACCACCGGTCCCTGACTCACCGTCAGACAGACCGGATGAATGTGCAGGCGAAAATGGGTCAGCGCATGGCGCAGTGGCGGCAAACGGGCCCACGGATGCCCAACCAGCCCCCAGCGCCGCCTGAGCATTTCGGCGGGGTCTTCCCCTTCTCCGGCTTCAGGAAAACTCCACAGCCCACCCCAAATGCCCTGCTCCGGACGCTTTTCCAGGAGCAGGCGGCCCTGATGGGCCACCACGAGCATCTGGAAGGATTTTTCCGGAACCGGGCGTGCCGCGCGCGGCGCCGGGTAGTCGCGCACCGCATCCTGAAGACAGGCTTTGCACTGATCCTGCAGCGGACAGGTCTCGCAGCGGGGATTGCGCAAGGTGCAGCAGGTGGCCCCGATGTCCATCAGCCCCTGCGTATAGGCCTCGATGTGCTGTTGCGGCAACAGGCTTTCCGCCAGGGACCACAGCCGGGCTGCCACGGCGGCCTGCGCCGGATTTCCGGGAACGGCAAACACGCGCGCCAGAACCCGTTTGACGTTGCCGTCCAGAATCGCCTGCCGCTGCCCGTAAGCGAATGCGGCAATGGCGGCTGCCGTGGAACGACCGATGCCGGGAAGCTGCTGCAGGGCCTCGGCCGTTGCCGGAAATTGCCCCTGCGCGGCTGCAACCTGCCGTGCCGCCCGGTGCAGATGGCGGGCGCGGGCGTAATAACCCAGGCCCGACCAGTGCTGCAGCACCTCGTTTTCGGTGGCCTGGGCCAGGGCCGACACGTCGGGAAAGCGCGCCATGAACCGCTGGTAGTAGGGAATCACGGTGGCCACCTGGGTTTGCTGCAGCATGATTTCGGACACCCATATGCGGTAGGGGTCGCGCGTACCCTGCCAGGGCAGGTCATGGCGTCCGGAAAGGGCTTGCCAGCGGATGACGCGTTGGGAGAAATCGGGGGCGGGCGGCAGCGATGGAGCGGGTGAAGGGAATCGAACCCTCGTCTTAAGCTTGGGAAGCTTCTGCTCTGCCATTGAGCTACACCCGCGCAAAGGGGCCATTCTACGTCATATCCGGAAACCGGCTCAATGATTCGGCGGGCAGCTCATGCTAAAATGCGCCTCTTGCGGAATCTTGAAAGACTGTGATCAATCTTACCATCAACGGCCAGGAGCGCCGCTTTGAAACAGCGCCCACGGTCGCCCAGGTGATTGCCGAACTGGGGCTGACCCAACGTCGGATCGCCGTGGAGCGCAATGGCGAAATCGTTCCAAGAAGCGGTTTTGATGCCACCCGGCTCGCTGCCGGCGACCACGTGGAAATCGTGGTGGCTGTGGGCGGCGGCTGATTTCAGGTCCAAATCATGAACAACGATCCCCTCATCCTCGCGGGCAAACCGGTCCGCTCCCGCCTGCTGGTCGGCACCGGCAAATATGCCGATTTCAACCAGACCCGCGATGCGATTGAAGCCAGCGGGGCAGAAATCGTGACGGTGGCCATCCGCCGCACCAACATCGGGCAAAACCCGAACGAACCGAGCCTGCTGGACGTCATCCCTCCGGAGCGCTACACCCTGCTGCCCAACACGGCCGGCTGCTACACGGCACAGGATGCGGTTCGCACCTTGCGCCTGGCGCGTGAACTGCTGGACGGCCACAGCCTGGTCAAGCTGGAAGTGCTGGGCGACCCCCACACCCTCTTTCCGGACATGGTGGAAACCCTGGCCGCGGCGGAAACCCTGGTCAAGGAAGGTTTCCAGGTCATGGTGTACTGCAGCGACGATCCGATCATGGCCAAGCGCCTGGAAGAGACCGGATGCATTGCGGTCATGCCCCTGGCCTCGCTGATCGGATCCGGCATGGGCATCCTCAATCCGTGGAACCTGCGCATCATCATCGACAACGCGCGCGTGCCCGTGATCGTGGATGCCGGAGTGGGCACCGCGTCCGATGCCGCCATCGCCATGGAACTGGGTTGCGCCGGCGTGCTGATGAACACGGCCATCGCCCAGGCGCAAAACCCGGTTCTCATGGCCGGGGCCATGCGCAAGGCCGTGGAAGCCGGGCGCGAAGCCTACCTGGCCGGGCGCATGCCGAAAAAAACCTACCAGGCCTCGCCCAGTTCTCCCAAGATCGGA
>JAJZPY010000128.1 GCA_021811005.1 Pseudomonadota bacterium
CTACCTGCGCGGCCACTCGGAATCAAGCCGCAGCCTGTATGTGGGCGACGTGCTGGGTTATGCGGAAAACGGCCTGGCGCGCGTGGCCGTGAAAAACCGGTTTGCCCTGGGGGACCGGCTGGAAGTCATCCATCCGGACGGCAACCGGGAGCTGTGCCTGGAAACCCTGCTGGACCGCGAAGGGCAGCCGGTGGAAATCGCCCCGGGCAGCGGCCATGAAGTGCTGCTGCCGCTGCCGCCGGGGCTGGAGCGGGCGTTCATTGCCCGCTTCGTGTGAACCGCCCTATTTCTTGAGCGGGCAGGTGGAAAATCCGAACAGCTTGTAGGCCGGGCAGAAGCCGGCCAGCCCGGTAATCAGCGGCACCACCCCGATCCATCCCCAGGCGCCCACCTTGCCCGTGGCCGCCATGCCCATCAGCACCAGCCCCACCACCACCCGCACCACCCGATCCAGTCCGCTTTCATTGACACTCATGGTTGCTTCTCCCTGTCGTTGTCGTCACGTGTTGCGTCAATCGTTGTCGCTCTGCCCGGCTTCCTGCCGCGCAGCCTGGTTTTCACCCCACATGGCATTGAGGATCGCCAGCAGGACGGCGAACCCGATGCCCAAAACCCAAGCGAAGTACCACATGGCGCTCTCCTTTCGTTCCTGAAATCAGTAAGCCGTGTGTTCGTGCTTTTCCACGAACGCGGCCGTCACCTTGCCCGCCATCACCTTGTAGGCCCACGCGGTGTAGGCCAGGATGAGGGGCACGAAAATCACGGCAGCCACCAGCATGATGCCCAGCGTGCGCTGGCTCGAGACGCTGTCCCACACCGTGAGGCTGGCGTTGGGCATGCTGGAGGACGGCATCACGAAGGGGAACATGGACACGCCGGCCGTGCCGATCACCCCGGCAATCATGAGGGACGAGGCCACGAAGGCGAGCCCGGTGCGTCCCCGTGCCAGCGCCAGCAGCGCCAGCAGCGTGCCCGCATAGGCCAGCCCCGGCACGACCAGGGTCCAGGGCACCGCATGGTAGTTGGTCAGCCAGGCGCCGGCCTGGCGCACCACGGTCTTGGCCACCGGGTTGGCGTAGGCGGCCGGATCCACCACCGACGTGATGACGTAGCCGTCGATGCCGCGCGCCACCCACACGCCCGCCAGGGTGAAGGCGGCCAGCAGCACCAGCGCCGCGATGCGGGCGGCGGTCAGCGCGCGCGCCTGGATCTCCGCTTCCGTGCGATGGGCCAGGTACACCGCCCCGTGGAAAGTGATCATGGCGGAGCTCACCACGCCGGCCAGCAGCGCAAAGGGATTGAGCAATTGCCAGAAAGTGCCGGTGTAGGTGGACACCAGCCGGTCGTCAAAACCGAAAGGCACGCCCAGCAGCAGGTTGCCGAAAGCCACGCCGAAAATCAGCGGCGGCACCGCCCCGCCCACAAACAGCCCCCAGTCCCAGGTGCTGCGCCACAGCGGGTTGTCGATCTTGCTGCGGTAGTCAAAACCCACGGGCCGGAAAAACAGGGCCCACAGCACGGCCAGCATGGCCCAGTAGAAGCCGGAAAAGGCCGTGGCATAGACCAGGGGCCAGGCCGCGAAAATGGCCCCGCCGCCGGTGATGAACCACACCTGGTTGCCGTCCCAGTGCGGGCCCACGGTGTTGATCACCACGCGCCGTTCCACGTCGTTGCGGCCCACGAAAGGCAGCAGGGTGCCCACGCCCATGTCGTGGCCGTCCATGACGGCAAACCCCACCAGCAGAATACCCACCAGCAGCCACCAGATGATCTTGAGTGTCGGATAGTCCAGCATTTGGAATCTCCTTGAGTCTTAAGCGCCGTGGCTCAATGCGCGGCCGCAGGTTCGTTGAGGTAGCGTCCGGTGCCCAGGCTGCCGGGACCCAGCCGGGCAAACTTCACCATCAGGTACATTTCCACCACCAGCAGCACCGTGTAGAAGCCCACGAAGCCGGCCAGCGATCCGTACAGGCTGGCGGGCGTCAGGGTGGACACGGACAGGTGGGTGGGCAGCACGCCGTAGATGGTCCAGGGCTGGCGGCCGTATTCGGCCACAAACCAGCCCAGTTCGCAGGCAAGCCAGGGCGCGGGCAGCATGTAGAGGGCCCATTGCAGCAGCCAGCGCTTGTTTTCGCACTGGCCGCGCAGGGTGGCCACGAAAGCGCTCGCGAACAGGGCCAGCAGCAGCACGCCCAGCCCCACCATGAAGCGGAAGCCCCAGAACATGGGCGCCACGCGCGGCACGGTGGAATCCACTGCCTGCTGCAGGATGGCCGGCGTCACGTCTTCCATGCGCGTGACGTATTTCTTGAGCAGGAGGCCAAAGCCCAGATCCTCCTTGTGCGCTTCAAACTGGCTTTTGGCCTCGGCATCGGCCGGGTTGCGGCGCAGGGACTCGAGCGCGGTCACGGCCGTCATGCCCGAAAGGATGCGCGCGCGATTCTTGTCCTTGATTTCGCGGATGCCGGGAATGACCTGCGTGGTGGAACGCGTGCCGATCAGCCCCATCACCCAGGGAATGCGGATGGCCCAGTCGTTCTTTTGTGCCGCCTCGTTGGGAGCGGCCACCAGGTTGAAGGGGGCCGGAGCCGGCTCCGTTTCCCACATGGCTTCCATGGCGGCCAGCTTGGTCTGCTGGGCTTCACCCACGGTGTAGCCCGATTCGTCGCCCAGCACGATCACGGACAGCACGGAAGCCACGCCAAAGGCCGAAGCGATGCGGAAGCTGCGCTTGGCAAACTCCAGGTCGCGCCCCCTGAGCAGGTACCAGGACGAGATCGACAGCACGAACACGGAAGCCGTCACGTAGCCGGCCGACACGGTGTGCACGAACTTGGCCTGGGCATCGGGGTTGAACAGCACCGCCCAGAAATTGCTGAGTTCCATGCGCATGGTGACGTAATTGAATTCGGAGCCCACCGGGTTTTGCATCCAGCCGTTGGCGATCAGGATCCACAGCGCGGACAGGTTGGTGCCCACCGCCATGAGGAGCGTCACCATCAGGTGCTTGGGACGGGAAAGGCGATCCCAGCCGAAAAAGAACAGGCCGATGAAGGTGGATTCCAGGAAAAACGCCATCAGTCCTTCAATGGCCAGCGGCGCCCCGAAAATGTCCCCCACGTAATGGGAGTAATAGGCCCAGTTGGTGCCGAACTGGAACTCCATGGTGATGCCCGTGGTGACGCCCAGGGCGAAGTTGATGCCGAACAGCTTGCCCCAGAAACGGGTCATGTCCTTGTAGATCATCTTGCCGGTCATGACGTACACGCTTTCCATGACCACCAGAATCCATACCATGCCCAGCGTCAGGGGCACGAACAGAAAATGGTAGAGGGCCGTGACGGCGAATTGCAGACGGGATAAATCCACCAGTTGGTCACTGATCATGAGAGCCACCTCTTGCGTTATTGTCGGACTGAACGGCGTTCAGCCTCAGTGCAGTCGCCATCCCCGCGTCATCCACCGACGTCCGGTGTCCGCGCACAAAAAAGGCCCAGAGCAGCGTCAGCGCCACCACTTTGATGGCGATGACCCAGGCAAGCTCTCGGGCCAGTTTTGTACGGAACACCTTGTCCTCCGTCAGTTCATGATCCGCGCCGGATATCCTTTTTCAGACGCAGGGCGAGCGATCCCACACTTCCGCCGTTGTGCACGTGGTGGTAACCCATCTGGCGCATGGCCGACAGCGCATGGCCGGAACGGGCACCGGACCGGCAGTAGAGGATCACGGGCGTGGCCTTGTCGGGCACCACCCGGTGAATCTCATGATTGAACCGGTCCAACGGCAGGTTGAACGCCCCGTCGATGTGCCCCGACACGAATTCCGCGTGGGTGCGCACGTCGATCAGGCGGGCGTCGGACGGCAGTTCGCCGGCATCCTTGTTGCCGCTCACTGCCCCCATGAAGTGCGAGAAAAAACCCATCCTGTGCTGCTCCTCTGATCGTTATGATTTGTCCTGCAGGCGTTCGATGCCCATCCACTTGAGCACGTGCTTCTCGTAAATGGGTTCGGAATTGCCCTGCTTCATCTTGTAGATGAAGTATTTCTCGAAAGCCACTTTGGCCCAGTGGACCCAGCGTGCCTTCTTGAACCAGTTGACGTTGCGCGGCGGAATTTGCGGCAGCGCCACGAACGCCGCGCCGGTGTTGCCCATGTCGGCCAGGCAGAAGGCGTTCCAGGTGCCTTTGCTGTTGGCGGACTGACCGTTGAGATCGGCCCAGATGTTGTGCACGATGGCGCTCACCATGGATTCGATCATGTAGCCGGTCTTGGGCGTGCCGGTGGGCACGGGCGTGGCTTCTACGGGCGGAATGGCCACGCACACGCCGGCGGAGAAAATGTTGCGGTACTTTTTGCTGCGCTGGTATTCGTCCACCATCACGAAGCCGCGCGGGTTGCACAGTCCTTCCACGCCACCCACCGGATCCACGCCCTTGAAGGCGGGCAGCATCATGCTGAACTTGAAGGGCAGTTCGTGTTCCTTCTTGACGTTGCCCAGTTCGTCGAGCTCGGTCACGAACATCTTGCCCGCTTCCACCTTGGTCACCTTGGCGTTGGTGATCCACTTGATGTCGTTGTTGCGGAACTCGCTTTCCAGCATGGACTTGGAATCGCCCACGCCGCCCAGCCCGAGGTGGCCGATGTACGGTTCGCTCGTGATGTAGGTCATGGGGATCTTGTTGCGGACCTTGCGGTTGCGCAGGTCGCGGTTGACGATGAAGGAAAACTCGTAGGCCGGACCAAAGCAGGAAGCGCCCTGGAACGCGCCGATGATCACGGGGCCGGGCGACTTGAGCAGTTCCTGG
>JAJZPY010000011.1 GCA_021811005.1 Pseudomonadota bacterium
CGCCGCCGAGCCGCCGAAACTCGGCGCGCATGAGGTTGGCAAGCCGGTTGACGAGGTCCAGAAGGACAATCGGGTTTTTGAGCATGAAAAAATAATATCGACTCAATACTAAAATGTCAAAAAATCAAAAAATAAAAATTTTAATATCGATTCGATACCACAAGACTCCTATCCCCATGAAATGCTGGGTTTTTTTACCCAATCAGGCCTTTTTTACGGCCGTCAACCCCCTTTTTTCAGGCCTGTTGCAAATTTCACAACTCCCCGCAAACCCTTTGTTGACGCGGGTTTTCAGGGCATCGCAAAGAAAAAACGGAGCGCGGGTTCATTCATGGGCGAAAAATGAGGGGTTTTTCGCCCTGTGTTAGACTTTTCGGCATGAAACGTACGAATTTTTGGTGGCGGATTTTTCTCTTGCTGGCGGCAGCACACCTTTCCGCATGCGGACTCAAAGGTCCGCTGACGCTTCCCAAGCCTGCTCCGAGCCCCGACACCACGCCGCGCACCAGCAACCCGGCCCCCCAGACCCCACCCAATCCGACGCCATAATGCCCGACCATTTCCTGCCTGACGGCCTGACCCGCACCGACGGGACGCTGCACATAGAATCCATACCCCTGACCCAGGTGGCGCAGGAATACGGCACACCGTGCTATGTCTATTCGGCAGCGGCCATCCGCAACGCCTATCGCGAGTTCGTGGAGGCCTTTGCCGCCCTGGATCCCCTCATTTGCTACGCCGTCAAAGCCAACGGCAACCTGTCCATCCTTCATCTGTTGTCACAGCAGGGCTCGGGCTTCGACATCGTCTCCGGAGGCGAATTGAGCCGTGTCCTGGCAGCCGGCGGAAGCGCGGACAAGGTGGTTTTTTCCGGCGTGGGGAAATCGGCGGCCGAAATGGCCCAGGCACTCCAGGCCGGTGTTCACTGCTTCAACGTGGAATCTGCCGCCGAGCTGCGCCGCCTGTCGCAGGTGGCCAGCCATCTTGGCCTGCGCGCCCCGGTATCGCTGCGGGTAAACCCCGACGTGGACCCCGGCACCCACCCCTACATCGCGACAGGGCTGAAGGAAAGCAAGTTCGGGGTGGCCTACGCGGACGCCTTTGCCCTGTACGAAGAGGCCGCCCGACTGCCCGGCCTGGACGTGGCAGGCATCGATTGCCACATCGGCTCCCAGATCACCGACCTGGCCCCTTTTGTTGCCGCACTGGAAAAAATCCTGGACCTGGCCAACCGCCTCCGGAATGCCGGCATTCCCTTGCGACACCTGGATCTGGGCGGCGGCGTCGGTATCCGTTATCGGGACGAAACCCCGATCGTCCTGGCCGACTACGCCCGCGCCATTGCCGAGCGCCTGCAGGGCAGCGGCCTGCGCCTTTTGCTGGAGCCCGGCCGCCGCATCATTGGAAACGCCGGCCTGCTGCTCACCCGGGTCGAATATCTGAAGCTTTCGTCGGACCACCGCTTCGCCATTGTCGATGCGGCCATGAACGACCTCATCCGGCCCTCGCTCTACGAAGCCTGGCACGAGATCGTTCCGGTGAGCGAACGGGCCTCTCCGGCCGCCTTGCTGGACGTGGTGGGCCCCGTGTGCGAGACCGGGGACATCCTGGGCCGCGCACGCTCACTGGCGGTGGCCGAAGGCGACCTGCTGGCCATCCTGTCTGCGGGCGCCTACGGTGCCTCCATGGGCTCAAACTACAATGCCCGCCCCCGCCCCGCCGAAATCCTCGTGGACGGCCAGTCCACGCGCCTGATCCGGCGCCGGGAAGCCGTCGAGGAGCTGTACCGGAACGAATGGCCGCCTGCCTGACGACATTCTGGCGAGATTCGACTTCGTAAAATCCGCAATCGCCAAGATTTAGTATTGAATCGATACTAAATTCCAACGAATTGGACAAAATAGTTGTCCTGTTCCTGGCTTTCAAACGCTCACTGGAAGTTTTCTGAAATAGAATCCAACTCACCAAGAGGCATGCACTGAGAAGTCGAGTGCCCTTCGTGTGGGTTCATCGGATGTGGTCGATTGGTCCCACTTGGTAGTGCAACGCACGAACGATTTGGAACAGCCGATCAATACTGACAAGGAGTCAACGATGGTAGCAGCCAAGAAGAAACCCGCCGCCAAGAAACCCGCAGCGGCCAAGAAAGCCGTAGCCAAGAAACCCGTCGCCAAAAAGGCCGCAGCACCGAAGAAGGCAGCCGCCAAGAAGCCCGCCGTGAAGAAAGCCGCGGCCAAGAAGCCCGCCGCGAAGAAAGCCACCGCGAAGAAGGCTGCACCGAAGAAAGCCGCAGCCAAGAAGAAGCCCGCCGCGAAGAAGGCCGCACCGAAGAAAGCCGCAGCCAAGAAGCCCGCCGCGAAGAAGGCCGCACCGAAGAAAGCCGCAGCCAAGAAGCCCGCCGCGAAGAAGGCCGCACCGAAGAAAGCCGCAGCCAAGAAGCCCGCCGCGAAGAAGGCCGCGCCGAAGAAAGCCGCAGCCAAGAAGCCCGCCGCGAAGAAGGCCGCGCCCAAGAAGGCCGCTGCCAAAAAGCCTGCTGCAAAAAAGGCTGCGCCGAAAAAGGCTCCCGTGAAGAAGGCCGTGGTTGCCAAGCCGGCCGCACCGAAGCCCGTTGTCGCCCCGGCTCCCGTGGCGGTCATTCCGGCACCCCTGATCAAGCCGATGTTCTAAAGCGGCTTCGTATCCCGCCGGGCGCCCTGCAAGGGTGTCCCGGTGGTTTTTGCCTGCTGTCCCGCCAGCTAGCGCGGGATCGTCACCATCATCATGCGCACCTCAATGGTGTCGCTCTTGTCCAGCAATCGCTCCGTTTCACCATGCCGGTCGTAATAGCGCGGGCTGGGAATCATCGAGGCCAGGCGAGCCGCCTGCGCCGTGGTCAGCGCGCTCACAGGCTCCCCGTAATAATGTCCGGAAGCGGCCGCGCATCCGAAAACACCATCGCCCCATTCGATCACGTTGAGGTAAACCTCGAGAATCCGGCGCTTGCTCCAGGTGGCTTCCAGCATGAGGGTGATGAGGGCTTCCTCGGCTTTGCGCCAAAGGCTGCGCCGGCCTGACAGAAACAGGTTTTTGGCCAGTTGCTGGGTGATGGTGGATCCGCCGGCCACCGGACGGCCGCGACGAAGGTCCTTGTTGATGGCCCGGCGCATGCCTTCCCAGTCAAATCCATGGTGCGACACAAACGTGGAATCCTCGGCAGCCACCACGGCGCGCTTCAGGCTATTGGGTACCCGCTCGTAAGGAATCCAGGGGTGCGGCAGCAAGGGGCCTCGCCCGGCCTCCTGGCGCGCTTCGGCGCGCAATCTCATGAATGACGTGGAATCGGGATTGTGCGTGCGCCACCACAGGACCTGGGCGAAGATCCAGGCCTCCCAGAGCAGGAGGAGAAGGAATCCGGCAAGCAGCGCCTTGCGCAGCCAATACCCCAGACGACCCGGCACGCTAACCCAGCTCCGCACGCAACCGCTGCAACACCGGTGCGGTATCGGGATAAACGCCGCGCCAAAGATGGAAGGATTCCGCCGCCTGCTCAACCAGCATCCCCAACCCGTCCACGGCACGCGCCGCGCCCCTTTGCGTGGCGAACGCCATGAAAGCGGTACACCCTTTGCCGTACACCATGTCGTAGGCCAGCGTGCGGGGACCGAACACCCAGTCCGGCAAGCGCGGCACCTCCCCCGACAGGCTCCCGGAGGTGGCATTGATGACGAAGTCGTATGAATCGCGGGGAATTGCGTCCAGCCCGCAGGCCAGGCAACGGTTCATGCGGTCGGGTGCAATGGCGCCGCTCTGGCGAAGTTCTCCGAGCAGGACCTCGGCACGGGCAGGGGTGCGATTGGCCACCACCAGGCGAGCCGCTCCGGCGGCGAGCAACGGCTCGACTACCCCGCGTGCCGCCCCCCCTGCACCCAGCAGAAGGACACTGCGCCCTTGCAGGTCGCAATCGAGGTTGCGCTGCAGGTCGCGTACAAGACCGACGCCATCCGTGTTGTCGGCGTAGATGTCACCCGCCCGGAAATCCAGCGTATTGGCTGCCCCGGCTGCCTGGGCCCGCCCGGAATGCCGATCTGCCAGGGCGTAGGCCCGTTCCTTGAAGGGCAGGGTGATGTTGAGCCCTTTTCCGCCCTCGGCGCGAAAGCGTGCCACAGCCTCCTCAAACCCTTCGGGATCCGGCCCGATGCGCTCGTAAACCATGTGCTGACCTGTCGCGTGGGCAAACAGGGCATGGATTTGCGGCGACCGGCTGTGTGCCACCGGATGGCCCATGACGGCATAGCGGTCCATGGAATTCAGTTCTGTTTCCAGGGCAACCCCACTGCGCGCCAGCCATTCATCTGGTTGCGGTGCCCCTGGGCATCGCGTTCCCCTTCAAATCCATGCAGCACGTTGTAACAGGAGGCAAAACCGGCAGCGCTGGCAAGGCAGGCAGCAGAATGCGAACGCGCTCCTGAACGGCACAGGAACATGAGCAGGGTGTCTTCGGCCACCGATTGGCGCAGCAGGTCAATGAAACTTTCGTTGCGTTGGCAGGCAGGATAATCCTGCCACTCGATGTGCAAGGCCCCCGGCACGAAGCCGACCCAGTCCAGCTCCGCGCGAGTCCGGACATCCACCAGGACCGCGGCTGCCGAAGCATTCAGGATTTCGAAGGCCTCCACTGGCAGCAGGGCGCCGTCATAAGGTAAATTGGCATCAGCTGCACGACCCTGGGCAATTTTCAGCAGCTCGGGAATTTTGGCCATCTGGGATTCACTGGAGACGGGGAGCCTCATTGTACGCCAGGGGACTGTTCGGGCAAATGCCCCGCGCCGCCGATATGCACATTTATAGTGCATATTTTCCAAGATGAGCACTATTATTGTGCATTTCAGGAAGGCGCCAGCTTTGCACCGCCTTGTGGCACAATGGCATGTTGCAGAATCACGATTGGCACGCAACCTGCTTGCAATCGAGGTTGCATTTACAAATGACTGCAAGCGGCAACCGCATGTCGCGAGCACCTTGAATTGGACGGCACGAAGGACTTCGTGAGCGAAACAACAGGAGATACAAAGATGGCAGTAGCCAATGTCATGCAGATGATCAAGGACAACGAAGTCAAATTCGTGGACTTGCGTTTTACCGACACCCGCGGCAAGGAACAGCACGTTTCCGTCCCGGTCAGCTCATTCGGCCCCGAAAAATTCACGGAAGGCCATGCCTTTGACGGCTCGTCGATTGCGGGCTGGAAAGGCATCCAGGCCTCCGACATGCTGCTGATGCCCGACCCCACCACGGCCAACCTCGACCCCTTCATGGACGAGACCACGCTGCTGCTCACGTGCGACGTGGTCGAACCTTCCGACGGCAAAGGCTATGACCGCGACCCCCGCTCCCTGGCCCGTCGCGCCGAAGCCTACCTCAAGTCGAGCGGCCTGGGCGACACCGCCTACTTCGGCCCCGAACCCGAATTCTTCGTTTTCGACTCCGTGACCTGGAATGTGGACATGTCCGGCTGCGGCGTCAAGATCAACTCCGAAGAAGCCCCCTGGTCTTCCGGCAAGGAATTTGAAGGCGGCAACATGGCCCATCGCCCGGCCGTGAAAGGCGGCTATTTCCCCGTGCCCCCGGTCGATTCCCTGCAGGACATCCGCTCGGCCATGTGCCTGGCGCTTGAAGACATGGGTGTTCCCGTGGAAGTGCATCACCATGAAGTGGCCGCACCCGGACAATGCGAAATCGGCACCAAGTTCGCTCCGCTGGTTCAGCGCGCCGACTGGCTGCAGATCCTCAAGTACGTGGTCCACAACGTGGCCCATTCCTACGGCAAGACCGCCACGTTCATGCCCAAGCCGGTGGTGGGTGACAACGGTTCCGGCATGCACGTGCACCAGTCGGTCTGGAAAGACGGCAAGAACCTGTTCGCAGGCAACGGCTACGCCGGACTTTCCGAGTTCGCCCTGTACTACATCGGCGGGATCATCAAGCACGCCAAGGCCCTGAACGCCATCACCAACCCCGGCACCAACTCCTACAAACGCCTGGTTCCCGGATTTGAAGCCCCGGTCAAGCTGGCCTACTCGGCCCGCAACCGTTCGGCTGCCATCCGCGTGCCGTTCGTCCAGAGCGACAAGGCCCGCCGTATCGAAGTGCGTTTCCCTGACCCGCTCGCCAACCCGTACCTGGCCTTCTCGGCTCTGCTGATGGCCGGCCTGGACGGCGTGCAGAACAAGATCCACCCGGGTGAAGCCGCGGACAAGGACCTGTACCACCTGGCTCCGGAAGAAGACGCCAAGATCCCGGCACCGGCCGCCTCCCTGGAAGAAGCGCTGGCCGCCCTGGACAAGGACCGCGAGTTCCTCACACGCGGCGGTGTGTTCTCCAACGACATGATCGATGCGTACATCGCCCTCAAGATGGAAGAGGTCACCCTGTTCCGCATGACCACCCATCCGGTGGAATTCCAGATGTACTACAGCCTCTGATCTGTCTTGCCAGAAGCATCATGGCTTCTGGAACTTCAGGCCAAGCCCGCCATCCCATGCAGGGATAGCGGGCTTTTTTATCACCGGAACCCGGCAGGAGCACCGTGGACCCCCTTCACCCAAGGACAACACCTTCACCTTACGCGGGGCTCGACCAGCTTGCCACGGCCGTCATCGTCCTGGACGAGGCGCTGCGCGTCCGGTTCATCAACACGGCGGCGGAAAATCTGCTGGAAACCAGCAGAAAAAACCTGTTGTCCCACCCCCTTTCCGTGTTGCTGCCCGATGTCGACGCCCTGATGGCCGTGGTGCAGGCCGCGCTCAACCAGAACATGGGGTTCATCGAACACGAATGGCACCTGGCGCGCAAAGGCAGTCCACCGCTGGCCGTGAGCTGCACCGGAACCCCGCTGCAGGGACCGGAGACTGGGCTGCTGCTGGAAATCAGGCCCATCAGCCAGCGCATCCGCATTGCCCGGGAAGAGAAAATCATCGAAGACCAGAAGTTCAACCGCGAGCTGGTCCGCAATCTGGCGCATGAAATACGCAACCCCCTGGGCGGCATCCGGGGGGCGGCCCAACTCCTGGAACGGGAACTCGACCGCCCGGAACTCAAGGAATACACCCAGGTCATCCGTTCGGAAGCGGACCGCCTGCAAACCCTCATGGACCGGATGCTGAGCCCCAACCGGCTGCAGCAGACCGCGCCCGTCAACATCCACGAAGTGCTGGAACGGGTGCGCAGCGTCATCCTGGCTGAATACCCCAGCGGCATCGTCATCCGGCGCGATTACGACACGAGCCTGCCCGAAATCATGGGCGATCGCGAACAGCTCATCCAGGCGCTCCTGAACATTGTGCGCAACGCGGCCCAGGCCATGCAGGGGCAGGGAGAAATCCTGCTCCAAAGCCGGGCACTGCGCCAGATCACACTGGCCCGGCGCCGCTTCCGCCTGGGCCTGCAGATCCGCATCGTGGATAACGGGCCCGGCATTCCCGAAGAACTGCAGGGGCGCATTTTTCAGCCCCTGGTTTCCGGACGGGAAGGCGGAACCGGGTTGGGCCTGATGTTGGCACAAAACTTGATTAGCCAACACCATGGGATGGTGGAATTCGAAAGCGAACCCGGGCAAACCTGCTTCAGCCTGATTCTGCCGATGCCCGAAACCGAATACACCTGATGTCACCGAGGGGCCATGAGCGCAATGAATTCTGTATGGATTGTTGATGACGACCGTTCCATCCGCTGGGTATTCGAGAAAGCGCTCACACGGGAGAACATTCCCTTCCGCACGTTTTCCTCGGCCCAGGACGCATTGGCGCTGCTCGACAGCGAAACGCCCCAGGTGGTGGTGAGCGACATCCGGATGCCCGGGGGTTCCGGTTTCGACCTCCTGGACCGGCTCAAGGTGCGCCACCCCGATCTTCCGGTCATCATCATGACGGCTTACTCGGATCTCGAGAGCGCCGTTTCGGCGTTTCAGGGCGGAGCCTACGAATACCTGCCAAAGCCGTTCGACGTGGATCATGCCATCGAACTGGTGCGGCGTGCCCTGGAAGAGCGCATGCGCACCGAAGAGGCTCTGGACGAAAGCCAGGAGACCCCGGAAATTCTCGGACAGGCGCCTTCAATGCAGGAAGTTTTCCGGGCCATCGGCCGGCTGTCCCAGTCCAACGCCACCGTGCTCATCAACGGTGAATCCGGCACCGGCAAGGAACTGGTGGCGCGGGCCCTGCACCGCCACAGCAGCCGTGCCGGAAAACCGTTCATTGCCATCAATACGGCCGCCATCCCCAAGGAGTTGCTGGAATCGGAGCTGTTTGGCCACGAGCGCGGGGCTTTCACCGGCGCCAACACCTTGCGCCGCGGGCGCTTCGAGCAGGCGGAAGGGGGCACGCTGTTTCTGGACGAAATCGGCGACATGCCGGCCGACCTGCAAACACGACTTCTGCGGGTCCTGTCTGACGGCCAGTTCTACCGGGTCGGCGGCCATTCCCCCGTGGCTTCCAAAGTGCGCATCATTGCCGCCACCCACCAGGACCTGGAAGCCCGGGTCAGGGATGGCCTGTTTCGGGAAGACCTTTTTCACCGCCTCAACGTGATCCGCATCCGGCTTCCGTCCCTGCGGGAACGGCGCCAGGATATTCCGCTGCTGGCACGCCATTTCCTGCAAAAAAGCGCACGGGATCTGCAGGTGGAACCCAAGCGCCTGTCCGAAGCGGCGGTGCGCACCCTGGAAAACCTGGAATGGCGCGGCAATGTGAGGCAACTGGAAAACGTGTGCCACTGGCTCACCGTCATGGCCCCGGGCGTGAACATCGACGTGGGCGACCTGCCTGCGGAACTGAAAGGCATGGTCGAAACCGCGTTTCCGGTGCACTGGAAAACCGCCCTGGAAACGGAAGTGGCCCAGGCCCTTGGGCGCGGCGAACACGGCATCCTCGATCGCCTGCTCCGGGACTTCGAGCGCGCGCTCATCACGCAGGCGCTCGCCTTCACTCACGGACGCCGCATCGAAGCCGCCCATTTGCTGGGCTGGGGCCGCAACACGCTGACGCGGAAGATTCAGGAACTGGGGCTGGACGAAGCGGAGAATTCCGCCAACACCGGCGCATGATCGGAGGGGCGCTCGGCCGCCCGCGGTGTTTTGTCGATGATGCAGGCCGCGCACCGGGGACGCAGCGCATCGCTCACCAGAATGTGGTCGATGCGCAACCCCATGTCCCGTTTAAAGGCGTTCACGCGATAATGCCACCAGCTGTAGGAGCGTTCGGCCTGCTCAAACAGGCGAAAGCTGTCCTGCAGCCCGACAGACAGCAGGGCACCGAAAGCCGCGCGCTCCGGGTCGCTGCACAGCACCTCCCCCTTCCAGGCCACCGGATCGTAAACATCCCGGTCTTCGGGAGCCACGTTGAAATCCCCGGCCACCACCAGCCGGGGATACTGCCGAAGCGCTGTGGCCAAGTATTCGCGCAACGCTTCGAACCAGCGCAATTTGTAGGCGTATTTTTCGGAAGTCAGTGATTCCCCGTTGGGGCAGTAAACAGAAATCACCCGGGTGTCGCCGTAGGTGCCGGCAATCACCCGCTGCTGCACGTCCTCGAAACCCGGCATGCCCACCAGGGCATCCGATCCCGGAGCCCGGCTGAGCAGCGCCACCCCGTTATAGGTTTTCTGTCCCGCCACCAACGCGTGGTAGCCCGCCGCTTCAACGGCGGCCAGGGGAAAGCTGCCGGTTTCGCACTTGAGTTCCTGCAGGCACAGCACATCGGGTTGGTGCGCCTGCAGCCAGGACAGGACCTGGTCCAGGCGCACCTTGATGGAGTTCACGTTCCAGGTGGCTATTTTCATGTTCATCGGTTTCAACGTTGGTAGCGCTTGAGTGTTTTTTCCCGGGCCGACGCATGATCCACGAGGGGTGCCGGGTAATCCTGCCCAATGATACAGCCTGCAGCCTGCTGCTCCAGGGGTGACAGCTTCCAGGGCGCATGGATGAATGGGGCAGGGACCCGGGCCAGTTCCGGCACATAGCGACGCACAAACTGCCCGTCCGGGTCAAAACGTTCACCTTGGGCCACCGGATTGAAAATCCGGAACCAGGGCTGGGCATCGCAACCCGTGGAAGCCGACCACTGCCACCCGCCGTTGTTGGCCGCGAGATCGTAGTCGTTCAGGTGCTCCGCAAAATGCCGCTCGCCCCAGCGCCAGTCCACGCCCAGGTCTTTCACAAGGAACGACGCCGTGATCATGCGCAGGCGATTGTGCATGTAGCCGGTCGACCGCAGCTGCCGCATGCCGGCATCGACGATGGGATAACCGGTGCGTCCTTCCTGCCAGGCCCGGAAATGATCGGGGTCGTTGTCAAAAACCAGCCGGTCGTATTCCGTGCGGAAAGCCCGTGTGGCCACCCGCGGAAAATTGGCCAGGATGGCAAAGTAGAATTCGCGCCAGATCAGCTCGTTCAGCCAGGCCTGCGCACCCGGGCTGCCATCGGCCACGGCATGGCGCACGAGTTCCCGGATGGAAACCGTGCCGAAACGCAAATGCACCGACAGGTAGGACACCCCGCGCTTTCCGGGGTAATCGCGCGTCCGGTGATATTGCGCCATGCGTGGCAGAAAATCGGCCAGCAACTCCCGGGCACCATCCCTGCCGGGGCGAATGCCCAGTTCCAGCAGATTGGTGGCCTGAAACCCCAGCGTCCCGAGTGCGGGCAACGGAACCTCCCCGCCACCCCGGGCAAGCGATTCGAAGCGCATGAGCCAAGGAACTGCCAGGCCCTCGGAAAACGCACGCAACCAGGCGTTGCGGTAAGGAGTAAACACCCCGTACGGCTTGCCACCTTGCGTCAGCAATTCCCGCCGCTCAAAAATCACCTGGTCCTTGTGGGTCTGAAACGCGATGCCCAGCGCCTCAAGGGCGGCGGCCACCGTTCCGTCACGCGCCAGGGCTTCAGGCTCGTAATCCCGGTTGGCGTGGACAGCTGCCACGCCGAGGCAGGATGCCAGTTCAGGAATGCACTGTCGCGCATCGCCGTGCCGCACGATCAGCCCGCCGCCACGGCGTTCCAGCGATGCCCGGAGCGCTTCCACGCTGCGCCAGATGAATTCGACCCGGCGGTCCGCGCGGCTGGGCAACCCGTCAAGAATCGCGGTATCGAAGACAAAAACGCAATGGACCGGCGCATGGGCCTCCAGTGCCCGTGCAAGCCCCGCGTTGTCCTCATCGCGCAGGTCGCGCCGAAACCAGAACAGGGCCGGGCCGGACGTGCTGCCGGAAACAATTTTTGCCATGGCGCATAGTATGCCATCCGGTCGTCCGCAGCCCGGAATATGCGATAATCCGCGCATGGGTTCCGTCAACCTCACGAATCATTTTCTGATCGCCATGCCGGCGCTTCAGGACTCGAATTTTTCCGGAACGATCGCCTACATCTGCCGCCACGACGAGAATGGCGCCCTGGGCCTGGTCGTCAACCGCCCCATGAACATGACGCTGGGAGCCCTTTTCCAGCAGATCGAAATTCCGCTGGAAAGCGACACCCTGTCCGCCCGGCCGGTGTATCTGGGCGGCCCGGTGCAGACCGACCGCGGATTCGTCCTGCATTCTCCCGTGGGCAACTGGCGCTCCACCTTGCGCGTGAATGAGGCTGTCGGCCTGACCACATCGCGCGACATCCTGGAAGAAATAGGGCGCGGACAGACGCCCGAAAGCCTGTTCGTGTCCCTCGGTTATGCCGGCTGGGGTGCCGGGCAACTCGAAGAGGAGATCAAGCTCAACAGCTGGCTGACCGTGGAAGCCCGCATGGACGTGGTGTTTGAAATGCCTGCCGAAGCCCGGCTGCCGGCCGCGCTGCACATCCTGGGCATCGATCCCGCCTTTCTTTCCGACGAAGCAGGACATGCCTGAGGCCGGAACGGTGCTGGCTTTCGACTACGGCCTCAAACACACCGGCGTGGCCCTGGGCGAACTGGCCAGCGGCCTGTGCCGTCCCCTGGAAACCATTCATGCCGCGACTCGCGCGGCCCGCTGGAAAGCCATCGACCGTCTGATGCAGGAATGGGATCCGGTGCGTCTGGTGGTCGGACTCCCCCTTGACGCAGACGGCAACGAACAGGAAGCCACGCGGCAATGCCGGAACTTCGCTGCCGAGCTGGAGTCCAGGACAGGGCGGCAGACGGCCCTGGTTGATGAACGCTACACCTCCCTGGAAGCCGATGCCGCCCTGCGGGAGCAGGGCTATACCCAACAACAGCGCGCCGAAGCAGAACATGCGGCAGCGGCGGCGCTGATTCTTCAAAGCTATCTGGAGTCCAGAACCCCATGAACGGCAACCCTCAACTGAGCCCCGAAGGCAGACTGCAGCACCTGCTCACCATCGAAGGGCTGCCACCGTCGATCCTGTTCCACATCCTGGACACGGCAGCCAATTTCGAACATGTCGCCCAGCAGGAAATCAAGAAAGTCCCCCACCTGCAAGGCAAATCGGTGTTCAACCTGTTTTTCGAGGCGTCCACGCGGACCCGCACCACCTTTGAAATCGCCGCCAAACGGCTGTCGGCTGACGTGATCAACCTCAACGTCAATGCGTCCAGCCAAAGCAAGGGCGAAACCCTGCTCGACACGGTGGACAACCTTTCGGCCATGCAAGCCGACATGTTCGTGGTCCGCCATGCGGAAAGCGGGGCCGCACACCTGATCGCCAACCACGTGGCACCCGGCATTCACGTGATCAATGCCGGTGACGGCCGCCATGCCCACCCCACCCAGGCACTCCTGGACATGTACACCATCCGCCACTTCAAGCACCGCTTCGAAAACCTGCGGGTGGCCATTGTGGGTGACGTGCTGCATTCGCGCGTGGCGCGTTCCCAGATTCATGCCCTCACCACGCTGCGCGTTCCCGAAGTGCGCGTGATCGGTCCCAAGACCCTGATCCCGAGGGATGTGGAACAGCTCGGCGTGCGGGTGTACCACGACATG
Source organism: Pseudomonadota bacterium (assembly GCA_021811005.1). Lineage (GTDB taxonomy): Bacteria > Pseudomonadota > Gammaproteobacteria > Burkholderiales > Ferrovaceae > JAKBAT01. Next base: position 12,946 of record JAJZPY010000011.1, read on the forward strand.
ATCCAGGGCCTCAAGGACGTGGACGTGGTGATCATGCTGCGTCTGCAAAACGAACGCATGAATGGCGCCCTGCTGCCCAGCCGTGACGAGTACTTCAAGTACTATGGCCTGACACCGGCCAAACTGGCCCGCGCAAAGCCGGATGCCATCGTGATGCATCCCGGTCCCATGAACCGGGGCGTGGAAATCGACTCGGTGGTGGCTGATGGCGTCCAGTCCGTGATTCTGAAGCAAGTCACTTTCGGCATCGCGGTACGCATGGCCGTCATGTCCATTCTGGCCGGAGAACGAGGCGGAAACTTTTCATGAAAATCCAGATCAGCAACGGACGCGTCATCAACCCTGCGAGCGGCCTGGACGAAATCCAGGATGTCTTCATCGCCGCAGGAAAAATCGTGGGGCTGGGCCAAGGTCCGGCCGGATTCGCCCCCAACCGGGTGATCGATGCCCGCAACAAGATCGTGATGCCAGGCCTGGTGGACCTCGCAGCGCGCCTGCGTGAGCCGGGATTCGAATACCTGGCCACGCTTGAAAGCGAAATGTTCGCCGCCACAGTGGGTGGCATCACCAGCCTGGCCTGTCCGCCGGACACGGATCCTCCCCTGGACGAACCGGGCCTGGTGGAAATGCTCAAACACCGCGCCAAGGGACGAAACCAGACCAACGTCCACCCCCTCGGCGCACTCACTCAGCAATTGCAAGGCACACGTCTCACCGAAATGGGCGAATTGAGGGATGCCGGCTGCGTGGCCTTCTCCCAGGCCAATACCCCCGTCATGGACACCCAGGTACTGGGGCGCGCCCTGGACTACGCATCAACCTTCGGCTTCACCGTCTGGCTGCAACCCCAGGATGGATATCTGGCCCGTGGCGGCGTGGCCCACGATGGCGAAGTGGCATCGCGCCTGGGCTTGCCAGCCATTCCGACCTGCGCCGAAACCATCGCCATCTCCACCATCCTGCATCTGGTGCGGCATACCCGTGCGCGTGTCCACCTGTGCCGCCTGTCGAGCGCGGCAGGACTCGACCTGGTGCGGGCGGCCAAGGCCGAAGGACTCCCTGTCACCTGCGACATCTCCATCAATCACCTCCATCTGTCCGAACACGACATCGGATTTTTCAATCCCCATTGCCGCCTGGTGCCTCCCTTGCGCAGCCTGCGCGACCGCGATGCGTTGCGCGCCGGACTGGCCGACGGCACGGTGGATGCCCTGGTGTCGGATCATTCGCCGGTGGATGCGGAGTCCAAGCAGGTCCCGTTCGAAGCTGCGGAACCCGGCGCCACCGGCGTTGAGCTGCTGCTGCCGCTGGCCCTGCAATGGGCGCGGCAGGACAACATCCCGCTGGCGCGTGCCCTGTCGCGCATCACGGCCGACCCTTCCCGCATCCTGGGTGTGGCGGCTGGGCAGATCGCCCCGGGCAGCACCGCCGACCTCTGCATTTTTAATCCCGACCAGGAATGGGTTGTCACGCCCCGGGCCCTCAAAAGCCAGGGCAAGAACACCCCGTTCCTCAACCTGCCCCTGCTGGGCCGGGTGTCACACACCGTCGTGGGCGGCTTCCTGATTTACGAAGACGCACGCGCCTGAGGACCCACATCATGAATCCCCTACTCGATTTTTCGGGCCTTCCCCGCTTTGCGGATATCCGCCCCGAACACGTGGGCCCTGCCGTTGATGCCCTGATCGAAGAAAACGGCCGCGTCCTGGAAGCCGTCATGGCCCAGGCCGAAACCCCGTCCTGGGCACGTTTCGTGGCCCCGCTGGAAGATGCCAACGAACGCCTGTCACGTGCCTGGGGCCAGGTGGCGCACCTCAACGCCGTGGTCAACACGCCAGCCCTGCGCGACGCCTACAACGCCAACCTGCCCAAAATCACCCAGTACTGGGCGGGGCTGGCGCAAAATGAACGCCTGCACACCGGCTACAAGACCCTGCGCGCCAGCGCCGAATTCAACACGCTGTCGGCCGCGCGGCAACGCATCGTGGAAAACGAGTTGCGCGATTTCCGGCTGGGCGGCGCCGAACTTCCGCCCGAACAAAAATCACGCTTCCTGGAAATCCAGGAAGCGATGGCTGCCATCGGGGCGCGTTTCGAGCAGAACCTGCTCGATGCCACCAATGGCTTTGGACACCGGGTGCAAGACCCCGCCGAACTGGCAGGCCTGCCGGAAGAAGTGATGGAAGCGGCCCGTGAAGCGGCCGCCAAGGACGGGCAGGCCGGCTGGAAACTGACCCTGCATGCCCCGTGCTACCTGCCGGTCATGCAATATGCCGAATCACGCACCCTGCGCGAACTCATGTATCGCGCCTATGCCACCCGGGCTTCCGAATTCGGGTCTGCCGAATGGGACAATACGACCCTGATCCGTGAACTGCTGGCCCTGCGCTCCGAAGAAGCGGCCCTGCTGGGCTTCGGGAATTTTGCCGAACTGTCGCTCGAACCCAAAATGGCCGATTCGCCCGAGGCCGTGCTGCGCTTCCTGAGGGATCTGGCCGCCCGTGCCAAACCCTATGCCGAGCGCGACCGGGATGCCCTGGTCGCTTTTGCCCGCGAGGAGCTTGGTCTGTCCCATCTGGCGCCGTGGGACGTGGCATTCGTTTCCGAAAAACTGCGTGTCCAGCGCTACGCCTTTTCCGACCTGGAAGTGAAGCAGTATTTTCCCGAAGAGCGCGTGCTGGAAGGACTGTTCGATGTCATCCGGCGGCTCTACGGACTTTCCGTGCAACCGGCCCAGGCCCCCACCTGGCACAAGGACGCCCGCTTCTACGAGTTGCGCGACGGCCGCAACACACCGGTCGGACAGTTTTACCTGGACCTCTATGCGCGCTCCGGAAAACGCGGAGGGGCCTGGATGGACGATGCCATCACCCGGCGGCGGGTGGGCGAGCGCATCCAGCCCCCGGTGGCCTACCTCACCTGCAACTTTTCCGCGCCGGTGGGGGGAAAGCCCGCCACCTTCACCCACGATGAAGTCATCACGCTGTTTCATGAATTTGGCCACGGGCTGCACCATCTGCTCACGCAGATGGAGGACCTGCCCATTTCAGGCATCAACGGCGTGGAATGGGATGCCGTGGAACTGCCCAGCCAGTTCATGGAAAATTTCTGCTGGGAATGGGATGTCCTGTCCCGGATGACCCGCCACGTGGAGAGCGGAGAACCGCTGCCGCGTGCACTGTATGAACGCATGACGGCGGCCCGCCATTTCCAGAGCGGCATGCAGACCGTACGCCAGATCGAGTTTGCCCTGTTCGACATGGAACTGCATGCCGGCCCGGATTCCGGCGAAGACCCGCTCTCGCTGCTCGAACGCATCCGTGACGAGGTGGCCGTGGTCCGCCCGCCCGCCTGGCACCGATTCCCCAACAGCTTCTCGCACATCTTTGCCGGAGGTTATGCGGCGGGCTATTACAGCTACAAATGGGCGGAAGTCCTTTCCGCCGACGCCTACAGCCTGTTTGAGGAAAACGGTATTTTCGACGCACAAACCGGCGAACGCTTCCTGCGTGAAATACTGGCTCGCGGCGGCAGTCGTCCCGCGCTGGATTCCTTCATGGCTTTCAGGGGAAGGGCGCCCGCCATCGATGCGCTGCTGCGCCACCACGGCATGGCGACAACAGACACCGCCCAGGTTCACTGACTCTGAACGGCCTCCCCGGCCCGGATGAAATTGAACGAGCGGGTGATGCTGACGAGGTCGGCACGGGCCCGCATGGCGGGCGTGAAAGGCTGGAACGGAGCAGCCATCTGGACAATGCGGCGCGCCGCGTCGTCCAGATCCGGACTCCCTGAAGACTGCATGATTTCCACCAGCGCCAGGCTGCCGTCCTGATGGAGGGTGGCCGTCAGGCGCACCACGCCATAAAGCCGCCGGCCCGCCACGGGAGGCGGATAATTCACGCTGCCCACCTGCTCCACTTTCTGACGGTAGGCTTCTTCGTACGGCCCAAAAATCTCATCCCGGGTCTGCGCCGAAAGCCTGCGAACCCGCTGGCCCGCAAAAGGGTCCACCACTTCTTTTCGGACCATCTGCAGGCTGCGCAACCGCAAATCCTCCTGCAGCTTGGCCGGAACCCCCGGTGCGGGAGCAGCCGGCACTGCAAGCCCCGAAGGGGGAGTGCTTGCGGTCGCGACCGGCGCCCTGGGTTCAGCCCGCACGACGGGCGTCGGGATCCGACCCTGTTCCGTGACCGCAGGTGACACCGTGAAGGGTGCCGGTGCAGAAGCGGCCTGTTCGAGCTCGATGTTGAGCACGTTGTCTGGCGCCCTGATTCCCTTTTCCCGCTGCAACGGAAAGGCGGTCAGCAGGATGCCGTGCAGCAGGATGGAAAACGCGAGGGCAAGCCCCAGCCGCCGGCCGTGACTCGCGCTCAAGGGGCAGCCTCCTCGGCCAGCGGCTCCAGGACCTGCTCCAGCTGGCAAGCCAAGGTCAGTTCCCACAGGTCCAGGCGTTCCACTGCCAGCCGCACCAAGGTTCCGGCGGCCAAGTGCCCGGCGCCATGCACCTTCACCACAAGCGGCAGCCCGGCCAACCGCGCCGACCCTTCCCGCAGCATCATGGCGTCGATTGCCTGCACCTGTTCCTGCTGCAGCCATCTCAGACACCAGTAGCGTTCCATGTTGCGCTGGAACTCGGCGTAAGCTTCATAGGCCATCTCGAAAGTCCGGGCAATCGAGGAAAGATCTCCCCCTTCCGTGGTAAAACAGGGGGGAGCCCCTTCCACGAAACGGATCAACTGCCACTGGTTGACCAGATCCACATACCGGCGCAAGGGCGAACTGGACCAGGCATATTGCGCCACGCCCAGTCCCTGGTGTGGAGCCGGCTCGGACGAGAGTCCCGTCTTGCCATTGACCTGGGTCCGGTACAGGGCAGGAATCCCTGCCGCGGCCAGCGTTCCCCCCCAGGACGAATTGACTTCGATCATGAGCTCGGACACCAGCGTGTCCAAAGGTGAACCGCGCGGCCGTTCCGTGATGGTCACGCGCTCCCCTTCCACCACGAAATTGAAATCGTAGTAGCGCTGGGGTGGACGGTCCTTCACCCCCCGCCGGTTGGCAAGCTGCCCGGCCAGTTGCCATAACAGGCGCAGCCGTTCGTGAAAGGGGTGAGGGCCTTCTTCCTGTCGGGGATCGAACAGCGGTTCCACTTCATGCAGGCGCAGATTCTTTTCCACAAAAACCCGTTCGATGCGCGAGACGCGCTCCACGACCTCGAAATCGTCCTTGCGAACGGTCAACACCAGGGACAATGCGGGAGTGGCCCGACCTTCCAGGAGCGTGTGCGCCTGAATGGCGTGCTCCGGCAACATGGAGATCTTGTCGCCCGGCATGTAAACGGTGGACAGGCGTTCCCGGGCCAGCGCATCCAGCGGCGACCCCGGCTCAAAACCAAGTCCCGGCGCTGCGATGTGAATACCCACTTTCAAGAAACCCTCTGGCCCTTCTGAAACACTGAAGGCGTCATCGATTTCCGTGGTGAACGCATCGTCGATGCTGAATGCCGGTGCATCGGCCACGGGCCAGCGGGAAAAATCCTGGGCCAGGGGATACTGCGCATCGGTGGGCAACGGGCCGAAGTATTCGAACTGGAAGCGGCCTTCGTGCCAGGCGCGGCTGTCGCGCAGGGCTCCGCAGCGAGCCAGCAACTGGGGAATGGGGAGATGCAGCGCGGCGCTCGCGGCCTCCAGCGTCTTGTAAGCCCAGGTATTTTTGTCCGGCCGGTAGAGCAGGGCAGGCAGCCCTTCGGCAAGCCAGGCCGGCAGGATCCCGGCGCGAATCGCTTCGATGGCCTCCTGTTTCTGTATTTCCTGCTGCCGCTTGCGTTCGAGACCAGCCAGGGCTGCGCGCAGATTGGCTTCGGGAGCCGGACGAAAACGGCCGTGCCCCTTGCGGTAGAAATACATGGGTGCCGCATACAGGCAAAGCAGAACGGCAGCCTGTTCGACCGGGTCCGGCCTGTGACCCACATAGTCCTCGGCCAACACGTCAAACCCGACCTCTGCGTCAGGCGTACACGCCGACCAGAGCAGTTCCACGTCGATGTCTGCAGCCAAAGCCTGGGCCGCTTGCAGGAGTTCGCCGGGCGCAGGACGCTCGAAGCGCAACAGCACGACACCGGCCTTGATTTTGCTGCGCTTGCCGTGAGGGGCTTCCACCTGCAGGCTCTGGGCGTTGTCCGCGAGCACGGAAGCCACCTTCAGTTCGCCGCTTTCTTCGTAAAACACGTTCATGACGTCGCCCGTTCTCCCGCCAGGCGTTTCAGGATCCTGTCGTGGATGCCTCCGAAACTGCCGTTACTCATCACCAGCACCTGATCGCCAGGACGGGCTTCATTGGCAATAGCCTCAACAAGAGACTCAATATCATCGATAGCAAGCGCTCGCTTACCAAGCCCTTTCAAGGCGGCAACCGCATCCCACCCCAGTTGTGCCGAATAACAGAACACCCGGTCTGCACCTTCCAGGCTCTGACCCAGGGTATCGGCCCAGACCCCCAGCTTCATGGTGTTCGAACGGGGTTCGATGACGGCCAGAATACGCGCCCCCGAACCCACCTTGCGGCGCAGGCCTTCCACGGTGGTCCGGATCGCGGTTGGATGGTGGGCGAAATCATCGTACAGGGTAATTCCCTGCACCGATCCGCGCACTTCCATGCGGCGTTTCACACCCTGGAAACGGCCCAGCGATTCCAGACCCTGGTTGAGGGGAATGCCGGCGAAGCCAGCCGCAAGCAAAGCCGCCAGGGCATTCTGCCGGTTGTGTTCCCCCAGAAGCGGCCAGGAACCCAGCGCTCCCAGCGGTACACCGCGGTGCAGCACCGTCAGCTTTCCAGGGGGGTCATCCACGGCAACGTCCCAGTCTTGCGCCCTCCCAAACCATTCCAGCGGCGTCCAGCAGCCCCGGTCGAGCACCCGCTGCAGGGCTTCGTCCCGCCCGTTGACCACGAGCAGGCCGTTGCGGGGAACGGTCCGCACCAAATGGTGGAACTGGGTTTCGATGGCTGCCAGATCCGGAAAAATGTCTGCGTGGTCGTATTCCAGGTTGTTGAGAATGGCCACCTGGGGACGGTAATGCACAAATTTGGAGCGCTTGTCGAAAAAGGCCGTGTCGTACTCGTCCGCTTCGATGACGAACCAGGGGCGGGCTGACGCCTGAGCCGTCTGTCCCCAGGCGCCTGGCAAGCGTGCCGAGGCCGTGAAGTTTCCCGGAACGCCACCGATGAGAAAACCGGGCTGCAGCCCGGCCGCCTCGAAAAGCCAGGCCGCGAGGGAAGCCGTGGTGGTTTTTCCGTGGGTTCCTGCCACGGCCAACACGCGACAATGATTGAGAATGTTGTCCGCCAGCCATTGCGGTCCGGACACATAGGGCAGCCCCCGTTCCAGAATCGCTTCCATGAGCGGATTGCCGCGCGAAACGACATTGCCGATCACAAACAGGTCCGGTGCCAGGTCCAGCTGCACGTCATCGAACCCTTCAATGAGGGCAATGCCCTGCTGCTCGAGCTGGGTGCTCATGGGCGGATAAACCTGGGCATCGCATCCGGTGACCCGATAGCCTGCCGCCTGGGCAAGCACCGCCACGCCCCCCATGAATGTTCCGCATATCCCCAGAATATGGATGTGCACGACTTTTTCCGGAATGTTCACGACCGGGCGCCGGGTTCGTAACCCAGGTACGGGGCCAGCCAGCGTTCGGCCACCTCAAGCGCCATGCCTTTGCGGCGTGCGTAATCTTCCACCTGGTCGCGGCCCACCTTGCCTACGGCAAAATAGGTGCTGTCCGGATGGGAGAAATAAAATCCGCTGACCGCCGCGGTAGGCCACATGGCATAGCTTTCCGTCAGGGTGATGCCTGCCTGTCGCTCTGCCTCAAGCAGATCGAACAGCGTCCGCTTTTCCGTATGATCCGGGCAGGCCGGATAACCGGGCGCCGGACGGATGCCGCGGTAGCGCTCGGCGATCAGGGCTTCGTTGTCGAGCCGCTCTTCCGGCGCGTAGCCCCAGAATTCGCGGCGCACGCGGGCATGCAGCCATTCCGCGAAAGCTTCCGCCAGGCGGTCGGCCAGGGCCTTGAGCATGATGGCGTTGTAGTCGTCATGACGGGCTTCGAATTCGGCCAGCTTGGTTTCGATGCCCAGGCCGGCCGTCACTGCAAAAGCCCCGATATGGTCCGGCAACCCCGTGCTTTCAGGCGCCACGAAATCAGCCAGGCAAAGGTTGTGCCGGGCGGCCGGTTTTTCGTTCTGCTGCCGCAGGAAATGCAGCACGCCCACGGTCTGGCGACGGGTTTCATCCGCATAGAGCGCCACGTCGTCGCCTGCCCCCACCGTGGCAGCGGGAAAAAAAGCCACCACGCCGCTGGCCTTGAGCCAGCGTTCGGCGATCAGTTGCCTGAGCATGGACTGGGCATCCTCAAACAGGTTGCGCGCCGCTTCGCCCACGGTTTCATCCTGCAGGATGGCAGGGTAGCGTCCGGTCAGTTCCCAGGTCTGGAAAAATGGCGTCCAGTCGATGAAGGGAACCAGTTCCTCCAGAGGCACGTCAGGCAACGGCCTGACCCCCAGGAATGCCGGCGCCGGCGGGTGATAGACGGCCCAGTCCGTTTTCAGGCCACGCTGGCGAACCGTCGCCAGCTCCAGCAGGGTTCCCTGGCCTTTTTTTCCTTCATGCAGGGTCCTGACTTTTTTCATGTCCGCTTTCAGGTCACGAACGTAGTTCTCGCGCAGCTCCGTGCTCAGCAGCTGGGTGCAAACACCCACCGCCCGGGATGCGTCCGGCACGTAGACCGTGGGACCGTGGTAACAGGGTTCAATCTTGACCGCCGTGTGGACGCGGGACGTGGTGGCGCCTCCGATCAGCAGCGGCAGGTCGAACCCTTCGCGCTGCATTTCCCGGGCCACATGGGACATTTCTTCGAGGGACGGCGTAATGAGCCCGGAAAGACCGATGATGTCGGCCTGCTCGTCGCGGGCCACCTGCAAAATTTTCTCGCACGGCACCATCACGCCCAGGTTCACCACATCGAAGTTGTTGCACTGGAGCACGACTGCCACAATATTTTTTCCGATGTCATGCACATCGCCCTTGACCGTGGCCAGCACGATTTTGCCTTTGGAACGCGACTCGCTCGATTGCTGCTTTTCCGCTTCGATGAACGGCACCAGGTGCGCCACGGCCTGCTTCATGACACGCGCCGACTTGACCACTTGGGGCAGGAACATTTTCCCGGCACCGAACAGGTCGCCCACCACGTTCATGCCATCCATGAGCGGGCCTTCGATGACCTGGATGGGCCGTTCACTCTGAAGCCGCGCTTCCTCGGCATCCTCGACGATGTAGGTGTCGATTCCCTTGACCAGGGCATGGGCCAGCCGTTCGCGAACCGGCGCCGCGCGCCAGGACAAATCCTCTCCCTGGCTGCGGGAGGCGCCGCCCTTGACCTGGCTGGCAAACGCCACCATGCGCTCGGCCGCATCGGGACGACGGTTGAGGATGATGTCTTCCACGTGCTCCAGCAGGTCCGGGGGAATATCCGCATACACCCCAAGCTGACCGGCGTTGACGATGCCCATCGTCATGCCGGCCCGGATGGCATGGTAGAGGAAGGCGGTGTGGATGGCCTCGCGCACCCGGTCATTGCCCCGGAACGAGAAGCTCACGTTGGAGACGCCACCGCTCACCTTGGCATGGGGCAAGGTCTGCCGGATGATGCGGGTGGCCTCGATAAAATCGAGGGCGTAGCGGTTGTGTTCTTCGATGCCGGTGGCAATGGCAAAAATATTGGGATCAAAAATGATGTCTTCGGGCTTGAATCTGGCGCGTTCCGTCAGCAGTCCATAGGACCGCGCGCAGATTTCCACCTTGCGTTGGAGCGTGTCTGCCTGCCCCTGTTCGTCGAATGCCATGACGATGACCGCCGCGCCATATCGCCGCACCAGCTTGGCACGATGCAAAAACTCGGCTTCACCTTCCTTGAGGCTGATGGAGTTGACGACGGGTTTGCCTTGAATGCATTTCAGCCCGGCTTCCAGCACATCCCAATCCGACGAATCAATCATGACGGGCACGCGGGAAATATCCGGTTCGGAAGCCACCAGATTCAGGAAGCGCTTCATGGCTGCCCGCGAATCCAGCATGGCCTCGTCCATGTTGATGTCGATGATCTGGGCGCCGTTTTCCACCTGGCTGCGCGCCACCGTCAGGGCTTCGCTGTAGTTTCCGGCCAGGATCATGCGCGCAAACGCCTTGGAGCCGGTGACGTTGGTGCGCTCGCCCACATTGACGAACAGGGAGTCTTCCCCGATGTTGAGAGGCTCCAGGCCGGACAGCCGGGTCATGGGCGGAATGGCGGGAATCTGGCGCGGCGGGATGTCGCTCACGGCCTCGGCAATGGCACGGATATGGGCTGGCGTGGTGCCGCAGCAGCCACCCACGATGTTCAGGAAACCGGACTGGGCGAATTCCTTCAGCAGCGCCGCCGTTTCAGCCGGCCCTTCGTCATAGCCGGATTCGGCCAGGGGATTGGGCAAGCCGGCGTTGGGATGGGCGCTCACATGGGTGTCCGCAATGCGCGCCAGTTCCTCGATGTAAGGCCGCATCAGGGCAGCCCCCAGGGCACAGTTGAGGCCTATGGAGAGCGGGCGGATGTGGCGCAGGGAATTCCAGAACGCTTCCGTGGTCTGGCCGGTGAGGGTGCGCCCGCTCTGATCCGTGATCGTTCCGGAAATCATCACGGGCATGCGAAGCCCCTGCGTTTCGAAATAATCGTCGATGGCAAACAGCGCCGCCTTGGCGTTGAGCGTATCAAACACCGTTTCCACCAGCAGGATCTGGGCTCCGCCCGCCACCAGCCCTTCGATGGCTTCGCGATAAGCGCCGACCAGGGCGTCGAAATCGGTGTTCCTGAAACCCGGGTCGTTGACGTCGGGCGAAATGGATGCGGTGCGCGTGGTGGGTCCCAGCACGCCGGCCACGAAACGCGGCTTGTGCGGGGTCCTGCGTGTGGCTTCGTCCGCCACTTCCCGTGCCAGCGCCGCCGCCGTGCGGTTGATTTCCCCCACCAGGTGCGCCATGCGGTAATCTTCCATGGACACCGCATTGGCATTGAAGGTATTGGTTTCGATGATGTCCGCGCCCGCATCCAGGTAGGCCTGGTGGATGCCACGGATGATCGCAGGCTGGGTCAGCACCAGCAGGTCGTTGTTTCCCCTGAGATCATGGGGAAAGTCCCGAAACCGTTCTCCACGGTAATCCGCTTCGCTGAGTTTGTGTCCCTGGATCATGGTGCCCATGGCACCGTCCAGCATCAGGATGCGTTCCTGCAACAGGGATTGTAAAAGGGGCGTGATATCGGACATAGGCCCGATATGCTACCACGAGGGCGGGTCATCCTTCCCGTCCGGCAGGCCGGCCGGCATAAAAAAGGGGCGTCCCATGGACGCCCCAAGCCCTTGACGGTGGAGGACAAATTTACTCGACACGTTCTCCGTGCAACGCGAGGTCGAGACCTTCGCGCTCTTCTTCTTCGGTCACGCGCAGACCGATGACCATGTCGATGACTTTGAGGATGATGAAGGACATCACGAAGCCGTACACCAGGGTGACGGAAACGCCCAGCGCCTGCGTCATCAGGCTGCCGTCCGCCCCGCTGATTTCCTTCACGTTGAACACGCCCGTCAGCAAGGCTCCCACAACACCGCCGACGCAATGCACGCCGAAAGCATCCAGGGAATCGTCATAGCCCAGCAGATGCTTGAGGCTGGTCGCTGCCCAGAAGCAGATGACGCCGGCGGCAATGCCGATGGCCAGCGCACCGCCCGTGGCCACGAAACCGGAAGCCGGCGTGATGGCGACGAGGCCTGCCACGGCACCGGAAGCGATGCCCAGAACGCTCGGCTTTCCTTTGGTCATCCATTCGGCAAACATCCAGGACAGCGCGGCAGCAGCAGTTGCCACCTGGGTCACGGTCATCGCCATCCCGGCACGACCGTCAGCTGCCACGGCAGAGCCGGCGTTGAAACCGAACCAGCCCACCCACAGCAGCGAAGCGCCAATCACGGTCAACGCCAGGTTGTGGGGCGCCATGGGTTCCTTGCCGTAGCCCACGCGCTTGCCCATGACCAGTGCTGCCGCAAGACCCGCGATCCCGGCATTGATGTGCACCACGGTGCCGCCCGCAAAGTCCAGCACCCCTTTGCCGGCCAGCCAGCCGCCCGGTTCCCAGACCCAGTGCGCGATGGGGGAATACACCACCAGGGACCAGATGCCCATGAACCAGAGCATGGCGGAGAATTTCATGCGTTCGGCAAAGGCACCCGCGATCAGGGCCGGCGTGATGATGGCAAACGTCATCTGGAACATCATGTAAACCGACTCGGGAATGGTGGTCGCCGCATGGTGCACCATGACCTTCTTCGCTTCGTTCTGGTAGAGCATGCCGTTGAGCATGAACCGGCTCAAGCCGCCCAGCCATTCAGAGCCCGGCATGAAGGCCAGGCTGTACCCCACCACCACCCACAGGATGGTCACCAGGGAACAGATCGCGAAGCTTTGCATGAGTGTCGCCAAGACGTTTTTCTTGCGCACCATGCCGCCGTAGAACAGAGCCAACCCGGGGATCGTCATGAGCAGCACGAGCGCCGTGGAACTCAGCATCCAGGCCGTATCGCCGGAATTGATCTTGTCGGTGCCCACCAGGAACGGCTTGGTGGGTGCGGCATCGGCAGCCGGTGCCGCAGCGGGAGCCGCAGGCGCGGCGGTGGCAGCCGCGGCGGCCGGTGCTGCGGCCGGAGCGGGCGCGTCGTCGGCCAGGGCATGGCCCGACCCGATGGACAAGGCCATAACCAGCAGCAGGGCCTTGCACGTGTTCAACAATGTTTTCATGGTGTCGTCCCCTTACAGTGCGTCAGGGCCGGTTTCGCCGGTCCTGATGCGCACGACTTGTTCCAGTTCATAGACGAAGATCTTTCCGTCCCCGATCTTTCCGGTGTTGGCCGACTTCTCGATCGCCTCGATCACACGGTCCAGCATTTCGGTCTTCACGGCCGCTTCCAGCTTGACCTTCGGCAGAAAATCGACCACATACTCCGCCCCCCGGTAGAGTTCGGTGTGCCCCTTTTGCCGTCCAAACCCTTTCACTTCCGTCACGGTAATGCCCTGCACGCCGATGGCGCTGAGCGCTTCCCGCACTTCGTCAAGCTTGAACGGCTTGATGATTGCAGTCACGAGCTTCATGTTGCCTCCCATTGATTGATTCATCCCACCCTTAGAACTTGTAGATGCCCTGCACGCCCACAGTGGACATGGACGTCTGCGGCAAGCCGGCGTTGTCCAGGAAGACGCCCTTGTCGGCGTGGTCGGCCCGCAATTCGCCACGCAGTTCA
>JAJZPY010000129.1 GCA_021811005.1 Pseudomonadota bacterium
CCACCGACGCCCACCCGGTGTTCGGCTCGCGCATGAAGAAACGCCTGCGCGAAGGGGCCAAGCTGATCGTGGTCGACCCGCGCCAGATCGATCTGGTGAAAAGCGCGCACATCCGCGCCGATTACCACCTGCAACTGCGTCCCGGAACCAACGTGGCCATGGTGAGCGCGCTCGCCCACGTGATCGTGACTGAAGGCCTGCTCAACCAGTCCTTCATCAACGAACGCTGCGACCTCGATTCCTTCAAGGTGTGGCAGGAATTCGTGGCCCGCCCCGCCAACAGCCCCGAAGCACTGGAACCGGTGACCGGCGTGCCGGCCCAGCTGGTGCGCGAAGCCGCCCGCCTGTACGCCACCGGCGGCGACGCGGCCATTTACTACGGCCTGGGCGTGACGGAACATGCGCAAGGCTCCACGGCCGTGATCGGCATTGCCAACCTGGCCATGGCCACCGGCAACATCGGTCGCGAAGGCGTGGGCGTGAACCCGCTGCGCGGCCAGAACAACGTGCAGGGTTCCTGCGACATGGGTTCCTTCCCGCACGAGTTCCCGGGCTACCGCCATGTGTCGGACGACGCCACCCGCAGCCTGTTCGAAAAGGACTGGGGCGTGTCCCTGCGCAAGGAACCGGGTCTGCGCATTCCCAACATGTTCGAGTCCGCGCTGGACGGCTCCTTCAAGGGCCTGTACTGCCAGGGCGAAGACATCGTGCAGTCCGACCCCAACACCCAGCACGTGATTGCGGCCATGGAAGCCATGGAATGCATCGTGGTGCAGGATCTGTTCCTGAACGAAACCGCCAAGTATGCCCACGTGTTCCTGCCCGGCTCGAGCTTCCTCGAGAAGGACGGCACGTTCACCAACGCGGAACGCCGCATTTCCCGCGTGCGCAAGGTGATGCCGCCCAAGGCCGGCCTGGCCGACTGGGAAGCAACCGTGGCGCTTTCCAACGCCCTGGGCTACCCCATGAACTACAACGACCCGTCCGAAATCATGGATGAAATCGCGCGCCTCACCCCCACGTTCGCGGGCGTGAGCTTCGACAAGATCGAACGGCTGGGCAGCGTGCAGTGGCCTTGCAACGACCAGACTTCGGAGATCGGGACGCCGCTCATGCACATCGACCGCTTCGTGCGCGGCAAGGGCCGTTTCCTGCCCACGCAATACGTGCCGACCCACGAAAAAGTCACGCCCAAGTACCCGCTGCTGCTCACCACGGGGCGCATCCTGTCCCAGTACAACGTGGGCGCACAGACCCGGCGTACCGAAAACGTGAAGTTCCACGAGGAGGACCGCCTGGACATCCATCCGCATGACGCCGAAGAACGCGGCATTGCGGACGGCGACTGGGTGGGCATTGCCTCCCGTGCCGGCGAAACCGTGCTGCGCGCGCGCGTGACCGAACGCATGCAGCCGGGCGTGGTATACACCACGTTCCACTTCCCGGAATCGGGCGCCAACGTGATCACCACGGAAAACTCCGACTGGGCCACCAACTGCCCGGAATACAAGGTCACCGCCGTGCAGATCACCAAGGTGAAGCAAACGTCGGAGTGGCAGGAAAACTACCACCGCTTCAACGAAACCCAGCTGCGCCTGCTGAAGGAAAAAGTGGCTGCGGAAGTGGCCACCGGACGCTGAGTTGGGGAAAAAACCCGTGGACGCCCCGCTGCCCCTCGATACCCCCGTCCTGCACGCCCTCGACGTGGCGCGCTGGAAAGACGGCTACGCGCCGTCGCGGGACCAGGTGGCTGAAGAGACACCGATCGGCATCGAGTACAACGGGGTGCCTCACGTGGTGATGCTGGCCACGCCGGCGGACCTGGTGGATTTCGTCACCGGGTTTTCACTGACGGAAGGCATCGTGGCGCGCGCGGATGAAATCACGTCCGTCACGCTGGAAGAGTACAGCGCCGGCATCCGGGTTCAGGTGACCATTCCGGACGAGCGTTTCGCCCGCCTGGAAAGCAAACGCCAGAACCTGGCGGGGCGCACGGGCTGCGGCCTGTGCGGCACGGAACGCCTGGCCCAGGTGTTCCGCCCCATGGCCGACGTGACGTCCACCCAGACCCTTTCCGTGCGTGCGCTTGCCGCCGCCCTGGCCGACCTGCCGCGGCACCAGTCGCTGCAGCAGGCCACCGGCGCCACGCATGCCGCCTTCTGGCTCGACGCCGAAGGCCGCGTGGCCATGGCACGCGAAGACGTGGGCCGCCACAACGCCCTGGACAAGCTGTTTGGGGCGCTGGCCCGGGCCGGCACCGATTTTTCCCGCGGCAGCGTGCTCATCACGAGCCGCGCCAGCTACGAAATGGTCCAGAAAACCATCCAGATGGGGGTGGGCATCCTGGTGGCCATTTCCGCGCCCACCGCGCTGGCGGTGCGCATGGCCCAGCAATTCAACCTGACCCTGGCGGGGTTTGCCCGCAACAGCCACCACGTGGCCTATGCGCACCCCGAACGACTGACTGATCTTTGATCCGAACGAGAAGAGAACACACCTCATGAGCACGACTGCCACCACATCCGAACACCTCGTCCGCATGGCCAACGACATCGGCGCCTTCTTTGAAGTCATGCCCGACCAGCATCAGGCTGCCAAGGACGTGGCCACCCACATCAAGAAATTCTGGGAGCCTCGCATGCAGCGCTCGTTCCTGGAGTACCTGAAGGCCCACGGCGACCAGGAACTCAAGCCCGTGGTGCGCGAAGCCGTGCGCGAAATCCACCCTTCCTGATTTCCCCCGTTCCCTCCAGGCCTTCCATCCTGGGGGGACCCTTTTTGTCCCGCCCTTGCATTGCCGCCCCCTTTGCGTCATTCTGGACGCACAACACGCAGTCAATAAGTTTCACGCACCGGGGGGAGGGGCCACATCATGTTTGGGGCATTCAATGTCATTTTCGCGCTGTTTTCCATCATTGCGCTGAATCTCACGATTTTCGCGCTGGCGCTGCAGATGGACCTGCTGATCATCCAGTCGGACCTGGCCAAGGCGCTTGCCTGGGCCGCGGCGGTCGGCGGCTGGCACATGGCCTACAAATACCGCAACCGATAACTCCATGACGAAACCGAACGACACCCAACAAGAACACCTTGAAGCCGCGCTGGACCATCTGGAACACGCCATCCAAAGCGGCAGCATCGCCACCGGCGCGGCCAAGGGGCTGCTCTACAGCGTGACGGAAACCCTGGGCGTGCTGGTGGGAGACCCCGCCCTGCCCGACCAGCTGCGCGACGGCTACGAAGGCCTGCTGGAAGCGGCACGCGAACTGCGCGCCCGCCTGGAATCGCACACCCCGCCCCGATAACGCCGCAGGGGTGGCAAAAGACTGGCGGAAGCGGTGAGATTCGAACTCACGGATGGTTTCCCATCGCTGGTTTTCAAGACCAGTGCCTTAAACCGCTCGGCCACGCTTCCCAGCCCGGCATTTTAACCCAACTTGCAACTTCCAGGCCCGTGACGTAGTCTTAACAGGGTCTGCAGCCGCCAGTTGCGCGGCGAACACTAAAGGAGCTCCTTGATATGCAAAGAGAATTTAACACCTACACCCAGGCGGGCGCGCTTGATTCGGTCCAGCACCGCGTGTTGCGCAACACCTACTGGCTGCTGGGGTTGTCTCTCATTCCCACCGCGATCGGCGCCCTGGTCGGCATCAACATGAGCTTTGCGTTCATGGCCGCAAGCCCCATCCTGTCGAGCCTGCTGTTCCTGGGCGCGATTTACGGCCTGTTTTTTGCCATCGAAGCCAACAAGTACAGCACCACCGGGGTGTACCTGCTGCTGGCCCTCACCTTCGTGATGGGCATCATGCTGGGACCCTTGCTCCAGTTCACGCTGGCCTTCCGCAACGGCGCACAGCTGATCGCCCTGGCGGCCGGCGGCACGGCGGCGGTGTTTTTCACCCTGGCCGGCATCGCCAGCACGTCCAAGCGCGACTTCAGCGGCATGGCCAACTTCCTGACCGTGGGCGCCATCGTGCTGATGATTGCCGTGGTGGCCAACATCTTCCTGCGCCTGCCCATGCTGCAACTCGTGCTGTGTGGCGGTTTCATGCTGTTTTCCTCGCTCATGATCCTGTTCAACGTGAACCAGATCGTGCGCGGCGGCGAAACCAACTACATCACGGCCACGCTCAGCCTGTACATGAACATCTACAACATTTTCGTGAGCCTGCTGGAAATCCTGGGCATCTTCGGCGGCGACCGTCGCTGATCCACCGTCACTCGCGCTCGAACAGCGCGAGTGATTCCACATGGGCCGTATGGGGAAACATGTTGACCACCCCTGCGGCCCTTAATTTATACCCCTGCTGGTGCACCAGGATCTGCGCGTCGCGCGCGAGCGTGGCGGGACTGCAGGAGACGTAAACGATGCGCCGGGGCAGCAGGCCCGCGAGCGCCTTCACCACTTCCACCGCGCCATCGCGCGGCGGGTCGATGAGCAGCTTGTCCACCGGTCCCCAGGACGCGAGCTGGGCTTCCGTCACTTCAAACAGGTTGGCCGCCAGAAACCGGGTGTTGTCCGAGAGGCCGTTGCGCGCGGCATTTTCCCCGGCCCGCGCCACCAGGGCGGCACTGCCTTCCACGCCGGTGACGAAGGCGCCGCTGCGGGCCAGCGGCAGCGTGAAATTGCCCAGGCCGCAGAACAGGTCGAGCACCCGCTCTCCCGGACGCGGATCCAGCAGGCGCACGGCGCGTC
>JAJZPY010000130.1 GCA_021811005.1 Pseudomonadota bacterium
AAGCGACGCTCAGAATATGGATTTTTTCGGGAAGGATGTGGTTCTGAAACCGGTCCCCGAACACCATGATGGTGTCGTAGGCCAGGGAGCCGCAAATCAGGGTTTTCATCAGCCGAGCGCTGAAAGGGCCGCTTCGTAATCCGGCTCCTGTTTGATTTCAGGGACCAGCTGGGAGTGGAGCACGCGGTTGTTCTCGTCCAGCACCACCACGGCACGGGCCGTCAGGCCGCGCAGGGGGCTGTCGGTGATGTCCACCCCGTAGCGCTGGTGGAAGGCATGGTCGCGAAAAGTGGACAGCGAAACCACATGATCCAGGCCTTCGGTGGAGCAGAAGCGGGACATGGCGAACGGCAGGTCGGCGGAAACGACGAGCACCACGGTATTGGCGAGGTTGCCGGCCTTTTCGTTGAATTTGCGCGTCGAGGTGGCACAGGTGGGGGTGTCCAGGCTCGGCACGATATTGAGTATTTTGCGCTTGCCGGCGTAGGTGGCCAGGGTGCAGTCGGCCAGATCCTTGCCGGTCAGGGAAAAGTCGGGGGCCGTGGCGCCGGGTTTGGGGAAGTTGCCGGCAACGGCAATGGGTTTTCCTGCGAGCGTGACGTTGGACATTCAAGTCTCCTGATCGATGAACGAGTGGTATTGCGCTGCAGACATGAGCGCTTCGTAGTCGTGAGTTGTTTTTGGGTGCAGCGTGAAAAGCCAGCTGCCGTAAGGGTCCGTGTTGAGCGATTCGGCGCTGTCAGGAAGCGTTTCGTTGATTGCGGCAATGGTGCCGGAAACCGGGGCATGCACGTCCGAGGCCGATTTGACGGATTCCACCAGGGCGCAGGCTTCGCCTGCCGTCACTTCGCGCCCGGCTTCGGGCAGCTGAACGAACATGACATCGCCCAGCTGGGATTGTGCGAAATCGGTGATGCCGACGGCAAGCGTTCCGTCAGGGTTGGGGCGCGCCCATTGGTGTGTTGGGGAATAGCGTCGATCTTCGGGTTCGGACATGGGACCATCCTTATTTCTTTCAGCAGTATAACTTATCCCTTTCGGCCGGAAAGGCAGACCCAGCCTTCCGCCTGGGCCGTGACTTCCAGGCGGCATCCGGGCTGATAGGCTGCGATGACCTGGTCGGCCTGCCTTTCAAGGATGCCCGAGAGGGCAATCCAGCCGCCGGGCTTGAGGTAGGCCAGCAGCAAGGGGGCCAGAACCACGAGCGGGGATGCCAGGATATTGGCCACCACGCCATCGAACTGCGTGGAAGTCGCCAGCACATCGGGCAGGAAGAATTCCGCTTCGACGCCGTTGCGCTGTGCATTGGCGCGCGCGGTGGCGATGGCGGCCGGGTCAATGTCCACTCCTGCAACCCGCCGGGCGCCCAGCAGACGGGCTGCAATGGCCAGGATGCCGGAACCGCAGCCATAGTCCAGGATCTGCTGGCCGCGCGGCGCTTCCCTGACCAGCTGCTGCAGGCAAAGGCGGGTGGTGGGGTGGCTGCCCGTGCCGAAAGCCTGTCCCGGATCCAGGCGGATGTTGAGTGCCGAAGGATCCGGAGGTTCGTGCCAGGTGGGAACAATCCAAAGTCCTGGCGCCGCAGGGATGGGGTCAAACTGGCGCTGGGTGAGGCTGACCCAGTCCTGGTCGGCCACGGTATCGCTCTGGTAGGCCGGGGTTTCGGGGAGTCCGGCCTGGAGACAGGCTTCCTGCATGACGGCGTGCGGATCTGCCCCGGCAGGGAGCAGGGCATCCACCAGGCATTCCGGCCAGAGCGCCGGCGGAGGTTCCCCCGGCTCCCCAAACACTTCCGTTTCGGAACGTCCGGCCCCCAGGTTCTGCTCGATGCTCGTCGACAAGGCGCCGCAGGCCAGCAGCGCGTCAGACAGGGCTTCGGCCTGGCGGTCGCTGACCTCGGCAATCAGGCGCACCCAGGACATTCAGGAAGGCTTGGCCTTGTCCCGCGCGAGCTTTTCTTCAAGGTAGTGAATGCTGGTTGCACCCGCCACGAAAGCCTTGTCCTGAAGCAACTGCTGGTGCAGGGGAATGTTGGTCTTGATGCCTTCCACCACCATTTCCGACAGGGCGATGCGCATGCGGGCAATCGCCTGGTCGCGTGTGGCACCATGGGTGAGCACCTTGGCAATCAGCGAGTCGTAGTAAGGGGGCACGAAGTAATTGTGGTAAATGTGGGAATCGACGCGCGTTCCGGGGCCGCCGGGTGCGTGGTACTGCGTGATGCGGCCGGGCGAAGGGGCAAAAGTGAACGGGTCTTCCGCATTGATCCGGCACTCCAGCGCATGCCCGCGCAGGACGATGTCCTTTTGGCGGAAGGACAGCTTTTCGCCGGCTGCAATGCGGATCTGCTCCTGCACGATGTCGATGCCGGTAATGAGTTCCGTGACCGGGTGTTCCACCTGCACGCGGGCGTTCATTTCAATGAAGTAGAACTCCCCGTTTTCATACAGGAATTCGAAAGTGCCGGCTCCCCGGTATTTGATGCGTTTGCAGGCCGCCACGCAGCTTTCCCCGATTTTTTGCCGGAGCTTGTCGGAAATGCCGGGGGCCGGTGCTTCTTCGATGATTTTCTGGTGACGGCGCTGCATGGAGCAGTCCCGCTCGCCCAGATACACCGCATTGCCGTGTTCGTCGGAAAGGACCTGGATTTCGATGTGACGCGGCTGTCCCAGGTACTTTTCCATGTACACGGTGTCGTTGCCAAAGGCGTTGCGGGCTTCGCTGCGGGTCAGGTCCAGGAATCCCAGCAGGTCTTCCTCGCGTTCGACCACGCGCATGCCGCGGCCGCCGCCGCCGGCTGCCGCTTTGATCAGCACCGGGTAGCCGATGCTTTCCGCGAGTTTCTTGAGTTCCTTGGGGTCCTGCGGCAATTGCCCTTCGGAGCCGGGTACCACCGGAACACCGGCCGCTTTCATGGTCGATTTGGCGCTGATCTTGTCGCCCATGAGCCGGATGGTTTCAGCCCGCGGGCCGATGAATACGAATCCGCTGTTTTCAACCCGTTCGGCAAAGTCTGCGTTTTCGGACAGGAATCCGTAACCGGGGTGGATGGCTTCGGCGCCAGTCACTTCCGCGGCGGAAATGATGGCCGGAATGTTGAGATAGCTGTTCTGGGATGCGGGGGGGCCGATACAGACCGATTCATCGGCCAGGACCACGTACTTGGCGTCGGCGTCGGCTTCGGAATGCACGGCCACCGTTTTGATGCCCAGTTCGCGGCAGGCGCGCAGGACCCGCAAGGCGATTTCGCCGCGGTTGGCGATCAGGATTTTTTCAAACATGGCGGAATCGTTTGCTCAAGCGGAAGCGATGATGAAAAGGGGCTGGCCGTACTCGATGGGTTGGCCGTTTTCCACCAGAATCCGTTTGACGGTGCCGGACACGTCGGACTCGATTTCGTTGAGCAGCTTCATGGCTTCAATGATGCACAGCGTCTGCCCTTCGGTGATGCTTTGTCCCAGCTCCACGAAAGGCGGGGAGCCGGGAGACGGGGAGCGGTAGAAAGTGCCGACCATGGGCGATTTCACCACATGCCCTTCCTCTTCAGGGGCGGGCGCTTCCGCGCTGGCCACTGCCGCTGCCGGAGCGGCCGCAGCCTGGGGCGGCAACGGGTAATGGGCCGGATGGGCCGCCACATAGGCATGGCCGCTTCCTGCCTTGGCAATCCGGACCTTTTCCTCGCCCTCGGTGATTTCCAGTTCGGCGATGCCGGACTCTTCCACCAAGTCGATGAGTTTTTTAAGTTTTCTCAAATCCATGACTTAACCCTTGTCTAGCAGGTAGTCGAGTGCCAGTTCATAGCCACGCGCACCCAGGCCGCTGATCACGCCGAGCGCGATCGGGGAAAGGTACGAAACCTGGCGGAACGGTTCGCGGGCATAGACATTCGACAGATGCACTTCAATAAAAGGCAGGGCAGCCGCTGCCAGGGCATCCCGCAGGGACACGCTGGTATGGGTAAGCCCGCCAGGGTTGACGATCAGACCTTCGGTGCCATCCTGGCGTGCCGCATGAATGCGGTCGATCAGGGCGCCTTCCCAGTTGCTCTGGAACGAGCTGACCGAAGCGCCCCGCCCGGAGCCCCGCTCACGCAGGCGCAGGTCGATTTCGTCGAGCGTCGTCGCCCCGTAGATGCCGGGTTCGCGTTGGCCGAGGAGATTCAGGTTGGGCCCGTGAAGGACCAGGATGGTTTGCATGGACGGGATTTTTACTCACATTCGAAGGAGTTGTCCAGCTTTTTAACGAAGATCGCTACCGATTGCTGCCAGAAGCCATTGCTTTTTTGAAGGGAAACCCCTCCAGAAAATGATCCACCGACGGATAGTACCACGCTCTTCCAAATTCACGCTTGATTCTGGCATTGGAAACTTGGCGCGATTCGGCCATAAAACTCCAGCTAATTTCGCTTATTTTTCGCCGAACTTCGGGCAGAGGCAACCGGGACGGGAGAGGCAGGCCGAAATGCCGGGCCAGGTTTTCGTAAAACTCGCCCATGCGCAGCCGGGAGTCGTCCACCACGTTGTAGACCCGGTTGGGACGAGCCTGATGGACGGCATCCAGCGCGGCCTGGGCCAGATCCCGGGCGTGGATGTGGTTGGTCCAGGGGTCTGACGGAAGTTCGGGCAGGGGGTCCTGGCGTTTCAACCGCTCGAGGGGGAGCCGGTCT
>JAJZPY010000012.1 GCA_021811005.1 Pseudomonadota bacterium
GGCCAGATGGGCTTGCATCAGCGTAATCTGGGTCCGCAGGCGCTCGGCTTTTCTGGACATCCGGTCCGGCGTGGTCAGATCGGGATCCTGGGGCGTGGACCGGGATTCAAACAGGGCTTTCATCTGCTCGCCCTGTGCGCGGGCGTCTTCCAGGGCTCCCGCTGACCAGGCATCCCAGGCGGTGGCCTGGGATGCCGTCAGCACCAGTCGGTCCTTGAGATCGGTCAGGAGCTCCTGGGTATGGGCGGTCCAGTCAAAAGAGTGGGCAAAGGGGGCTGGCGGCTGCGGGTCTCGGCTGGAGTCTCCCAGCGCCAACCCTCCTTGCAACATCAGGGTGCTGGCGGCAATCCAGAGGAGGGGGCGCTTGAACAGGGTTTTCATGGGTGGCCTCGCGATCTCATTCATCCGGTTCGACGTATTCTTTCGGCAAGTGATGCGCAATGCCCTTGTGGCAATCGATGCACGTCTTGCCTTCTTCCCTGGCCTTCATGTGTTTTTTGTAGGGCGTCTGTTTTTGCAGTTCGGGGCTCATGGCTTCAAAGCTGTGGCAGTTCCTGCATTCCCTCGAATTGCTTTCCTTCATGCGTTCCCATTCATGGGAAGCCAGCGTCATGCGCCGCGCTTCGAATTTTTCCCGGGTATCGATGCTGCCGGTGATTTTGCCCCATATTTCGAAAGCCGCTTTTGATTTCCGGACGATCTTGTGAACCCAGTCTTTCGGCACGTGACAGTCGGAGCAGATGGCTCTCACGCCGCTGCGGTTGGTGTAATGGATGGTTTCCTTGTATTCCTGGTACACGTTGTCGCGCATTTCATGGCAGGTGACGCAGAAATCGAGCGTGTTGGTCATTTCCATGCCCGTGTTGAACCCACCCCAGAAAATGATGCCGGCCACGAAAGAAGTGCCTGCAATGGCGATGAGGGAGTATTTCGCGCTCGGTCGCTTGAGCATGTTCCAGAACCGTTTGAATGCGCCGGGATTGTTGTTGTCCACGAAGGGTTACTCCAAAAGAATGAAACGGGAAGCGCCGGCGCTGGTGTCAGCGCCGGCTTGCGTCAAACAGGCTGTTGCCCGAGCATTCATCGTCAGAAGTTGTAGACGTAAGTCACTGCCACCGTGTTCACGCTGTAGCCGCCCGGTTGCTGATTGGTGGCCATGAGCGTGGTCGGAGTGTAGAGGTACTGATAACCGTTGTAAAAATAGTCGTTGCTGCTCAGGTGCTGGTAAATGTAGCGGAGCGCGACCTTGGAGTTTTTGTCCACCTGGTAAGTGCTCCCCAGCTTGAGTTGCGTCATGGCATTGCGAATGTCAGGCAGCGAGCCGCACGACATGATGCTCGCGGCGCCACAGGTGAGCCCTGTGGTTGTGGTGGTGGCGTAATTGAGCTGCGTGCCATAGTTCGTGTTGCCGAGGGAATAGGTGAGATCCCCGGTCAGCTCCAGCTTGCCTTGCATGAATCCGCCTTGCTTGACGCCCAGTCCGAAGGTGGTGTCGTCATCCGTCAGGGTATTGTTCCAGCTGCCGTTGGCCGGAACGCTGAGGCGGGTGGCCGTGGCCGTGGTGACGGTGGTGGGGCCGTTCTGTAGGTTCGTCATGGTGCGTTCACGGGCCTGCCGGGTGAAGTAGGCCGACAGGGAGCCGCTTTCCCGGTACTGGTAGTTGGCATCCAGATTGAGGCTCCAGGATTTTCCGCTTTTCACCCCATAGGTGGAGTCGTAGTAGTTGTCTTCCGTGTATTTGCCGCCCATTCCGAGGGACAGGCGGTCGGTTGCCTGCCAGTTGAGGTTGGCTTTCGGCCCCTGTTGGGTGCGCGAGGCGTCAAACATCGGATAGAAACCAGGAAAATCTCCTGCGTTGAGTCCGGGGATGAGGGTGGTGGCCGTGACCGGATTGCCTTTGGTGCCGATGAAGGCCGCAATGGCATTGGGGTCGAAATTGCTGTTGCGGTCGCTGTAGACATACCCCAGGCGGACATTGAGGCTCTCGTAAGGCTGAAGCTTGTAGGTGGCGTCCATCCGGTTGTCCTTGGTGGTCGTGGCAACCACGCAATTGGTCCCCGCCGGATAGCCTGCATTGACCCCATACTGGTTGCACCAGCGCGAAGTGTCTTCGTAGGTGTAGGCCAGCCGGAGGTTCTGCTTTTTGGCCAGGGCGTAGTCGCCCGCAAGCTCCACCTGGTATTTCCTGGTGCTGAGGGGGGTGTTGGGGTAATTGGCAATGCTGCCCGTTTCCCCGCTGATGGCATTGAAGTTGTAGATGTTGGATGAAGTCTGGTTGTCGCGTTCATCGTATTTGAGGCCGGCGGACAGCTTGAGCTTGCGTGTGGTCTGGTCCGTCAGCTTCATGTCGGCGTGGGTGGTGTTGACCAGGCCGTCAAGCGACGTGCGCGGCATCGGGCTCACCATCATCCCGGGGTCCACCACGAAACCGGTGTCCTGGGTGTTGCGGCCGTAGGAGAGGTTGCCGGCAAATTTGGTGCGCTCCGAAAAATTGTAGCCTCCAGCCAGATTGAGCTGATGGAACATGTTGCTGGGTGCCGTGCTCATGTTCTGCAGCGTATTGGCGCCGCCAAATGTCTGGAAAGTGACCTGGTTGTAGTTGTTGCGGAACAGGGAGCCGTAGTACCCGCCGCTCAGGTGCCCCTTGTCTCCTTTCCAGTTGAGCGCCAGGTTGATGGTGTCGGTCTGGTAGCTGGTGGGCATGGGCAGGATCGACACCACTTCGCCGCTGGCCCCGTTCAGGGCTGCAGCACCAAACCCCATCAGTTTGGCGCCGCTCTGGTCCAGGTGGTTGTAGTCGAAGCTCAGGTTCAGGCGCGAGTTGATGATCAGGTTGCTGTTGAATGACGTGTTGGCGCGCGTGGAACTGATTTCCAGGGGATGGAATGCGCCCAGCTGAGCGCTGTTCAGGGTTGTGGTGTTGGACGCCGTGCCGAAACTCGAAGGCAGGGTGAACACATTATTGCCCATCGCTCCCATGTAAGGGGTTTGATAGGTGTCCGTGATGTAGTGGCGCAGTTCGTCGTAACCCACGCCGACGCTCCAGCTGCCCTGGTTGCTGTAAGTGCCTTTCAGGGTGCGGGAGGTGAGGCCCAGGTCGTCGCCGAAGATGGACCAGCGTTCCGTGCCGCCCCCCTCATTGTTGGTGTAGGCGTTGCCGCCCCGGATGCCCATGTTGCCACCCAGGTACCATCCAGACCGGTCCAGCCCGGTGTATTCACCGTATTTGGCGGAATCGGCCGAGTTGTAAATGGGCCCCAGTTCCAGGAAGTTGGAAGGCGTTTTGAGTGCGGCGGCTTCCTGGTCGTCGGCTTGGGCAGGCAGTGCGGTGAGGGTGGCTGCCACGGCCAGGGCCAGCACGCTCAGCTTGAAGTGCGGGTTCATGTTTTTCATAGCAAACTCCGATCCCAGAAATTAGCGTTGGAAGTAGCCGCCGGCTGGGCTGTTCGAGCCGTGAATCTGGCTGTGGCAGTTCATGCAGGCGCGACCCACGAGATTCTTGTTGGGTGCCGAGGTCAACCCAGCCTGTTTTCCGGCTGCTGCGGGGCCCGCAGGCGAACCGCTGGCATGGGTGCCGTCATGGCACTCCTGGCACATGAAGGGCGGGCGCGATTTGAGCAAGGGCGTGATGTTGGAGCCATGCGGCGTATGGCAGTTGGTGCAGCTTTCCACCACCGGCTGATGCTCGAACAGGAACGGGCCGCGCTTTTCGGCATGGCACTGGAAACAGGTTTCCGTGACGGTGTTTTTCTTCAGCAGTTTCGGGCCCGTGGAGCCATGCGGATTGTGACAATCCGAGCAAACCACCTTGCCCACGTCGATGGGGTGGGTGGACATCTTGTGGCTGTCGGCACGCTGTTCCTTGTGGCAGGTGAAGCAGACGGCCGTCTGGGTTTTCTTCGCCAGCACGTTGTCCATGGGCTGGTGAACCTTGTGGCAGTCATTGCAGGCAAGGCCGTTGTTCTGGTGCGTGCCCCCGTCCCAGTTGTTGCGGTTGGTCCCGTTGTGGCAGGTCAGGCACTGGTTGGCGCGTGCCTTGTCGTCCGAGGCCGGATAGGTTTTCTTGCTGAACACGATGTCCGGTGCCGGGCGGCCCTTGACGTTGGGATCGCCCTTGAGGTGTTTTTCGCTTTCCCCGTGGCAGGACTGGCAGGTGGGCGTGCGGGGGTCCCCTTTCACGCCATGCTTGGTCTGGTAAATCGACAGCACCGGCACGGTTTCGCTTTCATCATGGCAACGCGTGCAGAGCGCGTCTTTGCGGAGGGAAGTCTGGGCTTGTTCGGCTTTGGATTTGGCCACATCGCCGCCCAGTTCCGGCAATGTGCTTGCCGGCGCGGCAAAGGCCGGTACGGCGCCCAGGCTTCCCGCCAGCATGCAGGCAGCGAGCAGTTTTCGAATGACGTTCATGTGCTTATCCCCTGTCCCGTTTGTCAGATGGCTTCAGTTCGCCGTTATTGCGCCAGGATCCACTGCACGAGGTTGCGGATCTGGTCCATGTCCTTGGGAGGCGAGGTTTTGATGATCTTGTGTTCTTCTTCGTGCCCGTCCGGGAACTTGGCTTTTTCGCCGGAAGTGATGTGCTCGATCAGGCGCGATTCGGCGTTGGCCTTGCCGCGGAATTTTTCGGCCACCTTCTTGTAGGAAGGGCCATCCTTGTCCTTGTCGACGGCATGGCATTTGAAGCAGTTGTTCTGGCGCGCCAGGCTTTTGGCCGCTTCGGCATCGACGGCGTGGGCTGTGGGGACGAGCAGGAGCAGGGCGGCACAGGCCAGGGTTGCGGAGAGCGCAGAGCGTGCAGGTTTTTTCATTTTTTCACCTCGGTAATCAGGCCGGTTGGCTTGCGTGAGGTGTTGGGATCCGGGGGATCAACACACTTCACGCCTGAGGTGAATTTTGATTTTTTGCGTTGCGAAAAAATATAGGACTACGTTGAAAATCGCCATAGGAAAACTCCTATGGCGACTCGGAGTGTTCCTATTCGCGCTCCAGGTCGAGCAGGCGGTGTTCGATGGCGTAGCGCACCAGGTCCACCTGGCTCGCCATGCCCATTTTTTCCAGAATATGGGTTTTGTGGGTGCTGACGGTCTTGATGCTGAGGGAGAGGTCTTCGGCAATGTCGGTCAGGCTGGTGCCGCGCACGATGCGGGTGAAGATTTCGTATTCGCGGTTGGACAGCGCCCGGTGCGGCTCGAGGTCCGATCCCGAGGACACGTCGGTGGCCAGCAGTTCGGCCACCTTGGGGCTGATGAACAGGCCGCCGGCCGCCACCTTGCGCAGGGCGGGCAGCAGCAGCTCGCTGTCCTCCTCTTTGGAAAGGTAGCCTGAAGCCCCTGCCCGGATGGCGCGCACGGCATATTGTTCGACCGGGTGCATGCTGAAAACCAGGATGGGCAGCTTCGGGCGGGAAACCTTCAGCAGCTTGATGAGTTCCAGGCCGTTGCGGCCCGGCATGGACAGGTCGAGCACGACCAGGTCCCAGGAACGCGCTTCAACCAGGTCCAGGACCGTGTTGCCATCGCTGGCCTCTCCGGCCACGATCAGGTCGTCCGTGTCGGACAGGATCATTTTGAGGCCGTCCCGGATGATGGCGTGATCATCCGCGACCAGCACTTCATGTTTCATGCGAGGCTCCGGCAAAAATCGGCAACTCCAGGGACAAGGACACGCAGACCGTGGTGCCGCCGTCTTCACCACTGATGATACTGAAATTTCCTCCCAGCGCGTTAGCCCGTTCGCGCATGCTCACCAGGCCAAACCCGCCTGGCCGCGGGTCGCGTGCCAGCCCGTCGCCATCGTCGTGCACGGTCAGCAGCAGTTCGTGCTCGTCGGCCGCGATGCGGATCGTCACCGTGCGGGCATTGGCGTGACGCGCGATGTTGGTGAGCGATTCCTGGATGATGCGAAACAGGGCCGTGGACAGGTCATTGTCCTGGACCCGGTGGACGTCCTGGAGGTCGAGCGACACGTCGATGCCCGAACGTTTCGCGAATTCTCCGGTGAGCCAGGCCAGCGCTTCGCCGAACCCGAGGTCGTCCAGGATGAGCGGACGCAATTCGGTGGAAATGCGGCGCACCGAACCGATGGCCGTGTCCAGCAGGCGGCGCATTTCGTCCACCCGTTCGGTGGCGGCGGGACGCCCCTCCTTGAGCCGGCTGCTGAGCCAGGACAGATCCAGCTTGAGGCCGGTCAGCTGTTGCCCCAGTTCGTCGTGCAATTCGCGGGCGATGCGCGTGCGCTCCTGTTCGCGCACGTTTTCCAGGGCAGCAGACAGTCCGCGCAACTGCTGATTCACGTCGCGCAACGCTTTTTCGGCACGGCGGCGTTCGGTCACGTCGCGCAGGACGGCTGTAAGCTGCGGCCGGCCGTCGATCAGGGTGTGGGAAATGGTCGATTCGATGGGGAATTCGCTGCCATCGGCGCGCAGGCCGGTAATTTCGAGCTGTGGCCCCATGGTGCGTGAACTGGTTTCGGAGCGCATGAATTGCTGCACGTGCATGTGGTGCGTGTGCGTGTGGCGGGATGGAATCAGCAGGGACAGGGGTTTGCCGATGATTTCATCGGCGCCGTATCCGAACATGCGGGAAGCGGCGGGATTGAAAAGGGTGATGCGCTGGTTTTCGTCGACGGCGATGATGGCGTCCATGACGGAATCCACCGTGCGGTGGTAGCGGTCATGGGCTTCCCCCAGGGCCCGTTCCAGCTTCTGCTGGCGCGACAGTTCAAAGCTCAGCAGGCTGGCCACCAGGGCGATGAACGCGCTCACCAGGGTGGCGCCCATGACGATGGGCACGGTGGTTTCCCGCCAGGCAGCCAGGGCCTCGTCTTCGTCGGTGGTCACGCTCACGGCCAGCGGGAAGCGCGCGAGGCTGCCCAGCGTGAACGCTTCCAGTTCCCCCACGCCTTTGACGTGGTTGACGAAGTGCACGGAGTCGCCCGGGGGGGGCAGGGGATCGTTGCCCAGTTCGGGCGGGCGATCGCCGATCATGTTGTCACGCGGCGGCAGGCTGACCAGCAGGGTGCCGTCCATGAGGTACAGGGAAACCGGTCGCGCATAATCCGGTTGCAGGATCCGGTAGAACTGTTCGAGGCGGGCGATGTCGAGGGCGGCGACCACCACGCCGCGAAACGATCCGTCGGGCGCCGTGATTTTTCTGGCCAGGTGAATGCTCCAGGCGCTTCCGCTCGCCTGGCGTTCGGGTTTGTCGATGAACAGCCCGGGATCTTTCCCGCCGGTGAAGGCCCGGAAGTAGGGGCGGTCCGCCACCGAGGCCGCAGCGTCGTTCCCTCCCTGCGAAGAATTGACCACGCGCCCTGAAGCGTCCAGCAGCGTGAGCGCATCGATCTGGCGCATGCCCAGCACATGGCTGCCCAGCATCAGGTGCACGGGCATGCTGTCCAGTGCTAGGCGCATGCCGTAGGGGTCCTGCAGGCGTTCCTGGACTGCGCGCAGGATGAGGTCGGCGCGCTCGAAGTTGCGTTCGGTCTGCTCCATGAACATGCGGGTGATGCTGACCGTTTCCAGCCGGTCGCGCAGGATCGCCCGCTTGCGCAGGTCCCACAGCAGGAACAGGGTGGCCAGCACGATCACCACGATGGCCAGGGCGGCCAGGAAGCCGACCGCGAGCGTGGGGCGTCTGTGAAGGCGGAAAGGGTTCACCATGACCGGTCAGCGTAACATTCCCGCCCCCGTCCGTAAAATTCAGTGCGTCCGCGCCCTTGCAATTGCGGCAAAAGCACCCATCTACCCGGTTGTGGCATCATGATGCCAAGGAACGGGCACGCGGGTGCCCCTGTCTCATCAGACAAGCATTGCGGAGGACGCGACATGAAGTTTTGGTTACGATTGTGTTTGGTACTTTTCCTGGCTGGTCAGGCCGGCCTGGCGGCGGCCGAACCGACCATGGACCAGGTCTATGGCGCGGCCCGCACTGGCCATCTGGCCGAAGCACGCAGCATGATGCAGGAAGTGGTGAACGCGCATCCCAACAGTGCCAAGGCCCATTACGTGAATGCCGAAGTGCTGGCCCGTTCCGGCGAGATTCCGGCCGCGCGCAACGAACTGGCGCTGGCCGAAAAGCTGGAGCCCGGCTTGCCGTTTGCCAAGCCTGCTGCCGTACAGGAACTGCAGGCGCAACTGGGTGCGCGCAACGGCGTGGCCGGAAGCGGCACCGGATCCGGCATGTCCTGGGGCTGGATCCTTGCCCTGGGTGGCCTGGGGCTGTTGTTCGTGCTGTGGATGGTGCGACGCCAGGCCCAGCAAAACGCACCGGTGATGTACGGCCAGCCGGGCTCCGGCTATTACCCTCCGGGCGCGGCCCCGATGGGCACGCCCATGGCTCCCATGGGCGGCGGTGGTTCCGGCATTCTGGGCACGCTGGCCACGGGTGCGGCACTGGGTGCCGGCATGGTGGCGGGCGAAGCCCTGGCGCACCGTCTGGTGGACGGGCCTGATCGTGGCACGGCTGCGCCGGGTGCTGATCCTTTCGTCAACGGTGACATGGGCGGCCAGGATTTCGGTGTTTCCGATGCAGGATCGTGGGATTCCGGCGGCGATTCGGGTTCTGACTGGACTTGATTGAGGAGCGCATCATGGCCAAAAAAGCACCGTCCATAAAAATCGGCATTTCCGACGCGGACCGCAAAGCCATTTCGGCAGGCTTGAGCCGGCTGCTCGCCGACACCTACACGCTCTACCTGACTACCCACAATTTTCACTGGAACGTCACAGGGCCCCAGTTCAACACGCTGCACACCATGTTCATGGCCCAGTACACGGAATTGTGGAACGCGGTGGATCCCATTGCGGAACGCATCCGGGCTCTGGGTTTTCCCGCGCCGGGGTCCTACGCGGCGTTTGCCAAGCTGACGGCACTGCCCGACGTGCCCGGCACGCCGCCCAAAGCCCAGCGCATGGTGGAACTGCTGGCCGCGGGCCACGAACGGGTGGCCGCCACGGCGCGCGAGGTCTTCAAGCGTGCCGATGCCGCTGACGATCAACCCACGGCCGACCTGCTCACGCAACGCATGGACATTCACGAAAAGACGGCCTGGATGCTGCGAGCGCTCCTGGAGACATGATTCCGGGGCTGGTTCAGATCCTGCTGTGGCAGGGGGCGGGTGAACTGGCATCCCATTTTCTCCTGCCCACCATTCCCGGACCGGTGCTGGGACTGGTTTTCCTGCTGGCATTCCTGGTGGTGCGTGGGCGGGTTCCGGATAATCTGGCACTGGTTTCCGATGCCTTCAGCCAGCATCTGGGCCTTCTGTTCGTCCCGGCCGCCACGGGCGTCATCCTGTTTCTGCCCCAACTGCGTGAACATGCCTGGGCCGTCATTCTGGCGCTGCTGGGCAGCGTGCTGCTGACGGTCGCGGTGACCGCGCTGGTGCTCAAGGGATTGAACCGCAAGGCAACCCATGAGTAGGTCGCTGCCGATCCACGAAATCTGGGTCTATCTGTCCGGCAGCCCGCTGCTGGCCCTCATCCTCACCCTCACGGCCTACCAGATCGGATTTTTCCTGTACACGCGCAGCAACCGCCATCCGCTGGCCAATCCGGTGGCCATTGCGGTACTGATCGTGGCCTTCAGCCTGGAGCTGCTGGACATGCCGTATGCCAAATATTTTGAAGGCGCGCAGTTCGTCCATTTTCTCCTGGGCACGGCCACCGTGTCGCTGGCCGTGCCCATTTACCGCGGCTTGCGTGAATTGCGGGGGCGCATGGGGCCGTTGCTTCTGGCGCTGGTGTCGGGGGGGCTGGTGTCGATTGCCAGCGCCGTGGGCATTGCCCGCAGCCTGGGTGCCGACCACGCCATTGTCGGCGCCATGGTGTCCAAGTCCGTGACGGCCCCGATCGCCATGGGCGTGGCCGAGCGCCTGGGCTATTCCCCCACGCTGACGGCGGTTTTTGCGGTCATCACGGGCATTCTGGGTGCGGTCCTTGCGCGTTTCGTGCTCGATGCGCTGGGCGTCAAGGACTGGTGGCAGCGGGGATTTGCGATCGGGGTGGCGGCGCACGGCATCGGCACCTCCCGCGCCTTCAGCATCCATCCGGAAGCGGGAACCTACGCCAGCCTGGCCATGGGGCTGCACGGCATCCTGGGCGCAGTGGCCATTCCCCTGCTGGCAGGCTATATTCCCCTCTTTTGATTTCTCACGTCACTTCGATGATCGCCGATACCGCTTCCCTGACCGAAGGCATCCAGCTCGCGCTTGCGCCGGTTTTCCTCCTGACCGCGGTGGCCAACCTGGTGTCCGCCCTGACCCAGCGGCTGTCGCGCGTGGTGGACCGCTCGCGCTTCCTGCAGGACAGCCTGCTCAATCCGGACGCCTACGCCCTGTCCCAGAAAACCGGTTTTGAAACCGAATTGGGGCAGCTTGCCACGCGCGGCTGGCTCATCAACGCGTCCATGGTGTTCGTGGTGATTTGCGGTGTCATGATCGGGCTTACCGTGCTTGAACTGTTCCTGACGGAAACCACCGGCGACCGCCTGCAGTTGAGCCGGGTCGTGGTCGGCACGTTCGTGAGCGGCATCGGCTCGTTCCTGATCGCTCTGGTGCTGCTGCTGGTGGAAGTGCTGGTGGCGTCCTATTCCATTCGCTGGAAGCACCAGCCTCCACGCTGATCAGCGACGCAGCGCGGCCACTCCGGCGGTGCAGGCCACTTCATCCTGGGAGCCGGTTCCTCCCGAACAGCCGATGGCGCCCACCAGTTTCCCGGCCTCCACCAGAGGAATACCGCCGCGCGAGGCGATGACGCCGTCCAGGGTGGTGACGTAATTCAGGCCTTTTTCCTGGATGGCGGTTTCAAAGGCCTTGGTTTCCCTGCGGTAGGTGGCGGCAGCCCGGGCCTTGTGTTGCGCGATGGCGATGGAAGCAAGCTGGGCGCCATCCATGCGGGCGAAAGAAACCAGGTTGCCTCCGGAGTCCACCACGGCCACATTGAGTTTCCAGTGGTGGGACGCCGCTTCGGCCATGGCCGCGTCAATGGCCTGGCGGGCCTGGGCGAGCGAGATGGGCGCACCGTAGGGGATGTCGAACGGCATGGTTTCCGGCACGGCATCGAGCGGCGATGCGGCCTGGACGGCAGACAGCGGCAGGCACAGGGCGAAAGCGGCAAGGGCAAGGCGGCGGGGCAGGCGCATGGAAACCTCCAATCGGCGTCAGGTCGGGGAAGTCACGAAAACGGACTTCATTCTATCCCACAATTTGTTACATCGTGCCTCTTGAAACAAACCGGTGCCTTCTGTTGTCATTATGATAGCGACTTATATCATCCTTCGTGACCCGGGAGTTTACGATGCGCATTTCCTCGATTCAGAAACTGGTCCTTATTGCCGGCAGCACCCTGATGCTGCAACAGTCTCCACTGTGGGCTGCCGAAAAAGCCTCTGCTCCACCACCGCCCGCCGCGTCGGCCCCATCGGCTGCCGAAGAATGGGGCGCGTTCGGTCCGGTCGACTGGGTGGGTCATACCGAGCGCATGCTGGGCGACCTCAAAACCAAGCTGGATCTTACTGCGGCGCAGCAGAAAGCCTGGGATGACTGGTCCCACCAGGTGCTGGACAACGTGAAGGCACAGACCGAAAAAGTGCGCCACTGGCGCGAAGCCCACATGAAGCTGGGACCGATGGAAGATCCGGCCCATTCCACCCAGACCACGCCCGATCGCATGGCCCATGGGCTGGAGCACATGCGTGCGGAAATCAAGCGCATGCAGGATCACGTGGCACTGCTGGAAGCGGCGCTTGCGAATACCAAAAAGTTCTATGACACCCTGGATCCGAAACAGAAAACGATTTTCGACCTCTACTGGCAGCAGTCTTACCAGGGGGGATGGATCGGTCACGGCATGATGGGCCACGGTTACGACGGGCATCATGGTCGTGGTGACGCAGGCGGATACTGATCGGCCGGCATCCGCCCCTTTTTTGACGGAGGCTGTCATGAAAAAGCCCGGATTGACGGGGCGAGCCCTGCTCCCTGTCGCATGCGTGGCCTTGCTGGTCGCGGGCCCTGCGTGGGCTGATCACGGAGGCGGTGGCGGCCACTTTGGCGGCGGGGGCCACATGGGAGGGGGCGGCGCAAGTCATTTTGGCGCAGGCGGTGGCCACTACGGCTCATTTCCCGGCCATGCCGGCCCCTATGGCGGGCGGGGCTGGAATGGCAACGGGGGTCGCTGGGGCGGTCGTCCCTGGTATCGGGGGGATTGGGGGTGGGGTGGCTGGGGGTGGGGCGCCGGTCTCGGAATGGGATGGGCCATGGCAGACCCCTGGTTTTATGATCCCTATCCGTGGGGCGTGGGCTACGGTTACTACGCCGCTCCTCCCGCAACCGTGGTGGTAAACCAGACTCCGGTTTCGCCCCAGGGCACCACCTACGTGGGTCCTGCCGGACCCGCGGCGCCCCAGAGCTGGTTTTATTGCACGTCGGCCCGGGGCTACTATCCCTACGTGAGCCAATGCCCGGAACCGTGGCATGCGGTCCCGGCCACGCCGCCCGGGGCGATCCGCCGGTAATTCAGCGATAAACCAGCACCGGAACCCGCGAATGGGTCAGCACTTTCTGGGTTTCGCTGCCCAGCAGCATGCCGGCCAGCCCCCGGCGTCCGTGTGACGCCATCATGATCAGGTCGCAGTGGTGCTTGTGGGCGGTTTCGATGATCCCGGTGTAGGGAGAAAACTCGGTACTTTTGACTGTTTCGAAGGGGATGCCGGCGGCGGCAGCCTGATCCGCAAAAGTCTTGAGGTGCCGTTCGGCTTCGGATTCCAGCTGTTCCATGACTGTTTGCGGGGTTTCCACCGCAAATTCCGTCATGGGCAGGTATTCCACCACGCAGGAATAGGCGGTGACCCGCGCACCCAGCGCTTTGGCCAATTCAAGGCCTCCGGCGATGACTTTGTGCGACAGTTCCGATCCGTCCGTGGCGATGAGGATGTGTTTGAACATGACGATCTCCCTTGTGAACCCATCGGCGACCCGCTGACTTCATTATATGCCGGGCTGATGTACACTTACGGACTTTCCCCAATTTTCATGATGCCAATGGGTGCCGGATGATTCCTGAACTTGGACACTTTGCCCTGATCCTGGCCATGCTGCTCTCGGCAGCGCTGGCTTTCTTTTCCCTGGCCGGAGCCCAGAAAGGGATTGCGGCCTGGATAGGGCTTGCGCGACCCACGGCCTTGGCCCTGTTCCTGTGCGTGGCGGTGGCCTTTGCCTGCCTGGCCTGGTCTTTCCTGCACAACGATTTTTCCGTGCTTTACGTGACCGAACATTCCAACTCCAAGCTTCCGGTGCAATACCAGTTTTCCGCCGTGTGGGGTGGCCATGA
Source organism: Pseudomonadota bacterium (assembly GCA_021811005.1). GTDB lineage: Bacteria > Pseudomonadota > Gammaproteobacteria > Burkholderiales > Ferrovaceae > JAKBAT01. The sequence goes on from JAJZPY010000012.1 coordinate 13,331, forward strand.
AGGTTCGCTGCTGCTGTGGGTGCTGATGCTGTCCGGATGGACCGCTGCCGTGGCCCTCTTTTCGCGGCGCCTGCCCGATCCGATCGTGGCGCGCGTGCTCGGGGTGCTGGGGCTCGTGATGATCGGGTTCCTGATGTTCATCCTGCTCACGTCCAATCCGTTCGACCGCCTGTTTCCGGCGGCAGCGGAAGGGCGCGACCTCAACCCGTTGTTGCAGGACCCGGGCCTTGTCTATCACCCTCCCATGCTCTACATGGGCTACGTGGGATTTTCCGTGGCGTTTGCTTTTGCCCTGTCCGCACTGATTTCCGGAAAACTGGATGCCACCTGGGCACGCTGGTCCCGTCCCTGGACGCTCGCGGCCTGGGTGTTCCTGACGCTCGGCATTTGTTTCGGTTCGCGCTGGGCTTATTACGAACTGGGCTGGGGCGGCTGGTGGTTCTGGGATCCGGTTGAAAACGCCTCGTTCATGCCCTGGCTGGTGGGAACCGCCCTGATCCACTCGCTCGTGGTCACGGAAAAACGCGGGGCCTTCAAGCGCTGGACGGTGCTCTTGGCCATTGCCGCTTTTTCGCTTTCCCTGGTGGGAACGTTCATCGTGCGTTCCGGCGTGCTCACGTCGGTGCATGCGTTTGCCACCGATCCGCGCCGCGGGGTGTTCGTGCTGCTGTTCCTGGCGCTCGTGATCGGCGGATCGCTCACGCTGTTTGCCTGGCGCGCGCCGTCGGTGGGGGAAGGCGGGCGCTTCAAGCTGGTTTCGCGCGAATCCTTTCTGCTGCTCAATAACGTGCTGCTGGTGGTGGCCGCCGGGTCGGTGCTGCTGGGCACCATCTACCCCATGGTGATCGACGCGCTCAACCTGGGCAAGCTGTCTGTGGGGCCGCCTTATTTCAATACGGTGTTCGTGCCGCTCATGCTGCCCTTGCTCGCCATCCTGCCGCTGGGCACGCTCGCGCACTGGAAGCGGGCTGATCTGGGCGAGATGCTGAAAAAAGTCCGGCTGGACATTGTGGTCGCGCTGGCTGTAGGCGCTGTGGTGCCGGTCCTGATGGGCGCGTTTTCACCGCTTTCGGCGCTCGGCATCGCGGTGGCCGCCTGGCTCATGCTGGGCATTGCGCGGCAGGTCTGGGCCTGGCGCAAGGTGGGACGCATTCCCTTCTGGTTCTGGGGCATGCAGACGGCCCACCTGGGTCTGGCCGTGTTCGTCATCGGCGTGACCCTGATCAAAGGCTACGAACTGGAACGGGATGTGCGCATGGGCCCGGGCGACACCCTCACGCTGGCCGGCAACACGTTCCGGCTGGTGGGGGTTCATGAAGTACCCGGTCCCAATTACAGCGCCATGCAAGGCACTGTCACCTACGCGCGCAACGGGGTGGTGCAGGGCGAACTGCTGCCTGAAAAGCGCACGTATTTCTCCTCGCCCATGCCCATGACCGAAGCGGCCATCCATTCCACCATCGACCGCGATCTCTACGTGTCGCTCGGCGAGCCGCTCGACAGCGGCGCCTGGAGCGTGCGGGTGTATTACAAGCCGTTCGTGAACTGGATCTGGGGAGGGTGCGTGCTGATGGCGCTGGGAGGCATCCTGGCCGCTTCCGACCGTCGCTACCGGGTTGGCGGCAAACGCGTGCAGGTGGAAGGCGCATGAAGAAAAAATTCAACCTCTGGTTTGTGATTCCCTTGCTGGCTTTTGTCGGCCTGGTGGCTTTCATGGCCATCGGCCTCACGCGCGATCCGCACCTGGTGCCTTCGCCGCTCATCAACCGTCCGGCCCCCAATTTCCTCCTGCCGCAACTTCATGCGCCCGGAAAGACTTTCAGCCCGGCCGACCTGAAAGGGCAGGTGTGGCTGCTCAACGTGTGGGCATCCTGGTGCGTGTCCTGCCGCGAAGAACATCCCGTGCTGCTCAGGTTTTCCCGCACCCATGCGGTGCCGATGGTGGGCCTGGACTACAAGGATCAGGCCCCGGATGCCCAGAAATGGCTTTCCGATTACGGCGACCCCTACACCCTGACGGCTGTGGATGCGGACGGTCGCGTCGGCATCGACTACGGCGTTTATGGCGTGCCTGAAACCTACGTGATCGACAAAACCGGGGTCATCCGCTACAAGCAGATCGGGCCCATCACGCCCGAAGCGTTGCAGCAGACCATCCTGCCCCTTATTGCGGAGCTGAAAAAATGAAACCGTGGTTGTGGCTTCTCCTGCTCTGTTTTACCTGGCCGGTTCATGCCAACGAAGCCAAGCCATTGGCGGATGACGAAGTGGTTGAACAGCGCCTCATCAAGATTGCCGAGGAAATGCGCTGCCTGGTCTGCCAGAACGAATCTCTGGCCGGTTCGCGCGCCGATCTGGCCGAAGATTTGCGGCGTGAAATCCGGGCGCAGATCCGGCAGGGGAAGTCCGACCAGGAGGTGATGGATTTCATGGTGTCACGGTATGGCGATTTCGTGCGCTACCGTCCGCCGGTCAAGCCCACCACTTGGCTGCTCTGGTTCGGCCCGTTCCTGCTGCTGGTGCTGGGGGTGGGTGCGCTGGCTGCGGTTTTGCGCCATCGCAATCGCATTGCCCCGGACAGTCCCCTCACTCCTGAACAGAAAAAACAAGCCGAGGCGCTGCTGCGCGATCAACCATGACATCATTTCTCATTGCGGCCGGCCTGCTGTCCCTGGCAGTTGCCGCCATTCTGCTTTTTTCCCTGCTGCGCCGCCGCGCCGGCGTGAGCGACAACCGCAAAGCCCTCAATGCGGCGGTGTACCGCGACCAGCTGACCGAACTGGAAGCCGAGCATCGCGACGGCAGCCTGGCGGATGCGGATTACGCACAGGCGCGCGACGAAATCCAGAAACGCTTGCTGGAAGACACGACGGTGGCGCCGGAAGTCATCGATTTTTCCCACGGCCGCAAAGTGGCGATCGGCATTCTGGTGGCGCTGCCCCTGGTGGCCGGAGGTCTTTACGCCTGGCACGGACATCCCGAAGCGTTCAACCCCCAGCAAGCGCCCCAGGAAGTCACTGAAAAGCAGGTGGGTGAAATGGTGGCCTCGCTTGCGGCCAAGCTGGCCAAGAATCCGGATAACCCGCAAGGGTGGGCCATGCTGGCGCGTTCCTACATGAATCTCGACAAGCCCAAGGAAGCGGTGGAAGCTTTCGGCCATTTGACGAAACAGATCGAGGAAGATCCCGCGTTGATGGTGGACTACGCCGAAGCACTGACCGCCTCGGGCGAAGACCCGGGCATGGTCAAGGCGAAGGCGCTGGTGCAGAAAGCGCTGTGGCAGGATCCCAGCAACGGCAAGGGGCTGTTCCTGGCCGGAGGCTTTGCGTTTGCCGACAAGGATTACCGCAAGGCGGCCGGTTACTGGGAAAAGCTGATGCCGCTGCTGGAGCCGGGTTCGGCTGACGCCCAGTTCGTGCTGCAGAACCTCAACATGGCACGGGCCAAGGCCAATTTGCCGCCGCTTGCGGCAAACCGTTTCCAGATGCCCGACGGGCCTGCGGAAGCCAAGGCCGCTCGTGCTTCCAGCACGGTCACCGGGCGTGTCAGCATCGATCCGGCACTCAAGGGCAAAGCCTCGCCCAACGACACCGTATTCATTTTTGCGCGTGCCGTGGACGGACCGCGCATGCCGCTTGCCATCGTGCGCACCACGGTCAGCCAGTTGCCGCTTGATTTTGCCCTGACCGACGACATGGCCATGAGCCCGCAATTCAACCTGTCTTCTGCAAGCCTTGTGCGCGTGGAAGTGCGGGTGTCGAAATCGGGCAGCGCGACGCCCTCCAGCGGGGATTTGATCGGGGCCAGCCTGCCCGTGAAGCCGGGGGCGCACGATCTCCAGATCACCATCAGCCAGGTTCAGCCCTGATCTTGCGGAAGGAGTCCGCCGGCCGTGCGGCCGGCGGCGCGCAGTGAAGTTTACTGCTTGAGGGTTTGGGCGGCTTTCTGGGCCTGTTCCACCGCGTTCTTGGCTTCCGGCGGCATGTAGTTTTCGTCGTGCTTGGCCAGCACTTCCGTGGCCACGAACTGTCCATTGTCCCCCAGCTTGCCCTGGGCCACCACGCCGCGCCCTTCGCGGAACAGGTCGGGCAGGATGCCGGTGTACTGAACCGGGAATTCCCTGGCGGTGTCGGTGACGATGAAATGGGCCGTGATGCCATCGCGCTTGAGCGAGCCGGCCTTCACCAGGCCGCCGATGCGGAAGGCGCGGTTCTTGGGCGCTTCGCCGTTGGCGATCTGGGTGGGGGTGTAGAAAAACACCAGGTTGCTGCGGAAGGCATTGAGTACCAGCGCGGCGGCCACGCCCAGCACGGCAAGCGCGGCAAGAATGATCAGCAGGCGTTTGTGACGGGGTTTCATCGTGCGGACTCCTTGTGCGGCAGGCGGGCCTGGATGGCGCGGCGCCGGCGCAGCAGCAGCCAGGGTTCGATCACCATGCCCAGCAGGCAGGCGCCAAAACTGCCCCACACGTACAGGCCATAGCCGCCCATGGCCCAGAATTCGCTCCAGCTATTCCATTGCATTTTTCTTCACCCATTCGCTCGTCAGTTCGCGTTCGAGAATGATGCAACGCACCCGGATCAGGGCCATGGTGATGGTGTAGGCCCAGAAGGCCAGCGCCATCAGCCGAATGCCCAGCAGCATGGTATGGGCCATGCTGGGGGCCTTGGTCATGGAAACGGAAGCGCCCTGGTGCAAGGTATTCCACCATTGCACCGAAAAATAGATGATTGGGACATTGACCACACCCACCAGGGCCAGGATCGCGCCGGCCTTGTCGGCGCGGCGCGGGTCGTCGATGGCGGCCTGCAGCGCGATGAACCCCAGGTAGAGGAAAAACAGGATGAGCTGCGAGGTCAGGCGTGCATCCCACACCCACCACGCCCCCCACATGGGCTTGCCCCACAGCGAACCGGTCCACAGGGAGAGGAAGGCGAACAGGGCGCCCGTGGGCGCCAGCGCCGAAGTCATCATGCCTGACAGGCGCGTGTTGAAAGACAGGCCCAGGGCGGCCCAGAAGGCCATGACGCAATAGATGAACATGGACATCCAGCTGGCCGGGACGTGCACGAAAATGATCCGGTAGCCTTCGCCCTGCTGGGCATCGGTGGGCGCGACGGCAAGTCCCACCCACAGGCCGGCCGCAGCCAGCAGGAGCGTGGCCGCAGCGAACCAGGGAACCATCCGCCCGGCCAGGGGGTAGAAGGAAGCCGGCGAGGCAAACTTGAACCAGTTGATCAGGGACGTGCTCATTCATTCACTCCAGCGCAACGCGCAACGCGACCGTGGTCACCCACGGCGCAAAGACTGTGCAGGCGAGCAGCAGCGCGCCCAGCAGCGACAGGTGGCCTTCAAACCCCAGGCCTGCAAGATCCGCTTCCACCGCCCCCGCGCCGAAAATCAGGGCCGGAATGTAGAGCGGCAGGATCAGCAGGGACAGCAGCACGCCGCTGCCCCGCACCCCCAGCGTCAGGGCGGCGCCCACAGCCCCGATGAGGGACAGGATCGGCGTGCCGAGCAGCAGCGAAAGCGTCAGGATGCCCAGGCTTCTTGCGGGCAGGTCGAACTGCACGCCGAGCAGGGGGGCGATCAGCACCACCGGCAGGCCGGACACCAGCCAATGCGCCATGATTTTACCGGCAATCAGCAGCGTAAAGGACTGGGGTGACAAGGCCATCTGTTCCAGGGTGCCATCCTGGTGATCGGGGGCGAACAGTCGCTGCAGGCCCAGCAAGGTGGCGAGCAGGGCGCCGATCCAGAGCGCGCCGGGCGCGATTTTGCGCAGCAGGTCGGCATCCGGGCCGATGCCCAGGGGCAGCAGGTTGACCACGATCACGAAGAAAAACAGGGCGGTGATGACTTCCGTCTTGTGCCGCGCCGCCAGCAGCAGGTCGCGCCGCACCGCCTGGCGGAAAGGTGTGAGGAAGCCGCTCATAGGGTGACGCTGAGCCCCGCGGGCAACGAAAAGGTTTGGTGGCTGGTGAGGATGGCACTGCCGCCTGCGGCCAGATGGTTTTCGATCAGCTGGCACAGGGTGGCGACCGCGTGCACGTCGAGCGCCGTGAACGGTTCGTCCAGTATCCACAGCGGCGCCGGCCGCAGCAGCAGGCGGGAGAGCAGCACGCGCCGCCGCTGCCCGGCGGAAAGGTAACGCGCCGGCAGCATTTCCCGTCCTTGCAACCCGAAACGGTGCAGGGCTTCCGTCACCTTGGCTTCATCCGGCGGAAAGCCTTCCATGCCCAGGCTCAGGGCGAGGTTTTCCAGGGGGGTGAGTTCTTCCTTGAGGGCGCCCTGGTGTCCCAGGTAGAGCAGGTCCGCGTGAAAGGCCGCGCGGTCTTTGCGCAGGCCCTGGCCATTCCAGGTCACCTGGCCGGCGGCGGGTTCGGAAAGCCCGGCCAGGATGCGCAGCAGGCTGGTCTTGCCGGCTCCGTTCGCACCGGCCACTTGCAGCCATTGGCCTGCGGGCAGGGCAAAACTCAGGTCCCGGAACAGGACCCGTTCGCCCCTTTGGCAGGTGAGGTGGGAAACGGAAAGCATATTTGCGCTATTCTACAGGATTCATAGGCCGAATCCCGAGGAAAGCGTCATGAAACAGGCGGTTGCGCGTTGACTTCCGCTTCCAGGTTTCCCGTTGCCTGGATTGCCCTGTCGCAGTTGTTCGGGACTTCGCTCTGGTTCAGCGCCAACAGCGCGGCCGACGACCTCATGCGCGCCTGGGGGGTGACCCCGGGCGACGTCGGCTGGATGACCACGGCCGTGCAACTGGGCTTTATTGCCGGCACGCTGTTTTTTTCACTGTCCGGTCTGGCTGACCGTTTTTCGGCAAGCCGCATTTTCGCCGCCTGTGCCGTGGGCGGCGCCCTCTTCAACGCGGGGTTTGCGGCATGGTCGGCAGGGCTCGCCAGCGCCGTCTGTTTTCGTTTCCTGGTGGGCGCCTGCCTGGCAGGCATCTACCCCATCGGCATGAAGCTTGTCGTGAGCTGGGCGCCGGAGCGCGCAGGCAGCGCCCTGGCCCAGCTGGTGGGCATGCTCACGCTCGGTTCTGCCCTGCCGCATGCCTTGCGCCTGATGGGGGCTTCCTGGCCCTGGCAGGGCGTCATCCTGGCTTCTTCCGTGCTTGCGCTCGCGGGCGCGGTCATCATCCTGCGCCTGGGTGACGGGCCGCACCTGCGGCAGCGCCCGGATCGGGCGGAGTCCCGTCCCGGACAGGTGCTCTCGGCTTTCCGTTCTCCGCGTTTCAGGGCTTCCGCCCTGGGCTACTTCGGACACATGTGGGAGCTCTATGCCTTCTGGACGCTGGTGCCGATGCTGGTGGTCCGCACTGTTTTGGTGCGTGACTTTCCGGTTCTGGGTGCCGCGGGGCTGGCCTTTCTGATCATGGGGGCCGGCGGCCTGGGCTGCTTTCTGGGCGGCGCCTGGGCCCGTCACGTGGGCAGCGCGCGCGTGGCGGCTTCGGCCCTGTTCCTGTCCGGTTTTTGCTGCCTGCTGTTCGCTGCCGGGGGGGCCGCCTGGCCTGCCGCCTGGCTGCTCCCGCTGCTGCTGTTGTGGGGGGCGAGCGTGGTGGCGGACTCCCCCCATTTTTCGGCGCTCTCGGCGGCAGCCTGCCCACCCCACCTGGTGGGCAGCGCGCTCGCCCTGCAAAACGCCATCGGGTTTTCCATCACCGTGGTGGCCATTGCACTGACCACGCAGGCCGTGACCGACTGGGGTACGGCAGTGGCCTGGTTGCTGTTGCCCGGGCCGGTTCTGGGACTTGCCGGTTTTTTTCCGTTGCTGAAACCCGCGCCGGCCGCCGAATAGGAACAAGTTGTTTGGCATGTCCTTTGCTTTTTGTTAGGGTGGAGCCGGTTTTCCCCGAAACGCAGTTTGTGCAATGCGGTGCCCGGAAACCGGACCGACATCAACACTACGGATGAGGAATGCCCCATGACAACCACACAAGCGCCCGCCAGTGGCCGCGAACGCTGGATTCAACTGCTGCTCGGCCTGATTTGCATGATGGCCATATCCAGCCCCCAATACACCTGGACGCTGTTCACCAAACCCCTGATGGGGGCACTGGGTGCCAAGCTCTCTGAAATCCAGGTGACTTTTTCCATCCTGATCGTGCTGCAAACGTTCCTGTCGCCGGCCCAGGGCTTTCTGGTGGACCGCTTCGGGCCGCGCTACCTGATTTCCGCAGGCATCCTGCTGACCGGGCTGAGTTGGGTGCTGGCCGCCAATGCCACCACCGTCACCCAGTTGTACCTGACGTACGGGCTGTTCGGCGGTGTCGGCACCGGCATCGTCTACATCGGGATCGTGAGCCAGATGGTGAAATGGTTTCCAGAGCGGCGCGGGTTTGCGGTGGGCATGGTGGCTGCCGGCTACGGCTTTGGCGCCATCGCCACCACCTTTCCCATCGCCAGCAGCATTGCCCAGCACGGGTACCAGGCCACGCTGTGGATGTTTGGGCTGGCCTTCGGCGTCGTGGGCCTGCTGGCGGCCCAAGGGCTCAAGCGTCCGGCGCGGGAAGTTGAAGCGTTGGTCAGCGGACACCGCGAACAGCTGGCCGGTGCGTCGCCTGCCGTGATGCTGAAGACACCGGTGTTCTGGCTCCTGTTTGTCATGATGACCATGATGTCCACTTCCGGCCTCATGGTCATTTCCCAGACCGCAGCCTTTGCCCGCGATTTCGGCGTGGCCACCATCACCGTCATGGGCATGGCCGCACTGCCGCTGGCCCTGACCGTGGACCGCATCACCAACGGCCTGACCCGGCCTTTCTTTGGCTGGCTGTCCGACAACATCGGGCGGGAAAACACCATGTTCATCGCATTCCTGCTGGAAGGGCTGGCCATGCTGGCCTGGCTGCAGTTCCGCGACGACCCGGTGCTGTTCGTGCTGCTGTCGGGCGTGGTGTTTTTCGGGTGGGGCGAGATTTTTTCCCTTTTTCCTTCCACCTTGACCGATACGTTCGGTGAACGCCACGCCACGGCGAATTACGGGTTCCTCTACATGGCCCAGGGCGTGGGTTCGGTGCTGGGCGGCCCCATGGCAGCCCAGCTGCACGAAGCCACCGGCAGCTGGATTCCGGTGTTCGGGGTGGTCATCACGCTCGACATCCTGGCGGCGGTGCTGGCTCTGGTGGCCTTGAAGCCCCTGCGTCGCCGACGCCCGCATTTTTGATTTGAGGAGAAGGCATGTTGCAAACGACATTGGGGACTCGGGGGATGGTGACGGCCCCCCATGCCCTGGCAGCCCAGGCGGGACTCGACGTCCTGCGCCGGGGCGGCAACGCGATTGAAGCCATGGTGGCGGCTGCGGCCGCCATTGCGGTGGTTTATCCCCACATGAACAGCATCGGCGGAGATGGTTTCTGGACCATCGTGCCGCCTTCGGGGGAGCCGCTTGCCATCAGTGCCTGCGGCGGCGCTGCGGCAGCAGCCACCATCGAAGCCTACCGCGCGCGCGGCATGGCGTCCGTGCCTGCCCGTGGCCCCTGGGCTGCCAACACGGTGGCAGGCACCGTGGGGGGGTGGCAGGCTGCGCTCGACCTGTCGCAGCGTTGGGGCGGGCGCCTGCCGTTGTCCCTGTTGCTGTCCGAAGCGATCCGGTACGCCGAAGAGGGGATTCCGGTGACGGTCAGCCAGTCGGTGCTGACCGCCAAAAAACGGACCGAACTGCAAGACCAGCCCGGATTTGCCGACGCGTTCCTGCCGCAGGGCCGGATCCCGCGTCCCGGCGAGCGGTTCCTGCAGCCGCGTCTGGCACGCACGTTGCGTCGTCTGTCCGAAGACGGGCTGGACAGTTTCTACCGCGGGCCCCTGGCGGCGGACATCGCGGCCGACCTGGCGCGCATCGGTTCGCCGCTGGCGGCGCAAGACCTGGCCGATTACCGGGCCCAGGTGGTCACCCCCTTGCGGCTGTCCCATGGCTGCGGCGAATTGTTCAACATGACCCTGCCCACGCAGGGGGTGGTGTCGCTGGCCATCCTCGGCATCGCGGAACGGGCGGGGCTGGCCGCAGTGGCGCCGGAAAGCGCCGATTACGTGCATCTGCTGGTGGAATCCACCAAGCAGGCCTTTTCGCTGCGGGATCGTTACGTTACCGATCCCGGCGAATGTCCGGTGAACCCCCAGTCGCTGCTGGAAGCCGCACGCCTTGACGCGCTTGCCGCCGCCATCCGGCCGGACCAGGCCGCACCCTGGGGAGCGGGCAAGGGGCCGGCCGACACCATCTGGATGGGCGCCATCGACGACCACGGGCTGGCCGTGTCGTTCATCCAGAGCATCTACCACGAGTACGGCAGCGGCTGCGTGCTGCCGGAAACAGGCATCAACTGGCAGAACCGCGGGGCTTCCTTCAGCCTGGATCCTTCAGCCCTGCTGGCCCTGCGCCCGGGCAAGCGGCCGTTCCATACGCTCAACCCGGCGGCTGCCCGTCTGTCCGATGGCCGCGTGATGGTGTACGGCACCATGGGCGGTGACGGCCAGCCCCAAACCCAGGCGGCGGTGTTCACGCGTTACGCGCTGTTCCGGCAGCCCTTGCAGCAGGCCGTGACGGCGCCCCGCTGGCTGCTGGGGCGAACCTGGGGCCAGACGTCCGATACCCTCAAGCTGGAAACGCGCTTCCCGGCTGAAGTGGTGAACGAACTGCGTGCCCGCGGACATGAAGTGGAACTGCTGCAGGATTTCGACGAGACCGTAGGACATGCCGGCGCCGTCGTGCGTCATCCGGACGGCTGGCTGGAAGGGGCTGCCGATCCGCGTTCCAACGGCGGGGTTGCGGCCTACTGAAGCGTGCGGTAGATCCCGATGAACGCGGGTCCCACCAGGACCACCAGCAGTCCCGGGAAAATGCAGAACACGAGCGGGAACAGCAGCTTGAGGCCAATCACCGCCGCGGCCCGCTCTGCCGAACGGCGGCGTTCGCGGCGCACCTGCTCGGCCTGTGCCGCGAGCGCGTCGCTCACGCGTGTTCCGAACCGTTCGGCCTGGGCCAGCAGCGACACCAGGCTGTCAACGGCCGGCACCCCGATGCGCCAGGCAAAGTGGCGCAAGGCGATCAGGCGTCCGCGCCCGGCGGCCAGTTCAAAGGAGAGCACGTGCAGTTCCTGCGCGAGCAGCGGAGAAAAGCGCGCAAACTCCCGGGCCAGACGTGCGAACGATTGTTCCAGCGACAGGCCGGCTTCCATGCACAGCATTAGCAGGTCGAGCAGGTCCGGCAGCGCCTGGGCGATGGCGGCTTGCCGCCGCCGCACCTGCTGTCGCAGCCACAGCGCTGGCAGGCCGTAACCACCGGCGCATCCGGCCAGACACCCGGCTGCGCGCAGCAGGACCGGGTGTGCGGCTGGCCACGGGGGCAGAAACAGCGCCCCGGACATCAGCAGCAGGGCGCCGGCCCAGCGGGAGGCGCGATAACGGGCCCAGGCCGCGGGGTCGCGCCATCCGGCGCGCAGCAAGGCCGGCTGTGGACGCCCCGTTTGCGTCCGGGCAGGAGAAGCGGATGCCCGTCGCCCGCTCATGTCAGGTCCAGGTCCGTGATGCGGGCCATGAGAAAAATCCCGAGCACCCAGAAGACCAGGGCGCCGATGGCCACCTGCCGGCCCACGGGGTCCTGCAGCAGCAGGTCGAGCAGCCCCGGATGGAGCCACTGGGCAAGCAGCGCGCACAGGACTGGCAGGACACTCAGAATCCAGGCCGAGAGCCGTCCTTCGGCTGACAGCACGCGAATCTGGGCACGCAGTCCGGCCCGCTCGCGCATGAGCGAGGCCAGCCGGTCGAACACGCGGGTGATGTCACCGCCGGTTTCACGGTGCAGGGTGGTGGCCACGATGAACGTCTGCAGGTCCGGCAAGGGGACGCGCGATCCCAGGTGCTGCAGGGCCAGCGGCAGCCCCGCGCCGAAACCGATTTCTTCCGCCGTCAGCTTCAGTTCGTGGGCCACGGGGTCCTGCAGGGCGCCAGCCGCCATTTCCACGGCATGGGTCAGGTCGTGGCCCGCGCGCAAGGCGCGGCTCAGGAATTCGACGGTATCGGGCAACTGGGCTTCGATTCGGCGCAACCGTTTCCGCTGCAGCCAGTGCCTCAGCGGGCGCAACCGGTCGCCCCAGCGGTGGGCTTGTGCGGGGAGGCGCAAGGGCGGAGGCGGCGGCGCCAGCGGAACCGGTTCCCCAAACCAGCGCGACACCCGGGATTTCAGTTGCCGTTGGGTGCCGAACTGCCGGTCCCATAACGCGCGTGCCAGTTCCAGCAGAAGCAGCGTCAGCACAAACAGGGCGGCGGCGAAGAGCGCGAGGACGCCGTTCATGAAAGCGGCCCCTCCACCGCAAGGGGCGTGTCCGGGAAGCGTCGTGCCAGGGTGGATGTTTCGGAAGTGGACTGGAACAATCCCCCGATGCGCCCGTCGGCACCGTATCCCTGTGCAACGAACCGGAATTGAGGCCTGATCCGGAACCTGGAGCCACGGCGTCCGCACAGTTCGGCGATGGCCGTGATCTTGCGGCTGCCGTCCGGCAAGCGCGCGGTTTGCACGATCACGTGCAGGGCGCTGCTGATTTGTGCGCGGATATTGGCAAACGAGGTCTCTTTTTCGCCGGCGATTGCCTGAAGAATCCGGCGCTGCCGGTCCGAGAGATCGTGAGCAACGCGGAGAGGCGCCACATAGCCGCTAGGGAGGA
>JAJZPY010000131.1 GCA_021811005.1 Pseudomonadota bacterium
GCAGCCGGAAGGGCCGATGAACGCCGTCACCTTGTTGGACTGCACGTCCATGGACACGTTCTTGATGGCGTGGAAGCGGCCGTAATAGAAATTCAGGTTGCGCACGGCAATGCGTACACGCGAATCAGGCGAATCGGGTTGGGCGCTCATGGTGTCGGTCTCGGGCAGCAAGCCTTAAGCATTTTTTTGTCGGAACAGCAGGCGGGCCAGAATGTTGATGCCCAGCACGCTCAGCGTGATGAGGATGGCGCCGCCCCAGGCAATCTTGTGCCAGTCGTCATAGGGACTCATGGCGAACTGGAAAATCACGACCGGCAGGTTGGCCATGGGCGCGTTCATGTCGCGCGACAGGAACTGGTTGTTGAGGGCGGTGAACAGCAGCGGCGCGGTTTCGCCGCTGATGCGGGCCACCGCCAGCAGAACCCCGGTGGCAATGCCGGTGCGGGCCGCGCGGTAGGACACCCGCGTGATCATTTTCCATTTGGGCGCCCCCAGCGCAATGGCCGCTTCCCGCAGGCTGTCTGGAATGAGCTTGAGCATGTCGTCGGTGGTGCGCACCACCACCGGAATGACGATGAGGGACAGGGCCAGCGCGCCGGCAAACCCGGAGAAATGCCCGACACGCGCCACGTACACGGTGTAGATGAACAGGCCCAGCACGATGGACGGGGCGCTCAGCAGGATGTCGTTGATGAAGCGCGTGGCCGGGGCAAGCCAGCCGCGCCGGCCGTATTCCGCCAGGTAGGTGCCGGCCAGCACGCCCACCGGCGTGCCGATGAGGGTGGCGGTTCCGGCCATGAGCACGCTCCCCACGATGGCGTTGAACAGCCCGCCGTCGCTGCCGGGCGGCGGCGTGGGTTGCGACAGCAGCTGCCAGCTGAGCGCCCCGAAGCCATAGCGCAGCAAGGTGAGGAGGATCCAGGCCAGCCAGAACAGGCCGAAAGCCATGCCCAGCGCCGACATGGCCATGTTGATGCGGTTGAGGCGGCGGCGGGCGCGGTAAATGCGCTGGCTGGCCGGAGTTTCTCGTTGCATGTCAGGCCTTTGCCCCTTCCAGGCGGCCCATGCGCAGCAGCAGGAGCTTGGCGATGGCGAGCACGATGGTGGTGATGAGGAACAGGATCAACCCCAGTTCGATCAGGGACGAGGTGTAGAGGTCGCCCACCGCCTCCGCGAATTCGTTGGCCAGCGACGAAGCGATGCTGTTGCCGGGAGCAAGCAGGGACGTGCTCAGGCGCTGGGCATTGCCGATCACGAAAGTGACGGCCATGGTTTCCCCGAGCGCCCGCCCCAGGCCCAGCATGATGCCTCCCACCACACCCGTGCGGGTGTAGGGCAGCACCACTTTCCACACCACTTCCCAGGTGGTGGCGCCCAGGCCGTAGGCCGATTCCTTGAGCACCGCCGGCACCAGCTCGAACACGTCGCGCATGACCGAGGAAATGAAGGGGATCACCATGATGGCGAGAATGATGCCGGCCGTGAGCATGCCAATGCCCATGGGCGGCCCCTGGAACAGGCGGCCGATGACCGGCAGCGGACCGAAGACGGCGATGAGCAGCGGCTGCACATGCTGCGAAAAGGCCGGCGTGAACACGAACAGGCCCCACATCCCGTAAATGATGCTGGGAATGGCCGCCAGCAGCTCGATGGCGGTGCCGAGCGGCCGCTTGAGCCAGGTGGGGGACATTTCCGTCAGGAAAATGGCGATGCCGAAGCTGATGGGCAGTGCAATCAGCATGGCGATGCCGGAACTCACCAGGGTGCCGTAAATGGGCACCAGGGCGCCGAACTGGTCGCGCACCGGATCCCAGTCGTCAGACCACAGGAACCCCAGGCCAAAGGCCTTGAGGGACGGCAGGCTGGTCACCACCAGGGAGGCCAGGATGGCCAGCAACGTCGCCAGCACCAGGGTCGCGAACAGCCGGGTGACGTTTTCGAAGAGGACGTCGCCCAACCGGGATAGGCCCACCCGGGCGGCACGCCGCTGCGAACCGGAGGTGGCCTGCGAATGAGGGGAAGGATTCATGACGCTCTTGTTGTTCGGAGAGCGGAATGATACCCGCACCCAAGGGGACTCCACAAATCAGGAGCAGGCCGGGGGGGCAAAACCTGCCGCCGCCCGGCCCGGGCCGCTCAGCGCACCGGCTTGCCGGAAGCGTCCTTGAGGCTGCGCTTCCACTCGCTTTCCACCAGCTTCACCACGTTGTCCGGCATGGGAATGTAGTCCAGCGCCAGGGCAGCCTTGTCCCCGTGGGCATAGGCCCAGGCGAAGAAATCGAGCGCCACCTTGGCGTGATCCGCGTGTTCCTGGGTCTTGTGCATCAGGATGAACGTGGCACCGGTGATGGGCCAGCTCGCCTTGCCCGGCTCGTCGGTGAGGATTTCGTAGAAGCCGGCATCCGCCTTCCAGTTGCCGTTGGCCGCCGCGGCACCGAAGCTCTTGTCGTTGGGGGCCACGAACTGGCCATCGCGGTTCTTGAGCTGGACGTAGGTCATCTTGTTCTGCAGGGCATAGGCGTATTCCACGTAGCCGATGGCGCCGGACTGCTGGCGCACGTAGGAGGCCACGCCTTCATTGCCCTTGCCGTTGATGCCCGTGGGCCAGCGCACCGACGTGTCGTTGCCCACCTTGTCCTTCCACTCGGCGCTCACCTTGGACAGGTAGTTGGTGAAAATGAACGTGGTGCCGGAGCCGTCGGAACGGGACACCACCAGGATGTCCTGGTTGGGCAGGGCCACGCCCTTGTTGAGGGCGGCGATGGCCGGGTCGTTCCACTTCTTCACCTTGCCCAGGTAAATGTCGGCCAGCAGGGCGCCGCTCAGCTTGATCTGTCCGGAGGCGATGCCCTGCAGGTTGACCACGGGCACCACGCCGCCCACCACCATGGGCCATTGCAGCAGCTGGTCCTGGTCCAGTTCGGCCTTGGTCAGGGGCTTGTCGGTGGCGCCGAAATCCACGGTCTTGGCCTTGATCTGCTTGATGCCGCCGCCCGATCCGATGGACTGGTAGTTGAGGCCGTTGCCGGAAGCCGTTTTGTAGGCTTCTGCCCATTTGGCGTAGATGGGGTAGGGAAAGGTGGCGCCGGCGCCGGTGATGTCGAGTGCATGGGCCTGGGCGAGGGCCAGGGTGCCCAGCAGGGCCAAGCCCGCACGACGGGAAACGGATGACAGGAACATGACAGGCCTCCGATAAAAATATCGATAAATCAAGGGGTTTTATAAGCTCCCCGAAGATTACAGGGCAAATATTACAGTTTCATGACAGTCCGTCGCGGCGCCCCGTCCGGGCAGAACCGGTTTCCACGCGCAAGGCGAGGCCGACATCCTGCCAGTGCTGCATTTCCGATGCCAGATTGGCCTGCGTCAGCGCATTGCGCGCCAGCCAGGCGCCGCTCAGCGACAGCGCAAACCCCCGGGAACGGTCATGCAGGCGCAGGCGCGGCACGGGAAAGTCGCTGCGGTCGCGGTGGATGAGCACGGCAAGCCGCAGGCAGAGCACCATGAGCCACCCTTCGCGCCCGGTCACGCGGTTGGCCACCTTGGGGAGCCGTCCGCGCTGCCCCTGCAGCAGTCCGCCGATCATGGCCTGCTCGGGCTTGGAAAACCCGGGCATGTCGGCGTTGTCGATGATGTACGCCGAATGCCGGTGGTATCCGCCGTGCGCGATGGACATGCCGATTTCATGCAGCGCCGCAGCCCAGCGCAGGTACGCCCCGTACTGCCGGAAACTGTCGGGGGCGGCGGCCTGGCGGAACAGGGTGAGCGCCAGGCGGGCCACGCGGCGCGCCTGCTCGGGGTCGGCCTGGTAGCGCTGGGCAAAAGCCTGCACGGTGGCTTCCCGGATGTCCTGGTGCTCGAAGCGCCCCAGCAGTTCGTACAGCACCCCTTCGCGCAGGCCGCTTTCCGTGGTTTGCATGCGCGCGATGCCCAGTTCGTCAAACACCGAACACATGATGGCCATGCCGCCGGGGAGCACCGGAGCCCGTTCGGGGCGCAAGCCGGCCAGCCCGAGGTGGCGCACGTCGCCGGCCTCGAGCAGGCGCGCGCGCAAAAAGGCGAGCCCGTCGGGCGTGATGCCCTGCCCAGCGAAGCCGTTCTGTTCCAGCAGTTCGGCCAGCGCGCGCGCCGTGCCGGAGGAGCCCACGGCATGGTCCCAGTGCGGGGTGCGAAAACGCCCGGCCAGCACCTGCATTTCGGCTGCCGCGGCAAGCTGCGCCGAACGAAACCCCTTGGCCGTGACTTTTCCGCCCGGAAAATAGCGGGCGCTGAAACTCACGCACCCCATGTAGAGACTTTCCAGAAGCTGCGGCGAATGGCCGCGGCCGATGATGAACTCGGTGGAGCCGCCGCCGATGTCCACCACCAGGCGCCTGCCACGCGCGCGCGGCAGGCTGTGCGTGACGCCGATGTAGATGAGGCGGGCTTCTTCGTGTCCGGCAATGATTTCAATGGGAACACCCAGCACGGCTTCGGCCCGCCGCAGGAACTGCGGCGCGTTCTTGGCCACGCGCAAGGCGTTGGTTCCCACGGCGCGCACCGCGTCGCGCGGCACGCCGCGCAGGCGCTCGCCGAAGCGCTCGAGGCAGGCCAGGGAGATCG
>JAJZPY010000013.1 GCA_021811005.1 Pseudomonadota bacterium
TTTTCTCATTGGCGACTTCACCGGGCTGATTGGCGACCCCACCGGCCGCAATGCCACGCGCCCGCCGCTCACTCCCGAGCAGATCGAGGCCAACGCCGTCACCTACAAGGCCCAGGTGTTCAAGATCCTCGACCCCGAGCGCACCACGGTGGCGTTCAATTCCACCTGGATGCACCCTTTGGGGGCGGCAGGCATGATCAAGCTGGCCGCCACGCACACCGTGGCCCGCATGCTGGAACGGGACGATTTCGCCAAGCGCTACCAGTCCGAACTCCCCATCGCGCTGCACGAGTTTCTCTACCCCCTGGTGCAGGGCTACGATTCCGTCGCCCTCAAGGCCGACCTGGAACTGGGCGGCACGGACCAGAAGTTCAACCTGCTCATGGGCCGGGAGCTGCAAAAGCATTACGGCCAGAAGCCCCAGTGCATCCTCACCATGCCGCTGCTGGAAGGGACGGACGGCGTCAACAAGATGTCGAAGTCCATGAACAACTTCATTGCCATCGACGAAGCCCCGCGCGACCAGTTCGGCAAGCTCATGTCCATTTCCGACGAGCTCATGTGGCGCTACCTGGAACTGCTGTCCTTCCAGCCGCTCGCCACCCTCAGACAGTGGCAGCAGGAGGTGGAAGGCGGGCGCAATCCGCGCGACATCAAGGTGGCACTCGCCCAGGAAATCGTGGCCCGCTTTCACGGGCAGGCGGCAGCCGGGGCGGCACTGGCCGACTTCGAGGCGCGTTTCCGCGGCAACGCCATTCCCGAGGACATTCCGGAAGTGGTGCTGGACGTGGGACCGGAAGGCCTGCCCATCGCCCAGGTGCTCAAGCAGTCGGGGCTGACCGCCAGCACGTCGGAAGCGCTGCGCATGATCGAGGCGGCCGGGGTGCGCCTGGACGGGGCGCGCGTGGAAGACAAGGGGTTGCATCTGCAGGCGGGCACCACCGTGGTCCTGCAGGTGGGCAAACGCAAGTTTGCCCGGGTGGTGTGCCGTTGAGGCTGCTGTTCCAGCGCGCCTTCGGTCCCCTGTTTGCCACCCAGTTCTGCGGCGCCTTCAACGACAACCTGTTCAAAAGCGCGTTCATGCTGATGGTGGCCTTTGAAGGCCGGTCCGTGGGCGGGTTATCGCCCGGCCTGATGGTCAATGCGGTGGCCGCCGTGTTCATCCTGCCTTTCCTGCTGTTTTCCGTGACGGCCGGCGAATGCGCCGACAAGTGGGACAAGGCGCGCATGACGCGCCTCATCAAGCTGCTGGAAGTGGCGCTCATGGCCTTCGGTGCCTGGGCGCTGATGGCGCACCAGGCCGGCGCCATGCTGGTGGTGGTGTTCCTGCTGGGCTGCCATTCCACTTTTTTCGGCCCCATCAAGTTTGCCCTGCTGCCGCAGCATCTGCCCGACCATCAATGGTCCCTGGGCAACGGCTGGATCGAGCTCGGTACCTTTGCCGCCATCCTGCTCGGCACCAACTTGGGCGGACTCCTGATGGCCTGGGGTGAACCGGGGCGGGGCGGGGTGGCCCTGGCGGTGCTGGCAGTGGCGCTGGCGGGGTACGGCTTCAGCCGGCACATTCCGGCGGCGCCCGCGCCTGATCCCGGGCTGTCCCTGAGCCGCAATCCCTTGCGCGAAGCCTGGCGCCAGCTGCGCGTTGCCGCCGCGGATCGCACCTTGCTGGCCGCCATGCTGGGCAACTCCTGGTTCTGGTGTTTCGGCTCCGTATTTCTCACCCAGTTTCCGGCCTACACGCGCGACACCCTGGGCGGCACGGAAACCGTGGTCACGCTCCTGTGGACGGGGTTGGCGCTGGCGGTGGGCACCGGTTCACTGCTGAGCGGCCTGTGCGGACAGGGGCGCTGGCGCTGGGCCGGTGTCTCCGTGGGGGGTGCCGGCATGACGCTCGCCGCCTGCGACCTGGCGGGTGCGCAGGGCGCAGTGGCGGTGGCGGGCAGCCGCGATGCCGGCGCCTTTTTGCACAGCCTGTCCGGACTGCACGTGCTGGCCGACACCGTGCTGGTGGGCCTGTTTGCCGGGGCCTACATCGTGCCCCTCTACAGCCTGATCCAGAGCCGCACGGCGGCCAGCGAGCGGGCCCGCATCCTGGGCACCACCAACTTTCTCAACGCCCTGTTCATGGTGGGCGCAGCCCTGTGGGCCATGGCCCTGCTGTCGCGCGGGCTCACCATTCCCCAGCTGTTTTTTGCCACGGGGGTGCTCAATGCGGTCGTGCTGGCGGCCCTGGTGCTGGGCAGTCCCCTCCTGCTGCAAGGCTTGTGGCCCGGGGCGGGCCGGCAATGACGGAAACCCGCCTGCCGGCGCTGCGTCTCGATGCCGCGGGCCAGCGCCACGTGGACCTGCGGGCCGTGGTGGCCCTGGCGTTTCCGTTGTTCCTCAACAGCAGCATCCAAGTGGTGCTCAACCTCACCGACACCTGGTTTGTGGGACGGCTGTCCACGGACGCCATGGCGGCCATGGGGGCCTGCTATTACCTGATATTCGTGTTTTTCCTGGTGCTGGGCGGCGTCGGCCTGGGCGTCCAGACCCTGGTGGCCCAGTACTACGGGGCGCGCCGTTTGCGCGAGGCGGCCCACGCCACGTGGAGCGGCGTCTGGGGCTCGCTCCTGACCACGCCGCTGTTCCTGCTGGCCGCCTGGGGCGGGCCGTTCATTCTGGCGCGCTTCCAGCTCGAACCGCACGTGCTGTCGCTCGCGGTGGATTTCTGGGTGCCGCGCATGCTGGGCGGTTCGGTGTCGGCCGTGCTGTTTTCCCTCAATTCCTTTTTCAACGGCATCGGACGCCCGCGCTACACGTTCTGGATCATGCTGGTGGTGGCCGTGACCAACGCCGCGCTCAATGAGCTGTTCATGTTCCGCCTGGGGTATGGCATTGCCGGGGCCTCCATCGCCAGCTCCCTGGCGCTGTCGGTGGGAGCCCTGCTCGCGCTCGGCATTTTTCTCGACCGCCGTTTCCAGACCGAATTCGACACCCGCCACACCGCCAGGCCGGATTGGGCGGGCATTCGCCGCGTGTTTGCGCTGGGCATTCCCACCGGCCTGTTCCCTGCCATGGATGTCATCGGACTCGCCCTGTTCCAGCTCATGCAGGTGCGCCTGAGTCCGATCGATGGCGCGGCCACCCAGATTGTCATGATGCTCACGTCCATTTCCTACCTGCCCGCCATCGGCATCGCGCTGGCGGGAACCACGCTCGTGGGGCAGTCCATCGGGGCCGGCGACAAGGCCTGGGCGGCGCGTTGTGCCCAGATCATCCTGCGCATGGCCGTGATCTACATGGGCGTGCTGGGGGTGGGCCTCGCCCTTGCCGGGCGCTGGGTGGTGCCCGTGTTCCTGTCGGGGGCGGCGACAGACGAGGCGGCCGTCACGGTCCTGAGCCTCAAGCTGCTGTGGATTGCCGCCGGCTACCAGATTTTCGATGCGCTCAACCTGGGCAGTGCCTTCTGCCTGCGCGGGGCGGGTGATGTCCGTTTTCCCACGGTGCTGTTGCTGCTGCTGTCGTGGCTGCTGTTCATGCCCCTGTGTCATGCACTCACATTCCCGGCAGGGATGGGCTGGGTGCATTTCCTGCCCCAGTGGGGCCTGGGCGCTGTCGGCGGGTGGCTGGCGGCCCTCGTGTATACTGTGGCGCTGGGACTGGGGTTGTGGCTGCGCTGGCGTTCCGGCGCCTGGCGCCGCATCGATTTGTCCCACACCTGACACCATGGAATCCTTCGACGCACTGAACAAACCCTTGCCGGGCGGCCGCCGCTGGCTCGTCGCCCTGGCGCTCCTGTGCCTGCTGGGAGCCCAGCTGTCGGGTTTCGTGCACCGCGTGGTGCATGGCGATGTGGCCGCCGCGTCCAAGGCCGCGGTCGGGACGTCTGCCTGGACGCCGCACGATCACAACTGCCAGCTGTTCGATGCCCTGACGCTAGCCGGCGGTGCCGGGGCCACGCCCCTGTGCACGCTGCCACCCTTGCCGCTTGCCACGTTCCAGCCGGAATGGGTGGCGCTCCCCCTTTTCCTTGCGTTCCGCTTCGCGTTCCGTTCGCGCGCTCCGCCCGCCGACGCCTCCGCACCATCCTGATCCCGCCTGCGCGCGGGCTTTCGCTTGTTTCTGCTGCAACGCAAGGAGTCACTGCATGTCCTGTTTTTCCGCACGGCGCCGCCTGGCGGTTGCCTTGGCGCTCCTGATGCCAGCCCTGGCTGCGCGGGCGCAAGCCCCGGCGGCACCCGAAGACAGCGAGCCGGTGGCGACGGCCAACACCATCACCGTCACGGCGACACCGTCGGCCCGCAACCTCGTCGCACCCGACAGCGGCGCCACCCAGTACAGCTTTTCCGATGCCGACATCGCCCGCCTGCCCCAGGGCGATGCCACGCCCATGAACCAGGTGCTGTTGCAGGCGCCGGGCATCGTGCAGGACGGTTTCGGGCAGGTGCACGTGCGCGGTGACCACGGCAACCTGCAGTATCGCGTCAACGGCGTGATGATTCCGGAATCCCTGGGCGGTTTCGGGCAGATGTTCGACACCCGCATGGCCGACAAGCTCACGGTGCTGACCGGGGCGCTGCCGGCCCAGTACGGTTACCGCACGGCCGGCGTGGTGGACATCCGCACGCGCGGGCCGGAGTCCGAGCCGGGCGGTGAATTTTCCGTGCAGGGCGGCAGCCGCAATTACGGCGAAACCGGCGCCGTCGCCAACGGATCGGTGGGCCGCTTCAGCTACAACCTGACCGGGTCGCTCATGACGTCCCAGCAGGGCATCGACAACCCGGCCAACACGCTCAACGCGGCCCATGACCTGACCCGGCAGGGCAAGGGTTTCGGTTTCCTGGCCTACGACATCGATCCACAGCAGCGCCTGAGCCTGATGTTCGGACAGTCGCAGAACCAGTTCCAGATTCCCGACAACCCGGGACTCGTGCCCCAGTGCTGCAGTTCGACCCTCACGCCCACGCCGGGTCCCCTCGGCCTCAATGCCGCGCAGGGAGAACTCAACGTGTTCCAGGTGGCGAGCTACCAGTCCCAGGGCCGCAGCGGAGTGGACACGCAGGTGTCCTTCTACCACCGGCTGTCCCAGCTGAGTTACATGCCGGACCCTGCGCTGGGCGACCTGTTCTATACGGGGGTCAGCAATGCGGTGGTCCGCCGCAACGAAGCGCAGGGCGTTCAGTCGGATTTCGGTTACGCGCTGAATGACCGGCACAAGCTGCATGCCACCCTCATGGTGCAGCAGGAGCGCTACCTCACCGACAGCACGTCCCAGGTCTATTGCCTGGGCGTGTCGCTGGCCTGTGCCGGCAACCAGCTGGATCCCTTCGGCGTGGCTTCCACGCCGCCCGCCACCATCGTGGACAACACCAACGGCATCAGCCATTTTTGGGGCATGTCCCTGCAGGACGAATGGAAATACGCCCAGAACCTGACGTTCAATTACGGCCTGCGCTACGACCAGAATTCGTTTCTCGTGAACGAGCACCAGGTGAGTCCCCGCTTCAGCCTGGTGTACGACTGGTCGCCCGTGACCCGTTTTCATGCCGGTTATGCCAGTTATTTCACGCCGCCGCCGGCTGAAATCATCGACACCCGCACCGTGTCGCTCTTCAACAACACCACCAACGCATCGCCCGTGGCGGCCAATTCACCGGTCCGTTCCGAACGCTCGGACTATCTGGACATGGGCCTTTCGCGCCGCTGGTCCGACGAGCTCACGCTGGGCGTGGACGCCTACTACCGCAAGGTGCAGCACCTGCTCGACGAAGGACAGTTCGGCAACGCGCTGATTTTTTCCGGATTCAACTACCAGGAAGGGCGCATTTACGGCATCGAGTTTTCCGGGACCTGGCGCCGGGAGCGCTGGACCGGGGCGCTTAACGCGGCCGTGGGACGTGCCCAGGGACGCGGCATTGAATCCGGTCAGTTCAATTTTCCCGCGGCGGAACTGGCGTACATCAACAGCCACTGGGTTTACCTGGACCACGACCAGCGCTACACGATGTCCGGCAGCGTGGGCTATCGCACCGACTGGGCCAACCTGACGGCGGACGCCCTGTTCGGCAGCGGCCTGCGCAGCGGCTTCGCTAACACCCAGACCATGCCCGCCTACGTGACGGTCAATACCGCCGCCACGCACCTGTTCAAGACGGGTTTCTGGGGTGACCTGGAAGGGCGCCTGTCCGTCCTCAACGTGTTTGACCACAGCTACGAGTTGCGGGATGGCACCGGCATCGGTGTGGGAGCGCCGCAGTACGGCCTGCGCCGCACGCTCATCGTGGGCGTGACGCGCTTTTTCTAGGGCTTGCGCCGGGCGCGCGGATGGGCGGCGTCGTACACCTGCGCCAGGTGCTGGAAGTCGAGATGGGTGTACACCTGGGTTGATGTGATGCTGGCATGTCCCAGCATTTCCTGCACCGCGCGCAGGTCGCCGCTCGATTGCAGCACGTGCGAGGCAAAGGAGTGGCGCAGCACGTGGGGGTGCACCGAATCGGCCAGTCCCAGCTGCCGTGCCCGCAAGGCCACGCGCGCCTCGATGCTGCGGTTGCCCAGGCGCCGCCCGCCCTGCGTCACGAACAGCGCGGCGTTGTCGCCGGCGACAGTGGCGCGCAGTGCGAGCCAGGCGCGCAGCGCCTCCAGGGCTTTGCGTCCCACCGGAACCAGGCGGGTTTTGGAACCTTTGCCGGTGACTTCCACCAGGGCTTCGTCCAGGCGCAGGTCGGCCACATCAAGCCCCGACAATTCCGACAGGCGCAATCCCGACGAATAGAACAGCTCCAGCATGGCGCGGTCGCGACAGGCCAGGAAATCGTCGCCGGGCAAGGCCATCAGCTGGGCGGCTCCGTCCGGGGTGAGGGCGTGCGGCAGTTTCTTGGGTGACTTGGGTGGGCGCACCTGGGCGCAGGGGTTTTGCACGAAGCCGTGGTCGCGCGCCAGGTAGTCGAAGAAACCGCGCCAGGCGGACAGCATGCGGCCCAGGCTGCGGCCGGACAGGCCGCGCGCGTGCAGGGTGGCGATGCAGCGCCGGATGTCGTGCGGACTCAGGGATTCCAGCGGACGCGAAGCGGCCAGGGCCAGCAGTTGCGCGAGATCGCGCGCGTAATGTTTGCCGGTTTGTGCCGACAGGCGGCGTTCCGTTTGCAGGTGGGCCAGGTAGGCCGCCTGCAGGACGCGTGCCCGGTCGGTTTCAGTCCCCATGGTCCGCGGACTGCGCATGCACGCGCAGCGCGGCGCTTACCAGCTCGCCGATGCGCGTGAGGTAGAAGGTGCCCATGTCGGGGTAGAAGCGCTGCCGGTCGTTCGATGCCATCAGCACGGCGCCAAAGGTTTCCGTGTCGCGCAGCGGCACAAGCGCGAAGGATTGCAGTCCGGCCACGTCCGGGCCGATCCATTGGGCACTTTCGAGCACGGCCTCATGGCTGCAATGGGGCGCGGCCAGTTCGCCCACAAAATCGCGCAGGGCATCGCTTGTCTCGGAAAATTCCGGGCGCTCGCGATCCTGCGGCAGTCCCCACAGGCGCACCGCCATGCCGGGAACCGCGAAATCTTCCTGCAGCAGGGTGCGCACGGCCTCCAGCACGGCAGAGAGGGAATTGGCCCGGATCAGGGCGAGCGCCAGGCGATGCACTTTGGCGCTGGTGCTGTCATTGGTTTCCGCATAGCCGATCAGTTCGGCCAGACGCGCTTCCAGGGCGCGGTTTTTTTCGCGCAGCGCCAGCAACTGGCGCTCGGCCAGGGACACCGCATGGGTGCCGTGCGGATGGGGGAGCTGGATGTCCGCCAGCAGCGTGCTCCGGGTTTCGAAAAAATCCGGGTGTTCTTTCAGCCACAGGGCCACCGATTCCGGGGTCAACGTCATGCCGTTTCCTTGATGCTGTCGGGTAAATGGAGTTCGCCGCTGAATACGGGGACGGCGTCCCCGGTCATCCATACGGGATTGCCGGGGCCTTCCCAGGTGATGGAAAGATCGCCGCCGCGCGTGGTCACGGTCACCGTGTCGTCCAGCAGTCCGCGCGCGATGCCGGCCGCCACCGCGGCGCAGGCGCCAGTGCCGCAGGCCAGCGTTTCGCCGGCGCCGCGTTCGAACACGCGCAGGCGGATGTGGGTGCGGCTCACGATTTCCATGAAGCCGGCGTTGACGCGCTTGGGAAAGGCCGGATGGCGTTCGATTAGGGGGCCTTCCTGTGCCACCGGAGCCTGCGCCACGGAAGGCACCACCTGCACCGCATGCGGGTTGCCCATGGACAGCACGCTGAATTCGCGCGTGACGGTTCCCACCGTCAGGGGATAGGTGGGGGCGCGGGCCGGGGCAAGAAAAGGCACGCGGGCGGGATCGAATTCGGGTTCGCCCATGTTTACGGTCACGCGTCCGTCGGGGTTGAGGCGGGGCGTGATGAGGCCACCCAGGGTTTCCACGCGGATTTCGTCTTTGCGGGTGAGTCCGCGGTCATGCACGAAGCGCACGAAACAGCGCGCGCCGTTGCCGCAGTTTTCCACTTCGCTCCCATCGGCATTGAAAATCCGGTAACGGAAATCATTGGCGGGATCGTGCGGTGGTTCCACGATCAGGATCTGGTCGCAGCCCACGCCGAAATGCCGGTCGGCGATCCAGCGGATCTGGCCGGGCGTGAGGTGCAGGGGGGTGGCCGTGGCGTCCAGCACGACGAAGTCGTTGCCCAAGCCTTGCATTTTGGTGAAGCGAAGCAGCATGGTATTTTCAGCGGAACCGGTTGACAGCCATCCTAGCGCGTTTTGGGTTCAGCGCCCATAGGGAGACGGTTCGCCGGGCGGTCGCGTCTTGAAGCGCTTGTGGCTCCACAGGTAGTTGGCGGGTTGTTCCAGCACGCGCGCTTCGATGAAGCGGTTTATGCGCCGGGTGTCTTCGGCTTCGTCGGGTCCCGGAAAATCGGTCCAGGCCGGGAAGAACTTCATGACGACGCGGCTGTGGGGAAAGTCCTGCTGTATCACGCAGGGCACCACCCGCGCCCGGGCGAGCCGCGCCAGGCGCGAGAGGGCGGGCGAGGTGGCGGCCGGCACCCCGAAGAAATCCACGAAAATCGATTCGCGCGGACCAAAATCCTGGTCCGCCATGTAGTACAGCGCCCAGCCCGGCTTGAGCGCGCGCAGCACCGGACGGATGCCATCCTGGCGCGTGAAGATCGTGCCCCGCTGCCAGCGCCGGCGCAGGCGCTGCAGGGCGTCGTCAAACGCGGCGTTTTTCTGGCGCGAGTTGATGGTGATGAGGTCAAAGTCGGCGCCCAGAACAGAACCGGCCGAATCGATGCCGAAGAAATGGGGGGTCATGAGGATGACGGGCCCCTCGCGCAGCGCGGCCTGCAGGTGTTCTTCCCCTTCGCGCACAAAAATCCGGCGCAGTCGTGCCACGGAGGCGTGCCAGGCGATGCCCTGCCCCAGGATGCCGGTCATGAAAGCCTGGAAATGGGCCAGCGCCACGGCTTTGCGCTGCGCTTCGGTCCACTGGGGAAAGCACAGGCCGAGGTTGACGAGGGTGACGCGCCGGCGTTCGTGTGCCAGGAGGAAAGCCAGGCGCCCCAGGCCGTTGCCCAGCTGCGCGAGCACGGGCATGGGCAGCCATTGCAGGAGCCAGAACAGGCCGAGGGCCAGGCGCACCATGGTCAATGCCGTCCGGAATCGCTGCTATAATTCACAGCTTGTTGATATTTATGAAAAAGGGCAGGGTTTGCCATGAGTCAGTATCTTTTCTCTTCGGAGTCCGTCTCCGAAGGGCATCCGGACAAGGTCGCCGACCAGATTTCCGATGGAGTGCTGGACGCCATTTTAGCCCAGGACCCCAAGGCGCGCGTAGCCTGCGAGACGCTCACCAGCACCGGACTGATCGTCATTTCGGGCGAAATCACCACGCAGGCCCAGATCAATTACATCGACATCGCCCGCGACGTGGTGCGCCGCATCGGTTACAACAGTTCTGAAATCGGCTTCGATTACCAGACCTGCGCCGTGCTCACGGCCCTCAACCGGCAGAGTCCGGACATCGCCCAGGGCGTGGATGAAGGCCGCGGGCTGGACCTCGACCAGGGGGCTGGCGACCAGGGGCTGATGTTCGGTTACGCCTGCGATGAAACCGATGCGCTCATGCCGCTGCCCATCCACCTGGCCCACCGGCTGGTCCAGCGCCAGGCCGAGCTGCGCAAGGACGGGCGCCTGCCCTTCCTGCGCCCCGACGCCAAATCCCAGGTCAGCGTGCGTTACGTGGACGGCCGCGTGGTTTCCATCGACACCGTGGTGCTGTCCACCCAGCATGACCCGGACGTGACTCACGAGCGCCTGTCGGAAGCGGTCATCGAGGAAGTCGTCAAGCCGGTGATTCCGGCCGCCCTGCTCACGAAGGACACGCGCTACCTGATCAACCCCACCGGACGGTTCGTGATCGGCGGACCCATGGGCGACTGCGGCCTGACGGGGCGCAAGATCATCGTGGACACCTACGGCGGTGCTGCCCGCCATGGCGGCGGCGCGTTTTCCGGCAAGGACCCGTCCAAGGTGGACCGTTCCGCTGCCTACGCCATGCGTCATGTGGCCAAGAACATCGTGGCGGCAGGCCTGGCCAGCCGCTGCGAAGTGCAGGTGGCCTACGCCATCGGCGTGGCCCGCCCGGTCAGCCTGATGGTGAACACCTTTGGCACCGGCAAGCTGTCGGACGAGCGCCTGGCCGAGGTGGTGCAGCATCATTTCGACCTGCGACCGAAAGGCATCATCCAGTCGCTCGACCTGCTGCGCCCGATTTACAGCAAGACCGCTGCTTACGGCCATTTTGGCCGGGAAGAGCCCGAATTTACCTGGGAAGCGCGCGACCGCGTCGAAGCCCTGCGCGCTGAAATTTAAGGAGTCCCTTCATGAGTGCCGTTGCCCAAACCCAATCCGCCCCCGACTACAAGGTCGCGGACATGGCGCTGGCCCGCTGGGGCCGCACCGAAATCGACATCGCCCAGAACGAAATGCCGGGCCTGATGGCCCTGCGCCAGGAATATGGCCCCAGTCAGCCGCTCAAGGGCGCGCGCATCGCCGGCTGCCTGCACATGACCATCCAGACGGCCGTGCTGATCGAGACCCTGGTGGCGCTGGGCGCCGAAGTGCGCTGGAGTTCCTGCAACATTTTCTCCACCCAGGACCAGGCGGCGGCCGCCATTGCTGCGGCCGGAATCCCGGTGTTTGCCTGGAAAGGTGAAACCGAGGAAGAGTTCTGGTGGTGCATCGAAAAGACCGTTTTCGGCCCGGACGGCTGGACGCCCAACATGATCCTGGATGATGGCGGCGACCTCACCCTCCTCATGCACGACAAGTACCCCGAAATGCTCAAGCACGTGCGCGGCATTTCCGAGGAAACCACCACCGGCGTGCACCGCCTCAACGAAATGATGAAGCGCGGCGAACTCAAGTGTCCCGCCTTCAACGTCAACGATTCGGTGACCAAGTCCAAGTTCGACAACCTCTACGGTTGCCGCGAATCCCTCATGGACGGCATCAAGCGCGCCACGGACGTGATGGTGGCCGGCAAGGTGGCGGTGGTGGCGGGCTACGGCGACGTGGGCAAGGGCTGCGCCCAGGCGTTCCGCGGGCTGGGCGCCACCGTGTGGATCACGGAAATCGACCCCATCTGCGCGCTCCAGGCCGCCATGGAGGGCTACCGCGTGGTCACCATGGACGACGTGGCACCGTTCGGGGACATTTTCGTCACCGCCACCGGCAATGTGGATGTCATC
Organism: Pseudomonadota bacterium; assembly: GCA_021811005.1. Classification (GTDB taxonomy): domain Bacteria; phylum Pseudomonadota; class Gammaproteobacteria; order Burkholderiales; family Ferrovaceae; genus JAKBAT01. The sequence continues at coordinate 11,727 of JAJZPY010000013.1, forward strand.
ACGCACGATCACCTGCGGGCCATGAAGAATGACGCCATCGTCTGCAACATCGGCCACTTCGATTCGGAAATCGACATCGCATCGCTGCGCCAGTACCGCTGGGAAAACATCAAGCCCCAGGTGGACCACGTGGTGTTCCCGGACGGCCGGCGCCTCATCGTGCTGGCCGAAGGGCGGCTGGTCAACCTGGGCTGTGCCACCGGCCATCCCAGCTTCGTGATGTCCGCTTCCTTCACCAACCAGGTCATGGCGCAGATCGAACTGTGGACCAACCACGGCAAGTATCCGGTGGGGGTTTACATCCTGCCCAAGCACCTGGACGAGAAGGTGGCGCGGCTGCACCTTGCGCGCATCGGGGTGCGGCTCACCGAGCTCACATCCAAGCAGGCCCGCTACCTGAGCGTGGACCCGGCCGGCCCTTACAAGCCGGAACATTACCGTTACTGAGCGGGACACGATCTTGCAGAGCCAGCAGCGTTACCCCAAGGTTTTCAGTTTCGAATTTTTTCCGCCCAAGACTCCGGAAGGCGCGGAGAAGCTGCGCCACACCCGGCGCCAACTGGCGCAACTGCACCCGGCCTTCTTTTCGGTGACCTACGGGGCGGGCGGCACCACGCGCGAGCGCACCCTGGAGACCGTGCTGGAAATCCTGCGGGAAGGGTTGCCTGCGGCGCCGCACCTGTCCTGCATCGGCGCCACGCGGGAGAGCCTGGCGGACGTGCTGCGGCAGTACCAGGCTCACGGCATCCGTCACCTGGTGGCGTTGCGCGGCGACCTGCCTTCGGGAACGTTCGGGGGCGGGGACTTCCGCTTTGCCAACGAGCTGGTGGCTTTCATCCGGGAACAGACCGGCGATCATTTCTACATCGAAGTGGCGGCCTATCCCGAAGTGCATCCCCAGGCCCGCTCGGCCCAGGAGAATGTCCAGCATTTCAGGCGCAAGGTGGAAGCCGGCGCCAATGCGGCCATCACGCAGTATTTCTACAATGCGGACGCCTATTTCAGCTTCGTGGACGAATGCGAGGCGGCGGGGCTGGACCTGCCGATCGTGCCGGGCATCATGCCCATCGGCAATTTTTCGCAGCTGAGCCGGTTTTCCGACGCCTGCGGCGCCGAGATCCCGCGCTGGATCCGCCTGAAAATGCAGGGATATGGTGACGACACGGCATCCATCAAGGCTTTCGGGCTGGACGTGGTGACCCAGCTGTGCGACCGGCTGTTGTCGGCCGGGGCCCCCGGCCTGCATTTCTACACCATGAATTCGGCCGGCCTCACCAGCGTGATCTGGGACCGGCTGCACCTGTCCGAGCGCTGATTCGCGCCCGGACAGCCGGAGGAGTGGTCAGGCGACCTTGATTTTCTGGCGTGCGGCCTGGGCGTGCTGCTCGGCGTAGGACTGGTGCGCGGCCGCTTCGGCGTAGCCCAGCTTGACGGGGTAGCCCATGTCCATCAGCACGGAGCCCAGCGCTGACAGGCACAGCATGACGTTTTCCGATTTGGCGGAATAGCCCATCAGGCCAAAGCGCCAGATCTTGCCGGCAAGCGGCCCCAGGCCGGCGCCGATTTCCAGGTTGAATTCCTCCAGCAGGGCCTTGCGCACCTTCGCTTCGTCGATGCCTTCGGGCACTTTGACGGCATTGAGCTGCGGCAGGCGATGTGCTTCCTTCACCAGGTATTCCAGCCCCATGGCTTCCAGTCCCGCCTTGAGTGCCAGGTAATGGCGCGTGTGGCGGGCCCAGGCGTTTTCCAGGCCTTCCTCGCGCAGCAGCAGCAGCGCTTCGTGCAGGGCGAACAGGCCGTTGATGGGGGCGGTGTGATGGTACGTGCGGTTGGTGCTGCCCCAGTAGCCCAGCACCAGGTCGAGGTCCATGAACCAGCTGCGGCAGCGTTCCTTGCGGTTGCGCACCAGCGCCACCACGCGGTCGCTGAAGGACACCGGCGACAGGCCCGGCGTGCAGGACAGGCATTTCTGGCTGCCCGAGTAGATGGCATCGATGCCCCATTCGTCCACGAACAGGGGGGCGCCGCCCAGTTGTGTGACGGCATCCACGATGGTGAGGGCGTCGTGGCGGTGCGCGATCTCCACCAGGGTCTTGGCATCGGACATGCAGCCGGTGGAGGTTTCCGCCTGCACGAAGGCCACCACTTTGGTGTCCGGGTGCTGGCGCAGGGTTTCCTCCAGCTTGTTGGGATCCACCGGTTCGCCCCAGGTGTCTTCGATGACGATGGGGGTGCCGCCGCAACGTTCCACGTTTTCGATCATGCGTCCGCCGAACACGCCGTTGCGGCACACGATGACCTTGTCGCCCGGGTTGACCATGTTCACGAAGCACATTTCCATGCCCACGGAGCCCGGGCCCGAGGCCGGGAAAGTGAGCTGGTTGTCCGTCTGGTACGCATAGCGCAGCAGCGTCTTGAGTTCGTCCATCATGTCCACGAACACCGGATCGAGGTAGCCGATGCAGGGCAGGGACATGGCCGCCAGCACGCGCGGCGTGATCTCGGACGGACCGGGACCCATCAGGGTGCGCTGGGGCGGATAGAAGGAATTGATTTTCTTGGGCGGCAGATGCTTGATCGTTGAGGTCATGGCGCAGCTCTCGAAACTAATCCTGCATTTTATCAGAGTTCCCGGCCTTCACGAAATGCACGCGGGAGCCCTCCATGCGGGCCAGGCGCAGGGCTCCCCGTTCTTCCGGCTCGGAGTCGAACAGGCGGTCCCCATCGGGTTCGGGGTGGTGGCTGGGCTGCAGGCCGGCAAAGTCGTACAGCGCGGTGTCCGCCAGGTGGGAGGGCGTGACCGACTGCAGGCCCAGGAAAATATTGTCCACGCGGCCGGGATGGGCGCGCTCCTCGGCCTGCAGCCAGCTCTTGATGGCCTGGCGCTGCAGGTTTTCCTGCGAGCCGCACAGGTCGCAAGGGATGATGGGGTAGGCCATGTGGCGGGCATAGCGCGCCAGGTCTTTTTCGGCACAGTAGGCGAGCGGGCGGATGACCACGTGGTGTCCGTCGTCGGTCACGAGCTTGGGGGGCATGGCTTTCAGCCGCCCGCCGTGAAACAGGTTCAGGAAAAAGGTTTCCACGATGTCGTCGCGGTGGTGGCCGAGCGCGATCTTGTTGGCGCCGAGCGCCTTGGCCGTGCGATACAGCACGCCACGCCGCAGGCGCGAACAGAGGGAGCAGGTGGTTTTGCCGGCCGGGATTTTTTCCCGCACGATGGAATAGGTGTCCGCTTCCACGATGCGGTATTCCACGCCCAGCGCTTCCAGGTACTCGGGCAGCACCTGTTCCGGAAATCCGGGCTGCTTCTGGTCCAGATTGACGGCGATCAGCCGGAAGTCCACGGGCGCGCGCCGCCGCAGGTCCATGAGCAGGGTGAGCAGGGCATGGGAGTCCTTGCCGCCGCTCAGGCACACCATGACGGTGTCGCCGTCGCCGATCATGCCGTAGTCGGTGATGGCGCGCGCCACCGAACTGCGCAGGCGTTCCTGCAGGCGAACGAAAGTTGAGGACGGCGCCTCGGGTGCGGTTAACATGGCGGTTTCACAGCCGACTCGATTGGAAGATGGCCATTTTACCGCACTCCCTGCTGCCGGGCCCCGAAGCGCAGGTCCACAGCGACCGCCTGCGGGCGGTCATCGACCAGGCCATCCGCGCGGCGGGCGGCTGGATCGATTTCGCGGGTTTCATGTCGCTGGCCCTGTATGCGCCCGGACTGGGCTATTACAGCGCGGGTGCGGTCAAGCTGGGTGCCGCCGGCGATTTCGTCACGGCGCCGGAAATGACGCCGCTGTTTGCGCGCACGCTGGCGCGCCCGGTAGCGGACACGCTCGCTGCGCTGCACGCTGCACAGCCGGAAGTGCTGGAACTGGGGGCGGGCACCGGGCGGTTGGCGTGCGACCTGCTGCTGGCCCTGGCCGAACGGGACGTTGTGCCGGAACGCTACCGGATTCTTGAAGTGAGCCCCGACTTGCGGGCGCGCCAGGAGGTCACGCTGGCCTCCCTGCCGGAGCGCGTGCGGAAGCGCGTGCAATGGTGCGAGCACTGGCCGGAGTCTTTTTGCGGCGCCCTGGTGGCCAACGAAGTGCTCGACGCCCTGCCGGTGCATCGCGTGGGCTGGCGCGGCGCACAGGGCTGGGTGGAAATCGGTGCGGCGCTTGAGGGCGGGCGCTGGATCCCTGCGGAACGGCCGCTGGACAATCCGCGCCTGCTGGAACGGCTGCCCGATCCGGCCGGCTGGCCCGTGCCGTATGACACCGAAATCGGCCTGGCGGCGGCCGACCTGGTGGCGACCGTGGGGCAGAGCCTGCGGGCCGGTCGTGCCTGGTTCATCGATTACGGTTTCCCGGCGCGCGAGTATTACCACCCGCAGCGTGTGGGCGGCACCCTCATGTGCCACATCCGCCACCACGCCCACCCCGACCCCCTGGTGTTTCCCGGCCTGCAGGACATCACGGCCCATGTGGATTTCACGGCAGTGGCGCGGGCGGCGGCCGGGGCCGGACTGGAGGTGGAGGCCTACGCCTCCATGGCGTCCTGGCTGATCGCGGAAGGCATCGTGGAAGAACTGGGGCGCCTGCCGCCTGAGGATGCGGGCCGTTACCTGCCTGCGGCAGCGGCTGTGCACAAGCTGTTGAGTCCGGCGGAAATGGGCGAGCTGTTCAAGGTGCTGGTGCTCCGTCCCGGCACGGGGCGCGAGCCGCTTCCCGCGTCACTGGCCGGCTGAAGCGCGGACGGCTTGCAGGCGGGCTGCCCGCAGGCGTGCGGGGATTTCGGCGGGGTCGGGAGCGGCCTGAGCGATTGCGCCGGCGGGAACCGCGGCAGCGGCGGACAGGGCTCGCAGCAGCGGATCTTCACCTGGCGGCGCGGTGCCGCGTGCCGACTCGCAGCAGGCGCACGCGGCCAGCAGGGCTTCAAAGCGCTGCGGGCGGCGCAAGCCGTCGGCGCGTTCGATCAGGTCGAGCAGCCCTTCCGGACCGCAGCGGTGGCGCCGGGCCAGGGAACGCGCGAGGGTGGCGGCCAGCAGGGCAAGGTCGCGCACTTCGGCCGGCAGGCGCAGCCGCTGGCCCAACTGCGTCAGGGCTGCGCGCCCGCCATCTGGAGTTTCGCCCAGCAGGGCGGCGGCCCAGGCGGCAAAGCGCACGTCCACCGGATGGTCGCGCGCGGCGGCCAGGTCCACGGCGGCAGCGGCCTGTGCGCCGGTTTTCTGCCAGGTGGCGGCGATTTCCGGCAGCACGCGAGGCAGGGCGCCGCATTCGTCCAGGATGCGGAACAGTTCCGAGGGGGTGGGTTCGGCCAGCCCGCGCGCCAGTTCCGTCCACACCCGTTCGGGCACCAGCGCGTCCGCTTCCCCCGCTTCCACCATGCGCCGCATCAGGAGCAGGGTTTCGGGGGCGACGCGAAAACCGAAGCGCCCCTTGAAGCGGGCGGCGAAACGCGCCACGCGCAGGATGCGCACGGGGTCTTCGGCAAAGGCCTCGCTCACGTGGCGCAGCAGTCGCCGTTCCAGGTCGGCGGCGCCGCCGAACGGGTCGATCAGCCGGCCGTCGGCATCGCGTGCCATGGCGTTGATGGTGAGGTCGCGCCGCTGCAGATCCTGTTCCAGCGTGACGTCCGGGCTCGCATGCACCACAAACCCCTTGTACCCCGGTCCGCTTTTGCGTTCCGTGCGCGCCAGCGCGTACTCCTCGTGGGTGACCGGGTGCAGGAACACCGGAAAATCCCGGCCCACGGGCCGAAACCCCTGCGCCGTCAGGTCTTCCGGGGTGGCGCCCACCACCACCCAGTCGCGATCCTGCACGGGCAGGCCCAGCAGTTCGTCGCGCACGGCGCCGCCCACCGCGTAGGTTTTCATGGCGCCGCAGCCGGATCCGGCTCGCCGTTGTGCGCCGGCTTCATGCCGGGAATCGTGCCCAGGCGCTGGTGCAGGGATTGTGGGGACTGGCCCAGGCGCAGGGCATAGACCGTGGCGTTGAACATCACATGTTCCACGTAACCGCGGGTTTCGCTGACGGGGATGGATTCGATGAACACGGCCGCTTCCTGGGGATTGCCGGACACCCAGCGCAGCACCCGGTTGGGTCCTGCGTTGTAGCCGGCCGTGGCCAGGATCGGATGGCCCAGGCGGTTGAGCAGGTGGCGCAGGTAGAAGGTGCCCAGCTGCAGGTTGGTGTCCACCTGGGTGGATTTGGCCCACTGGAAATGATGCAGCGGGATGCGTTTGGCCACCCAGCGCGCCGTGGCGGGCATGAGCTGCATCAGCCCCATGGCGCCGGTGCGTGAGCGCGCCAGGGGGGCGAAATAGCTTTCCTGGCGCACCAGTCCAAACACCCAGGCTTCGTCCAGGTGGTTTTGCCGGGCCTGCTGGCGCACCGTCTCTTCGAAAGCCAGCGGAAAGCGCAGTGCCAGGTCCTGCTGGTCGCCGGCCCGTTCAATGCTGTAGATGGCGCGGTCGTACCACTGCACCTGGGAAGCCAGGGCCGACAGGACCAGGCGCTGGCGCGGTGACAGGGGGCGGTTGACGGCATTCCATTCGAACTGGGATTCCGGAACCAGTCCCAGGCCATGCAGGCGCAGGGCGCGCGCCAGGTGAGGACGCAGGGCGTCGATTTCGTCGGGCATGAGCGGCGCCGGCTCGGGCGGCAGCGTGAGTTGTCCGCCCAGCTCTTCCAGCGCCAGCAGGCCGTAGTAATTCGATTCCTGCGACAGCGGCTTCCACTGGGCCTGCGCTTCTGCGCTCCGGCCCAGGGCCTGCAGGGCGCGCCCTTTCCAGTAACGCCATGCGGAGCGCGCGGCTTCTCCCGGCGACATGCCGTTGATGGTGCGCAGCACTTCGTCCCAGTTGCCCTGGCTCAGGGCTGCGCGGGTGCGCCAGGCGCGCATGCGGTCGTCCGTCAGTTCGCCGGCCAGGCCAAACCAGGCCAGCGCGTTCGGATGCTGGGCCATGGCACCCTGCCACGCCACCTGCAGCCAGCCGTAGGCCCGCTCGGGGCTGCTGAAGCGGGGCGACAGGCGCAGCCAGATGTCCGCCGCCTGTTGCGGATCGCGTGCGGCGAGCTGGCTCAGTGCAAACAGGGCCAGTTCGCGTGCCGGGCGGGTGTCGCCGGCGGCATCCCAGGTGTCGAGGAAAGTGCCGGGCTGGGTGTAGGCCTGGGTGAGCGCGTCTTCGCTCAAGCCTTGCAGGGGCGGCAGGAAACTGTTGATGTAGCGGGCGAGCGGCAGGTTGTTGCTGCCGAGCGCCCGGCGCAGGGTCAACCAGACGTCGTCGCGTGTGATCAGGTTTTCGGCGGCCAGCAGCCGGAACACCGGGTCGCAGCTGTCGGGCTGGGACTTGGGGCTGAACCACAGGATGCGCGCATCGTGCACGACCGAAACGTCCTGGTGACGCATCCGTTCCTGCAGGTGGTCGCAGGCCACTTCCGGGTCTTCCAGGGCGCGCGGGGTGACCTGGGCGGCAAAGGTGGTCCAGTCGTCGCTGCGGGCCAGGGCCTTGAGCCAGCTCACGCGCAGGGGGTCGGCCAGGGGGCTGTACGGAAAGCGGGTGAAAAAGGCCTGGATGTCGGCATTCGGGACAGGGCCGGGCTGTCCCAGGCGAAGGTCGAGCAGCCAGTACTGCACGTAATCCGCGAGCGGATCGTCCGCCAGCTGCTGGGCATGGCGGGTGAGGGTGGCCAGGTCGCGCGTGCTCCAGGCCTGGTGCGCGGCCAGCAGGCTCTGGTCGGGCGTTTCAGAAGGCCGCGCAACGAGGCTGCATGCAAGCAGCAGCGCCGCCGCGGCGCAACGGGCGGTCGCGGAAAGAAAAGGCAAGCGGTCTCCGGATCTTCATGCACAAGGGTCTCTGAATTATAGGGCGAAACGGCAGGGCAGGCGTATCATCCCGGGATTGCGCGTGAACCGGGCGCGGTTCCGCGAAGGACATGGAGGATTCAGAACATGGCGCTTTCCGATCCCGCAGTTCCCAGAACCCTGCTGCACCGCCGGCACATCACGGTGGAAGGCTATGCGCGCGAGGACGGCCTGTACGACATCGAAGGGCACCTGGTGGACGTGAAAGGGTACGCCTTTCCCGTCTCGGACGGCATCAAGCCGGCTGGCGAGCCCATTCATGACATGTGGCTGCGCATCACGGTGGACGCCGACCTGGTCATCCGGGAGGCGCAGGCGCAGACCGTGGCCCGTCCCTATCCCGGTGCCTGCGAAACCATCACTCCCCATTACGGCGAACTCAAGGGACTGCGCATCGCCCCCGGCTTCTCCCGCGCAGTGAAGGAACGTTTCGGCGGCGTGCGCGGCTGCACCCATCTCACCGAACTGATCGGGACGCTGGCCACGGTGGCCTTCCAGACCCGCTACGGCGCTGCCGAATCGGAGACCGAGCACAAGCCGCCGCACCTGGACGGGTGCCATGCGCTGGACACCCGGGGGGCGGTTGTGGCCCGTTTTTACCCCAAATGGTTTTCTAAAAAATCATAATGTATCGTTGATATTTTTGGGGTAGAATCCCTGCCCAGTCCAATCCCCATCGGTTTTGGGCGATGGATACCATCAACACTCATCTATAGGCCAAGCAATGAAAATCCATGAGTACCAAGCGAAGGAGATTCTGCGGAAGTACGGTGTCCCCACGCCGCGCGGCATTCCGTGTTTCTCCGTGGAGGAGGCGATAGCGGCTGGAAAGACACTGGGGGGTAACGTCGCGGTCGTAAAAGCGCAAATTCACGCCGGTGGTCGCGGCAAGGGCGGGGGGGTCAAGGTGGCCAAGTCCCCGGCCGAGCTCGAAACCTACGCGCGCCAGATTTTCGGCATGCAGCTCGTCACGCACCAGACCGGCCCGGAAGGCCAGAAAGTGCGCCGTCTCCTGATTGAAGAAGGGGCGGACATCAAGAAGGAATTGTACGTGGGCATGGTGGTGGACCGCGGCACGCAGCGCGTCGCCCTGATGGCCAGTTCCGAAGGCGGCATGGACATTGAAGAAGTGGCTGCTCACACACCGGAAAAGATCCACACGGTCTTCGTTGACCCGGTGAAAGGCCTGCAAGACAGCGAAGCCGACGACGTCGCCGCCAAGATTGGCGTGCCGGCCAACCTGGTGCCCCAGGCGCGCACCCTGCTGCAGGGGCTGTACCGTGCGTTCGACGAAACCGATGCCAGCCTGGCTGAAATCAATCCCATGGTCATTACCGGGGACGGCCGCGTGGTGGCGCTCGACGCCAAGATGAATTTCGATTCCAACGCGCTCTACCGTCATCCCGACATCGTTGCGCTGCGCGACCTGGATGAGGAAGATCCCAACGAAATCGAAGCATCCAAGTTCGATCTCTCCTACATTTCCCTGGACGGCAACATTGGCTGCCTGGTCAACGGCGCGGGACTGGCCATGGCCACCATGGACATCGTCAAGCTCTATGGCGGCAACCCGGCCAACTTCCTCGACGTGGGCGGCGGCGCCACCACCGAGAAAGTGACCGAAGCGTTCAAGCTGATGCTCAAGAATCCCAACCTCAGGGCCATCCTGGTCAACATCTTCGGCGGCATCATGAAGTGTGACGTGATCGCGGCAGGCGTGGTTGCGGCAGCGCACGAAGTCAAGCTGTCGGTTCCGCTGGTGGTGCGCCTGGAAGGCACGAACGTGGAACTGGGCAAGAAAATCTTGGCGGATTCGGGCTTGCCCATCATTTCCGCCGTCAACATGGCCGATGCCGCTGCGAAAGTGGTGGCGGCCGCGCGGGGGTAATATGTCTATTCTGATCAACAAGAATACCCGGGTCATTACCCAGGGGATTACCGGCAAGACCGGGATGTTCCACACCAAGATGTGCAAGGAATACGCCTTTGGTGCCGACTGCTTCGTGGCCGGTGTCACGCCCAAGAAAGGCGGGCAGGCCTATGAAGGCATTCCCATTTATGACAGCGTGAAGGAAGCCAAGGCTCAGACCGGCGCCACCGTCTCCGTCATTTACGTGCCGCCTCCTTTTGCCGCGGCAGCCATCGATGAAGCCGTGGAAGCGGAAATCGATCTGGTGATCTGCATCACGGAAGGCATTCCCGTGCGCGACATGATCCGTACCCGCTACAAGATGCAGGGCAGCAAAACCCGCCTGATCGGGCCCAACTGTCCCGGCCTCATCACGCCGGACGAAATCAAGATCGGCATCATGCCCGGCCACATCCACAAAAAGGGCCCCATCGGCGTGGTTTCCCGTTCCGGCACGCTCACCTACGAAGCCGTGGGCCAGCTGCGCGAACTGGGTCTGGGTCAGTCGAGCTGCGTGGGCATTGGCGGCGACCCCGTCAATGGCATGAAGCACATCGACGTGCTGAAGCTTTTCAATGACGATCCGGAAACCGAAGCGGTCATCATGGTGGGCGAGATCGGCGGCAGCGACGAAGAGCAATGCGCCCGCTGGATCAAGGACCACATGAAGAAACCCGTGATCGGCTTCATCGCGGGCGTCACCGCGCCTCCCGGAAAGCGCATGGGCCATGCCGGCGCCATCATTTCCGGCGGCAAGGGCACAGCCCAGGAAAAGCTCGCCGTGATGGAAGAGTGCGGCATCAAGGTCACGAAAAACCCGGCCGAAATGGGCAAGCTGCTCAAGTCGGTGCTGTAACCCGGCGTTTCAGGGCCATCAGCCCCGGTCCTCCCGCAAGGGGGGGCCGGGGTTTTTCATTGGGGGATCAGGGTTTGCGCGGGCAGTTTTCGCGGATGCAGTCGGCGTACAGCTGCAGCGAATGGTCGTGGATGGAAAAGCCCCGTTCCTTGGCCACGCGCGCCTGGCGCCGTTCGATTTCGGCGTCGTAGAACTCTTCCACATGGCCACATTGCAGGCAGACCAGGTGGTCGTGGTGCTGCCCCTCGTTGAGTTCGAACACGGCCTTGCCGCTTTCGAAGTGATGGCGCACCAGCAGGCCGGCCTGCTCGAACTGGGTGAGCACCCGGTACACGGTGGCCAGGCCGATTTCCATGCCTTCCGCCTGCAGGCGCCGGTACACTTCCTCGGCGCTCATGTGGCGCGTGTCGGAATGTTCAAACAGGGCCAGCACCTTGAGGCGGGGCAGGGTGGCCTTGAGGCCGATGTCCTTGAGATCCTGGGGTACGCTCATGGGGAAACCGAAGATGCAGGGAAGATGGGTTATTATAAGCAGATTGGCTTGTACCGGATAAAACAATGAATCGCACTGTCACTGCCCTGCTGCTGTCGGCGTTCGCGCTGGGCGGCTGCTCTTCATGGAGCAAGCCCACCCTGCCCAGCCTGGACATGCCCAGCATGGAGAAGTTGCCCGACCTGATGGCCAAAAAATGGTCGGCCATCAAGCCGTACACGCTGGACATCCAGCAGGGCGTGGTCATCGAAGAGGACATGATTGCCCGTCTCAAGCCGGGCATGAGCCGCACCCAGGTGGGTTACGTGCTGGGTTCGCCCCTGCTGTCCGATCCGTTCCACGCCAACCGCTGGGACTACGTGTACTACACCCGCACCAAAGGGGTGCTGAGCAAGCCGCACAACCTGACGGTGTTTTTCAAGGAGGACAAGCTGGAGCGCTTCGAGACCGATTATCCGTTGCCGCCCAAGCCGCCCGAAGCGCCCAAGGCAGCCGAGGCGACCGAGGCGAAGCCGGCTGCGTCTCCTGCCGAGGTGCTGCCCGAAGCCACCCACCCCGTCACCACGCCGGAGGGGCGCTGATGGCGCTCGGCATCTGCATTGCGGGCAGCAGCGGGCGCATGGGCCGTACCCTGATGGAAGCGGTGGCGGCTGCGCCTGACCTGCGGCTCACCGGGGCCCTGGAGCAGTCCGGCAGCCCTTATCTCGGGCGCAATCCCGGCGACTGGCTGGGCACCCCGGTGCCGGCCGTCATCACGGACAACGTGGCGGGCGCGCTCGAAGCGAGCCGCGTGCTCATCGACTTCACCCGCCCGTCCGGCACCCTGGCGCATCTCCAGGCCTGTCTGGCGCTCGGACGCGGCATCGTCATCGGCACCACCGGCTTCAGCGATGCGGAACGGGAAACCATCCGCGCGGCAAGCACCCGCATTCCCGTCGTGTTCGCGCCCAACATGAGCATGGGCGTGACCCTTTCCCTGGCCCTCATTGACCTGGCGGCACGCGTGCTGCAACCGGGTTTTGACGTGGAAATCGTGGAAGCGCACCACCGCCACAAGGTGGACGCGCCTTCCGGCACGGCCCTGCGCATGGGCGAAGTGGTGGCGGCCGCGCGCGGGCGTCGCCTGTCGGAGGTGGCCGTGTACGGGCGCGAAGGCATTACCGGCGAGCGCCATCCGGACACCATCGGCTTTGCCACCGTGCGCGGCGGCGACGTGGTGGGCGATCACACCGTTTCGTTCATGGCCGACGGTGAACGCCTGGAAATCTCCCATCGCGCCAGCAGCCGCACCACGTTTGCCCTGGGCGCCCTGCGCGCCGCGCGTTTTATCGCGGACAAGCCGTCCGGGCTGTATGACATGCGGGACGTGCTGGGGCTCGATGCACTGCTTTCGGGCAAGCGGGTTTGATCGGCGCGCCGTTTTAAGGTATCATTTCACCAATCGGAAACGGGAAAGCCGCGGCAAGCGTCCTTCCCGTTTTTCACATCAAATCCCTTCTGGAGTCTCTTGTAATGGCCCACGCCACTACCGCCTCACCGACTGTGCCCGCTGTTCTCGTGCTGGCAGATGGGTCGGTGTTCCGGGGGCAGTCCGTCGGAGCTTCCGGCCGGAGCGTGGGCGAAGTGGTGTTCAACACGGCGCTCACGGGCTACCAGGAAATCCTGACCGACCCGTCTTACTGCCGCCAGATCGTCACGCTCACCTACCCCCACATCGGCAACGTGGGCACCAACGCCGAAGATGCCGAATCGGGCTCGGTGGCGGCCGCGGGGCTCGTCATCCGCGACCTGCCGCGCCAGCTTTCCAACTGGCGCTCGCGCCAGTCGCTGCCGGATTACCTGACCGAGCGCGGCGTGGTGGCCATTGCCGGCATCGACACGCGCCGGCTCACCCGCCTGCTGCGCGAGAAAGGCGCGCAAAGCGGTTGCCTGATGGCGGGCACGGTGGACGAGGCGGCTGCCCTGGAGGCGGCCCGGGGCTTTCCCGGGCTGGCCGGCATGGACCTCGCGCGCGTGGTGAGCTGCGTCCGCCCCTACGAATGGACGGAAGGCGCCTGGCAGCTCGGGCAGGGGTTCGTGCCGCCTTCCGCGCCCCGTTTCCGGGTGGTGGCGTACGACTACGGCGTCAAGCACAACATCCTGCGCCTGCTGGCCGAGCGCGGCTGCCACGTGACCGTGGTGCCGGCCACCACGTCGGCCGAGGAGGCCCTGGCCTACCGTCCGGACGGCATTTTCCTGTCCAACGGGCCGGGCGACCCCGAACCCTGCGATTACGCCATCGAGGCCATCCGCACGTTCCTGGCCAAAGGCATTCCCACCTTCGGCATCTGCCTGGGTCACCAGCTGCTGGCGCTGGCGTCGGGAGGGCGCACCGTCAAGATGAAGTTCGGCCACCACGGCGCCAATCATCCGGTGCAGGACCTCGATTCCGGCCACGTCATGATCACCAGCCAGAACCACGGTTTTGCGGTGGATGCGGACACGCTGCCCGCCAGCCTGCGCGTCACCCACCGTTCGCTGTTCGACGGCAGCCTGCAGGGCATCGCCCGCACCGACTGTCCGGCGTTCAGCTTCCAGGGGCATCCCGAAGCCAGCCCCGGCCCGCACGATGCGGGCGGCCTGTTTGACCAATTCATCCGCCTGATGCAGGCAAAAGCGGCCTGACCATGCCCAAGCGTACCGACATCCGTTCCATCCTCATCATCGGCGCCGGACGCAAAGTCATCCGA
>JAJZPY010000014.1 GCA_021811005.1 Pseudomonadota bacterium
GGAGCTGCCACGAGGGCAATGCTGCCCATTTTCAGCAGTTGACGGCGAGATTGTTTGACGTTGTCTTCCATGTTGTAACCCCCTCCAGATTGGAATGTTTACGGTGAACGGACGAGACCGCTACTTTTTATATTTTTATTGGCCGGTGAAGCTTTGGCCAACGGTGTGAACGTTGCTCGGCCGACCATGGACAAGAGCGTACCACCCAAAAAAACGGCTTGTCAAACATTTTGCGCACGTTTTCACCCCCCGCCGCAACATGTTGAAACACTTGAACGGCAAGGCGGAACAAGGTATTTGCCGTATGGAAAACGACCGTGATAGACTGCGCTACCGCGCCCGGTTTACCAGCCACGCTACGTACTGTTTTCGCTGGTCGAACGGGTTCAGGATCAAGGGGGGCGCTGCCGGATAATGCAGTTAACGACTTAAGCCGGAAGCCGCACAAAAAGGTTTTGTTTGGCACAGTTTATTTTATCTACAAGCCAATCTGGAGGGGGAGTACATGCGTAAGTCAATGATCAAGTTTTCGTCGGGTATGGCACTGGTTGCCGTGCTCGTCAGCAGCTCGGTGTTTGCCAGCGAAGAATCTGCAATGCCTGGCGATCTTGCCAACGGCAAGAAAATTTTCACGGAAGGGAAAGGAGCTGCTGTGGCCTGCATGACCTGCCACGGAGAAACCGGCTGGGGCACCGAAGCCATGGGTGCGCCGCGCCTTGCCAATCTGGGCTACCCCTACATCGTCAAACAGCTGACCGATCTGGCGGAAGGCCGCCGCGTGCCTTCGGGCGCTGGTGCGGTCATGCCGCTGTTTGCCCAGCAGCTCACGGAACAGGATCGTCGTGACGTGGCTGCCTATGTAAACTCTTTCAACACGCAGCCCGAACTGTCCGATCTCAAGTCTCTCAAGGACAGCGGAACACCTGTCGGCGAAAAATACCTGGGCCAAGTCATCGTCAAGTACGGCGTGCTGGGCAAAGTATCCGCCTGCCAGTCCTGCCACGGATACAACGGCCGCGGCGCTGCTCCCATTTTCCCGGTCATTGGCCAGCAAAAATACACGTATCTCGTCAATCAGCTGCACAACTGGCGTGATGCCAGCCGTGCCAACGATCCGTACGGCATGATGCGCGCCATCGCCAAGAACCTGACGGATGACGACATCAACAATGTGGCCGCTTACCTTTCCTCGGCTCCCCGCACCACCGGGGATACCCGGGATGGCACCACCGGCAACCCGAAAGCGCAATAACCGCGGGCCCGGGCTGAAATCAGCCCGCAGAAGCACGTTGTATTGGCATTATCTGAACCCGCGCGCTCAAAGGCGCGCGGGTTTTGTTTTTGATATCGGTACTTTGGGAGGTTGCAGGTCATGAAATTCAGCCGTTTGAAACTGGGCGAAAAAATCCTGTTTGGCATCGTCGTCCTGATTTTTGTTTTTGCCGGCCTGAGTTTTGTGATGCTGGAGGTTTACAGGTCCCATCTGGATCACCCCATGTACCCCACGACAACCCATTTCGATTTCACTCCAGAAGGCCTCCATGGGTCTGAGCTGTTCAGGGATCGCGGTTGTACCTCCTGCCACCGTGCGGTGCGCAATGGAACGAACAACGGGGTCAACCTGGATGGAATCGGTTCACGCCGCAGTCTGGATTACCTTCTGAGCTTCCTGAAAAAGCCCGAGTCAACCTATGAAACCAAGACACTGGATCACGGTCTCAACAAGGAAGCCGCCTATGTGGCCGGATTGCCCGACGCGGACCTTCACGCCATTGCCGTTTTTCTGTCAGAATTGAAAGCCACGCAAGGCTCTGCCGATGCACGCCTTCCCATGCCGGAACGTTCCGGTTTCGTGGATGAGATGGTCAAGATTTGGGCCCCCAGCACCTGGAAGCGTGAATATCATGACTTGCGCCAGGATGCGATGCAGCCGCAAAAAAAGTAAGAGGTCTACAGCATGACATCACAGCAACCTTTGAACCCAGGCATCGTCACGCGGGAATACACGCTGTTTACCCTGCTTTTTGTCTATGCCTGCATCACCTACGCCATCATTGGGTTTTCCTGGGGCGCATTGATGGGAGGCATCCCGGCCTTCCGCATGTTTGTGGATACGGCACCCCACGGCAAGCTGATCCTGCTGGCCCATGGCCACATCAACTTGCTGGGCTGGGTGGAAATGGCCATTTTCGGGGCCATCTATTATTTCGTTCCCCGCTTGGTCAATCGCCCCATT
Source organism: Pseudomonadota bacterium (assembly GCA_021811005.1). Classification (GTDB taxonomy): domain Bacteria; phylum Pseudomonadota; class Gammaproteobacteria; order Burkholderiales; family Ferrovaceae; genus JAKBAT01. The sequence continues at coordinate 2,237 of JAJZPY010000014.1, forward strand.
TACAGCATGTCGCTGGTGAAGGTCCATTTCTGGATGCACAACGTCGGACTGATGGGAATGGTGATTCTGTTCACCACGGCCGGCGTCATCGGCGGCTATGACCCCGGACCGGAAGTGGAGGCCACGGTAACCCGCCTGATGGCCGGCGTTGGCTTTTTTGGCACGCTGGTTCTTCTGGCCAACATCATCTGGGGTTACAACATTTTCAAGACGGGCAAACACGGGGCGGACACGCCATGAATGCACGTTTCCGGAAGCCTCTGCTGGGTTTTCTGACTGCTGTTTTCCTGGCCGGATGCAGCGGCAACCAGCACAACTCGGGGCTGGAGCAGGGGGAGGCCGCGCCCAGTCTGCCCACCAAAACCCTTGCCGATGTGGGAGGGGATTTGAGCCGCATCACCACCTACCGCCAACCGGATGAGCGCATGTACCAGTATTCACTGGACAAAGCCTTGGCCATGCGCAAACCCATCCTGCTGGAATTTGCGACGCCAGGGCACTGCTCCATCTGCGATCGCCAGTTGCAAATCACGAAGGCCCTGCTCGACAAATACCAGTCGCAAGTGCTGTTCCTGCACATGGACCAGTACGAAAACCCCGAAGCATTCAAGGCATACCGCGTCATGGGCGACCCCTGGACTTTCGTCATCGACAGCAAGGGGATCGTGCGCTACCAGCAGCCAGGAGCCATGCTCTATGGGGAAATGGATCGCGCCATTCAGGGTGTCTTGCCCCAGCCAATCCACTCTTCCGTCAACTGACTGCTGCTGGCTGAATTTCCATGAACCAAGGCACGCGCTACCTTCTCAAGCAGGACAAGCAAGGCATGATATGGGATCTGCTGCTCTATGTTCCGACCGTCTCGGCCTTGCTGGGCATTGCAGCCAATGCCTGGTTTGGTGAAAACCCGAACTTGGCCTATCTGCTTGTTTTTCTGGGCAGCTTCTTTCTGATTGCCGGAGCCAACCGCATTCTCAAAACCCGGCTGATGCTGCTGCCTTCTTCACCCGTCGCCATCAATGCGTCAAAGCTGCAGGCCACGTTGGAACTTCGCAATGGCCAGCGCGTGGAACTGCTCAAGGATATCAAGCTGTACAAGGATTATTCAGGCCGCTCGTTCGGGTTGACCGGCCTTAACAGCACCGGACAGCGGCTGCAGTTCGTTTTCCACAAAGGACAGTTTGCCCTCGAGCGGGACTATCAGGGCCTGCAGAACATTTACAAACCGTCCTGAGTTTCAGCGCCCCCGCCGCCGGCGGTAGACATCCCAGGCCATGAAGCTGATGACGCCGCCGACCAGCAGGCAGCCGCTCCCCATCAAGGTATATTCCGTGTCGGGGCTGACCAGCCCGCCCACCAGCATGTGCACTGTATAGGCCGTGAGAAAGAGGGAACTCATGGCAACCACCAGATATATCGCCAGTTCACGCAGCGGCATGAATCCCTCCTCCACTCAGTGCCCGGGTTCGGGCACTGTCACTGGGGCTGCAGGCAGAGGCGCCAGTACGGGCGAGCGCACCTTGAGGATGACCCCGCCGGGCTGGAGCGATACCGTTTCCATGGTTGTGCCGAGTTGCGAAAGATTTTGGACCAGCCCGATGTTTTTCTGGGCATTGGGCGCAACAATCAGATGGGTCAATCCGCGCATCATCGCCAACTGGGTTTCAGGGTCCTTGGCTGCGGGAGGCAGCGGCAACGCATCACAACGGCAGGCAATCATGGTTCGGGCAGGCCACTGACTGGCCACCCGGATACGGGGCATGGGCAAGCGCTTTTCCTCCATGGCCACCCTCGTCCTGTCCACGTCTTCGGCGAACTGGCGGATCAGCTGGTCTTGTGCGGTCATTACCCCGTTTTTTCCTTGCTCGTACCAGACGCGATCGCTTCGCATGAACAGGCTGGAAAGAATCACCACCAACAGCAGCAGCCATCCGCGCTGCAGGAAAAATCCCTTCCCGGTCAGCAACTCCCTGGGTTTCAGGAGCCACTCGAAACCGCCATAGCACAAGAGTGAAACTGCCAGAAACCCCCACGAAGCATCACACAGGAACGCACCCAGCACAGTCCCCCACCAGAGGGAGCGTCCCAGCAGGTCATTCCAGAACAGGCGCCGTTGCCCGATGAGCAGCATCACCAGAAGCCCGGTAAGCACCAGGCCGGCGGCCCATTCACCCGTATCGAGTTCTGGCGACTCCAGGTCGCTGGCTGCAATCCACGTCACCGCCTGGTGCAAGGGATTCTGCCACCCGCCCAGATCAGGCCAACCCCAGCGCAACAACAGCGCAATGAAGCTGACCACGGCAATGCCGGCATAAAAGTAGCGTTGCTGGATGCGATCCAGCGGCTTGGTGCGCCAGGCCCAGGCCAGGGACAAGGGATAAGCAAGCCCGGCCGGATGCAGGCTCACCCCGAAGGCGCAAAGCGCCAGTTGCGCAAAATACAGGCCCCCGAAATGTCTTGGCGCTTCCCGGTAAGCTCGGTCCAGCCAGTATCCCGCCGTGAAAACGGCCAGCAGCAAAATTCCGGGGGAAAGGGTGTCGATCTGCTGCAGACTGACCGGCGCAATCAGCAACAGTCCCGTGGCCAGCAAGGCAACTTCCTCGGATCCGGTTTGCCGGCGCCAGCCATACAAGCCGTAGGCCGTCCAGGCGAGAACGGCAATCAGGACCACTTTGGCCACAATGATCTGCCCGGGCCAGAGAAACCCGAGTGGCAGCCAGAGAATGGCACGCATATCCGGCAGACCCAGGGTGACAACCGAACTCGCCACCTGGTCACCAATGGACCAGTCCAGCAACAGCGCCTTGGCTCCGCCCTCGTCCAGCACGTAAGGAGAATGGCGCAGCAACAGCACCATGAGGATGGCCCATAGGGCCAACGACAGATAACCCCAAACGCGGGGAGTGATCAGGGCAGGCTTCACTTCAGTCAAGGTTCAATACAGTCCGGCAGTGAAGTCCGCCAGCGCCTTGATTTCCTGATTGCTCAGGCGATGGGCGACGGCTCGCATGATGCCGGAAGGGTCATTGCTGCGGGAACCGTTCTTGAAGTGCTGCAGCTGTATTTCGGTGTATTCCTGATACTGCCCCGACAACCGGGGAAAAAGTGCGGGAATTCCGCTCCCGGTCGGGCCGTGGCAACCGGAGCAGGCGGGAACCCCCCGATCCGCATCGCCTGCGCGCCAAAGTTTCTCTCCCATGGCCACCAGCTTCGGGCTGGTTGCTTGCGACCTTTTCGGAGGCTGTGCAGCGTACCAGGCCGCCACGTTGCGGATATCCTCTTCCGAAAGCATCGACACAATGCCGGACATGATGGGATTGTTCCGCGCCGGAGGAGCTCCGTTGACGGATTTCATGTTGTTCAGTTGCTTGACGATGTAGTCCGGCAGCTGGGCAGCCAGGTGAGGCTGGGTGGGAATCGGGCTGACGCCGTCAGCGCCATGGCAGGCAAAACACACGGAAGTGGCAATCACTTTGCCTTTCTGCGCATCTCCCTGAAACGCCCAGGACGACGTGGATAATACAGCCAACAAAGCCAGTACAGCCGTTTTCCTCATGCTCGCTCCTCGCAGCTTGACGCCCTAGACCCGGGGGTGCCGGGTGACCGCAGTATTTTATCAGAAGTCGGCAGGCGTCAGTCGTGCAAATGCCAAAGCCAGCCACTTCACGCCGGCATCGCGGAAATTCACCTGCACCCGGGCATCGCTGCCGTTGCCTTCGCATTTGAGAACCACGCCGGACCCGAACTTGGCATGCGTAACGGATTGCCCCATGAAAAAAGGAGGGCGTGCCGAAGCGGATGTGAAGTCAAGCGCTGCAGCCGGCCGTGAAGGGGATGGCTGAAAATCGAGGCGGGATGCCTGGAAAGCCTGCGCCGAAAGCCAGCGGCACAGCGTCTCGGGTATCTCGTCGATAAATCGGGATCTCAGGCCGTAGCGCACCTGTCCATGAAGCATCCGGCTTTCCGCACGGGTCAGATAGAGCCGCTGACGAGCCCGGGTCATGGCGACGTACATCAGGCGACGCTCTTCCTCCAGTCCATCGGCTTCGGACAGGGCATTTTCATGGGGGAACAACCCTTCTTCCAGCCCGCATACGAAAACCACCTGGAACTCCAGCCCTTTGGCGGCATGCACCGTCATCAACTGGAGTGCATCGGAGCCCGGGGCGGCTTCGTGATCGCCCGCCTCCAGGCTGGCATGGGACAGGAAAGCCGCCAGGTCGCTGTCATCGCTTTCGTGATCGAAGGCCGCTGCAGCGGCCACCAGTTCCTCGAGGTTTTCCACGCGATCCGCGCCGTCACGTTCCTGCCGGTAATGACGCAGCAGACCGCTTTCATCCAGCACAACGGACATCAGTTCGTTCAGGGGCACCGCCTCGGCAGCCGACCGGAGCGTTTCAATGCACAGCAAAAACGCATTCAGCCCAGTCCCGGCTTTTCCGCTCAGTGGTGCCAGTCGAGCAGCCTGATACAAGCTGACGCGGGCCGAATCCGCCTGTCCTTGCAGCACTTCCATGGAACGGGCCCCGATGCCGCGCGGCGGAAAGTTGACCACGCGCAGGAACGCTCCGTCATCGTCCGGATTGGCGGCAAGGCGAAGGTAGGCCAGGGCATGCTTGACCTCCATGCGCTCGAAGAATCGCAAACCGCCATACACCCGGTATCCGATGCCCGCACTGAACAGGGCATGCTCCAGAACCCGGGACTGCGCATTGGAGCGATACAGCAGCGCCATCTGCGACAACGGAATGCCTTCCCCTTGAAGGGCTCGGACCTCTTCCACCACAAATCGCGACTCGTCCCCGTCGCTGCCCGCCTCGTAAACCCGGATGGGTTCGCCGGGGCCGGCCTCGGTCCAGAGATTTTTCCCCATGCGGCCACTGTTATGGCGGATGAGCGCATTGGCTGCGTCAAGAATATTGCCGAATGAACGGTAATTTTGTTCAAGACGGATGACTTGGGTGATGCCGTAATCCCGCTCGAATTCGCGCATGTTCGCAACTTCCGCTCCGCGGAAGGCGTAGATTGACTGGTCGTCGTCCCCGACCGCAAACACGGAAGTCCTGGGGCCCGCCAAAAGGCGCAGCCAAAGATACTGCAAGCGATTGGTATCCTGAAACTCGTCCACCAGCACAAAGGGAAAGCGTTCACGATAATGGTCGCGGATCAGCTCGTTGCCCTGGAGCAACTCCACGGAACGCAAGAGCAGTTCGGCAAAGTCCACCACGCCTTCTTTCTGGCATTGGGCTTCATACGCCACGTACAGGTCACGCAAGGCGCGGCTGTGAGCGTCGAAAGCTTCAATGGCCGCAGGGCGTCGCCCTTCTTCCTTGTGGCTGTTGATGAACTGCTGCACCTGCCTGGGCACGTAGCGCTCTTCGTCGTAGTTGAGCGCACGGATCACGCGTTTGACGGCTGACAACTGGTCCTGCACGTCCAGGATCTGAAAAAGCGACGGCAGCTGGGCTTCGCGGGCATGGGCCCGCAACAGTCGGTTGCACAGGCCATGAAAAGTCCCCACCCACATGCCGCGGGTATTGATCGGCAGCAGTGCGGACAGGCGCGCGAGCATTTCGCGTGCCGCCTTGTTGGTAAAGGTCACGGCCAGCAGGCCTTGGGGGCCGACCTGGCCGTTCTGGATCAGCCAGGCCATGCGCGTGGTCAGCACGCGCGTCTTGCCACTGCCGGCACCGGCCAGAATCAGGGCCGATTGCCTGGGCAGGGTCACTGCTGCTTTCTGTTCGGCATTGAGCCCTTCCAGAAGATTTGAACTCATGACATTACTCGAATGGGAAGCATGAGATTATACGAGAGGGGAACCGGGTTTGTTCCGGCGCCGAGGTATAATTTCGCTTTTTCCAAAATAACGCCCATGGAAGACCAATACCAACCCCAGGAGATCGAGCCGAAACTGCAGGCCGAATGGGAAACACGCCATGCCTACCGGGCTCGGGAAGACGCTTCCCGTCCCAAGTACTACTGTCTCTCGATGTTTCCTTACCCATCCGGAAAGTTGCACATGGGGCATGTGCGCAATTACACCATTGGCGATGTGCTGGCACGCAGCCATCGCATGAAAGGGTATAACGTGCTGCAACCGATGGGATGGGATGCTTTCGGGCTGCCGGCAGAAAACGCCGCGCTGCAAAACAAGGTGGCTCCCGCGCACTGGACTTACCAGAACATCGACGCCATGAAGCGCCAGCTCAAATCGCTCGGACTCGCCATCGACTGGGAACGCGAAATTGCAACCTGCCGCCCTGAATATTACCGCTGGGAGCAATGGCTTTTCACGCGCCTGTTCAAGCAGGGTCTGGTGTATCAAAAAACAGGTACCGTCAATTGGGATCCTGTGGACCAGACCGTCCTCGCCAACGAGCAAGTCATCGAAGGTCGCGGCTGGCGTTCCGGAGCCGTCGTGGAGAAGCGGGAAATCCCCATGTATTACCTCCGCATCACGGCCTACGCGGACGAATTGCTGCGGGAACTGGACAACCTGCCCGGCTGGCCCGAACAGGTCAAGACCATGCAACGCAACTGGATCGGGCGTTCGGAAGGCACGCAGGTTCGCTTTGCGCTTGCGCAAGACCAGGAGGCCCTGACCGTCTTCACCACACGGGCTGACACCCTGTATGGGGCAACCTATGTGGCCATTGCAGCAGAGCATCCGCTGGCCTTGAATGCCGCCGAAACCAATCCGGCCCTGCAGCAGTTCATCCAGGAATGTCGCCAGGGCGGCGTTGCCGAGGCCGAGCTCGCCACCCAGGTCAAAAAGGGGATGGATACCGGCTTGACGGTGATTCATCCGTTGACGGGCGCCCTTCTTCCGGTTTGGGTCGCCAACTACGTGCTGATGGCCTATGGAGAAGGGGCCGTCATGGCGGTCCCTGCACACGACGAACGGGATTTCGAGTTTGCCTCCCAGTACGGACTGCCCATCAAACCGGTCATCCGGCCGCAGGACGGCCCGTTGGAAATGCCGCTGAAACAGGCTTTCACGGAAGACGGCATCCTATTCGACTCCGAAGATTTTTCCGGACGCAGTTCTGAAGAGGCCCGCCAGAAAATGGGCGTGGTCCTGCATGCCCTCGACAGCGGCAGGCCCCAGGTGCAATATCGCCTGAGAGACTGGGGCATTTCCCGTCAGCGCTACTGGGGTTGCCCGATTCCGATCATTCATTGCGAATCCTGCGGGCAGGTGCCCGTCCCCGACGAAGATCTTCCTGTCGTGCTGCCAGAAGGCGTGACTTTTGAAGGGGTGGGCTCACCCATCAAGAAAGACCCGTCGTTCTATGAAACGACCTGCCCGGCCTGCAACCGGCCCGCCCGGCGCGAAACCGACACCATGGATACTTTTGTGGAGTCTTCCTGGTACTTCGCCCGCTATGCCTGCCCCGAACTTTCCACCGCCATGCTGGACGAACGGGCCAACTACTGGCTCCCCGTGGATCAATACGTGGGGGGAATCGAACACGCCATTCTCCACTTGCTCTACGCCCGCTTTTTCAACAAGCTGATGCGCGATGCCGGGCTGATTCGCCATGACGAACCTTTCACGCACCTGCTGACACAAGGCATGGTGCTGAAGGATGGCGCCAAGATGTCGAAATCCAAAGGCAACACCGTGGATCCTCAGGCACTGATCGATCAGTACGGTGCGGACACGGCGCGCTTTTTCATCATCTTCACCAGTCCCCCAGACCAGTCGCTGGAATGGTCGGATGCCGGCGTGCAGGGCGCGTACCGGTTCCTGCGCAGGATTTGGGCTTTCGCGGCCTCGCACAAGGCGCGCCGCGAAGCGGCGGCGCTGCGGCAGATCACTGCTTCCGAAACGCGTTACGAAGTCCACGCGCTGCTCAAACAGGCCAATTACGACCTCTCGAAGCATCAGTTCAACACCGTCGCCTCCGCCGCGATGAAGTTGCTCAATGCGCTGGAAAAAGCGGGGGAAGCCGATCCGGCCCTGGCCGAGGAAGGACTTTCGATCCTGTTGCGCCTGCTCTCACCCATCACGCCCCATCTGGCAGAAACTCTGTGGCGGGAAATGGGTTACGGGGACAGCATTCTCGACGCCCCCTGGCCAGAGCCCGACCCCCAGGCCCTTCAACGCAACACGGTGGAACTGGTCCTGCAGGTCAACGGCAAGTTGCGCGGCAGCCTGATCGCCAGCCCCGATCTGCCGCGGGGCGACCTGGAAGCCCTGGCGCTGGCGCATCCCAGTCTCGAAAAACACCTGGCCGGGCAAACCGTCAAGAAGGTCGTGGTGGTTCCGGGTCGCCTCATCAATGTGGTGCTCTGAAGCCATGCGTTCCCGGCGGCAATTTCTGATGGCCGGCAGCGCCTTGTTGCTGGCCGGTTGCGGTTTCCAGTTGCGCGGCGCACCCCACCTGGCCTATCAGAAAGTCTACCTGAGCGGCAACCTGGACCATGACCTTGACCGCGAAGTCCGTACCGCCCTGACGCGCGATGCCGGCGTCACGCTGGTATCGCGCCCTGATCAGGCCGACGTGGTGGTTTACGTATCGCCTCTCGTCAAGGACAAGCAGATCCTCACGCTCAATGCGCAGGGAACGGTGTCCCAGTTCACCCTGCTATCCCGCCTCAGGTTCCGGGCAGCCGACAGCTCCGGAGAGGAATTGCTGCCTCCAACCGACATCACCATATCCCGCCTGTTCAACTACAACGACGTGCAGATTCTTGCCAAGCAGTACGAAGAACAGCTGCTGTACAAGGATATGCGCCACGATCTGGTGCAGCAGATGCTGCGACGCCTGGCCGCGCTGAAACCCAAGGCGGCTGCGAGCCCGTAAGGCCGTGCGCATCTCGTCGGAGAAGCTGGAAAACCACCTGCGCCAGAGCCTCGGCTCCCTCTATGCTGTGCTGGGAGAAGAACCTCTTCTTGCCCTGGAGTCGCTGGATATGCTGCGCAGCACGGCAGCCCGCCAAGACTTTACGACGCGGGACGTGCTGGTCGTGGAAACGGGCTTCGACTGGAGTCTCCTGGCCCAGGCGTGTCGCAGCGGTTCCCTCTTCGGCGAGAAAAAAATCGTGGAACTGCGTCTCGGGTCGGGCAAACCGGGCGTCGAAGGGGGCCGTCAGCTGGAAGGGTTGCCCGCGCTTGCCGGACCCGACATGCTGATTCTCGTGAGCCTCCCGGCTCTGGATTATCGGACCCAGCAATCCGCGTGGTTCCAGGCCCTCGAAAGCCAGGGCACCCTCATTCACGCAGCCGCTGTCAGCCGGGAACAACTGCCATCCTGGATCACCCATCGGCTTTCGCGCCAGCAGCAGGAAATTTCCCGGGATGCGCTGGCATTCCTGTGCGATCGGGTGGAAGGCAATCTTCTGGCCGCCCACCAGGAAATCCAGAAACTGGGCCTGCTTTTTCCGGCCGGCCTTCTGCCCGATCTGGATGTCCGCAATGCCGTGCTGCAAGTCGGGCGATATTCTGCCCCCGATCTTTCGTTGGCCCTCTTTGCAGGTGACTTGCCTCGCTTTGCCCGCACGCTCAGGGGGCTGCAGGGTGAAGGTGAACCGCTGCCGCTCGTGCTCTGGTCCGTCACCGAGGATTTGCGTGCCCTGATCCACCTGGCCCGGGCACGCCAGGAACGTCGGCCGCTTGCCGCCGCCTTCAGGGAGGCACGCGTCTGGGGACCGCGCCAGAAACTGCTGGAACCGCTCAGCGCCACCTTGTCCCCGTCCTCCTGCGAGCGGGCACTCCTCATGGCTGCCGCCATTGACCGCATGATCAAGGGCGTGGACCCCAGAGACCCCTGGGATGCCTTGCTTGAGCTCGGGCTGTGGTTCCAGCGTCAACGTTCCCGCCCCGGAGCCCGGCTTGCATGACCCCACCGAACATCGGATACTGACTTTTTGAGTTGCTGACACCCATGAGTTCCCACACCCTTCAATCACAAGTTGCCGCCCTGGGCCAGGCCGCACGGGCAGCTGCCCGGCATATTGCACGAGCCCGCACTGCCGCCAAGAACGAAGCCCTGGTGCTTGCAGCATCCGCCTTGCGCCGGGATCAGGAAACCCTGCTGGCGGCCAATGCGCAGGACGTTGAACAGGCAAGGCAAAAAGGCCTGGATGCCGCATTCATCGACCGCCTTTCCCTTACTCGCAAAAGCATTGAATCCATGGCCGCAGGCCTGGAGCAGATTGCCTCCTTGCAGGATCCGGTAGGGGAAATCACGGGACTGGCGCGCAGACCTTCCGGCATCGAAGTGGGCCGCATGCGTGTACCGCTCGGGGTCATCGCCATCATTTACGAAGCTCGCCCAAACGTCACGGCCGATGCTGCCGGTCTTTGCCTCAAATCCGGCAACGCCTGCATTCTGCGCGGCGGCTCGGAAGCCCTGCGTTCCAACCAGATCATTGCCAAGGCCATGCACGAGGGCCTGCGCGGCGCCAACCTGCCCACCGCCGCGGTCCAGGTCATGGACATCACGGATCGGGCAGCGGTCGGCGAACTGATCACGCTCAAGGGCCTGGTGGATGTGATCGTTCCCCGAGGCGGCAAAGGGCTGATCGAACGCATTTCGAATGAAGCCCGCATTCCGGTCATCAAGCATCTCGACGGCGTCTGCCATACCTTCATTGACGCGAGCGCCGACAGGTCCATGGCCGTGCGCGTGGCTGACAACGCCAAAACCCAGCGCTACGGCACCTGCAACACCATGGAAACCCTGCTGGTGCACGAAGCCATTGCCTCCGAGGTGCTGCCTCCGCTGTGCGCCGTGTATCTTGAAAAGGGGGTCGAACTGCGCGGCGACGAAGCCGCCCGCCAGCTGGTTTCTGCCATGAAACCCGCTGAAGAAGCAGACTGGTACGCGGAATATCTGGCCCCCATCCTGGCCATTCGCATCGTGCCATCGCTTGATGCGGCGATCGAACACATCGCCCGTTACGGCTCGCAACATACCGACGCCATCATCACCAACGACTGGGACAACGCAAACCGCTTCCTCAGGGAAGTGGATTCCAGTTCCGTCATGGTCAATACCTCGACCCGCTTCGCCGATGGATTCGAATACGGACTGGGCGCGGAAATCGGCATCTCCACGGACAAGTTGCATGCCCGGGGCCCGGTGGGCCTGGAAGGCCTGACCAGCCAAAAGTTCGTGGTTCTTGGGCACGGAGAGATACGCGGCGGATGAACGGAACTGATCCCGTAGGCATTCTGGGCGGGACTTTCGATCCATTGCATGCCGGTCACCTGGCATTGGCCCAGGAGGCCCTGCGACAGCTGAACCTCTCCGGCGTCATCCTCATTCCGGCCGGTGCACCCTGGCAGCGGCACCCTGAAGCGCCCGCCGGCGACCGGCTCGAAATGGTGCGTCGGGGAACACAACAGGTACCGGGACTGCAGGTGGATGATCGCGAAATCCGTCGCAGCGGTCCCACCTACACGATCGACACCATCCAGGAACTGCGCGCGGATTGGGGCGCTCAACGCCCGTTATGGCTCATTCTGGGGGCTGATGCTTTTCTTCGCCTGCCCACCTGGCATCGCTGGCTCGAGTTGCTCGATCAGGTGCACCTGGCCGTTTTTTGCCGGCCCGGGTCGCCGCTAAGCACCGCTGCGATGCCACTCGCATTGCGCGAAGAATTCGAACGCCGCCACTGCCCTTCCCGGCAGGCGCATGGAGCCGGAGGAACCATCGCTTCCTGCCGCATGCCGCTGCTCGATATTTCTGCAACGGACGTCCGGAATGCGCTGCACGCAGGTCACCCACCTGCAGATTTGCTACCGCCCACCGTCCTGGACTATATTGAAACTCATCAGCTTTATCGTTAGGAGACGCATGGACCCCCTTCGTGTCAAAGACGAAGTTGTACTCGCCCTTGAAGACATCAAAGCCCGGGACATTGAAGTTCTGGACGTACGCAAACTGACTTCCCTCTGTGACTACATGGTCATCGCCAGCGCCGACTCCACGCGCCAGACAAAAGCGCTTGCACGCAACGTGGAAGACCGCCTCCTGCTCCTTGGAGCGCCCGTCCAGGGGATGGAAGGGCTCGCCGGAGGCGAGTGGATACTGGTGGATGCGGGTTCCGTGGTCGTGCACATCATGCAACCGGCCGCACGCGAATACTACAACCTGTCCGAGCTTTGGGGTGGCGTTCCGGCACAGCCTCGGCGTGCCGCCAACGGATAAGCCCGTTGAAAATACGCATCATTGCCTTGGGTCATCGCATGCCCCGATGGGTCAGCGACGCCTCGCAGGAATATCTGCAACGCATGCCTCGCGAAATGCCGGTGATCCTGACCGAGCTCAAACCCGAGCCCCGGCATTCGGGACGATCCACAGAGCAGATCCTCGAATTGGAGTCCCATCGCATTCTCGCCAACATTCCGGAAGACAGCCTGTGCTATGCACTGGATGAGCGAGGCTCCCTGTGGTCCACCAAGGATCTCGCCGATGTGCTGAAACAAGGCATGGCCAAGGCGGAGGATCTCTGCTTTGTCATCGGCAGCGCGGATGGCCTTCATGCGCGCGTCAAACAGCGTGCCCGTGAACAGGTCGGGCTGTCGCGCATGACCTTGCCCCATGGCCTGGTGCGTGTCCTGCTTGCAGAACAGCTCTACCGCGCAAGCGCCATTCTGAAGGGGCATCCGTATCATCGGGAGTAATGTCGTCCATGATTTATCTTGCCTCCAACAGTCCCCGCCGGAGCGAACTGCTGAACCGGATCGGGGTCGCGTACACGGTGTTGATGCCTGAAGGCCAACAGGAAGCCGTAGATGAAACACCCCTGGAAGAGGAACTTCCGCTGGACTATGCCGTGCGCTTGGCCAAAGCCAAGGCGCTTGCAGGATGGCAGCGGCTGGAGCACACTCATTTGCCGCGCCATCCGGTTCTCGCTGCGGATACCACTGTGGCCGTGGGTCGCCGGATCCTTGGAAAGCCCGCTGATGCCCAGGAGGCGAGAAGCATGCTCGAGCTTCTTTCAGGGAGCGTGCACGAAGTCGTCACAGCCGTGGCCATGATCCATCCACCCGGTTTTGAATACCGCGTCTCCGTGACCCGGGTTTGGTTCCGAACACTCTCTCGAGAAGATATCGAGGCCTTCGTCAGCACCGGAGAGTACCGCGACAAGGCGGGTGGGTACGGAATCCAGGGCTTTGCTTCGCGTTTCATTGCCCGCATCGACGGCAGCCCGAGCGGCGTCATGGGATTGCCCCTGTTTGAAACGGATCAGCTGCTGTCGCTGTTTGGAAGAGGAATCCAGTGAACAATCAGATTCTGGTCAACATCACACCCCAGGAAACGCGCGTTGCCATCATGGAGCTGGGCGTGCCGCAGGAAATTCATGTGGAGCGCACCTCCGCTCGCGGGTTGGTGGGCAACATCTACTGGGGTCGGGTGGCCCGCGTCCTGCCGGGAATGCAGTCGGCCTTTATCGATTTGGGGCTGGATCGTGCCGCGTTTCTTCATGTGGCCGACATCTGGACCCCACGGAACTCCGAGGAACCGACGCGGCCGATTGAACAGACCCTGTCCGAAGGCCAGTCCCTGATGGTTCAGGTCATCAAGGACCCTATCGGAACCAAAGGTGCGCGCCTCTCCACGCAAATCAGCATTGCCGGCCGCTATCTGGTCTACCTGCCCCAGGAAAGCCACATCGGGGTATCGCAGCGCATCGAAAGCGAAGAAGAACGAAACCAGTTGCGCGAAAGGTTCCAGGGACTGATCCCGGCTGACATTCAGGGCGGCTTCATCGTTCGGACCGTGGCTGAATCCACTTCTGACCGCGACCTTCTGAAGGACCTCGAGTACCTCACACAACTTTGGTCCGACATCCTCGAAGCTTGCAAGCGCACAAGTCTCCCGACATTGCTCTACCAGGACCTCAGCCTGGCACAGCGGGTCATTCGGGATTTTGTAATGGAAGACACCGATCGCGTGCTGGTGGATTCACGGGAAAACTTCCACAAGCTGGTGGACTTCGCTTCCCATTACTGCCCCCAGGCCCTGCCCGTACTCGAACATTACAGCGGGGCGCGACCGCTTTTCGATTTGTTCGGCGTGGAAGAAGAGATCGAGAAGGCCTTGGCGCGACGCGTGGACCTGAAGTCTGGGGGGTATCTCATCATCGACCAGACCGAAGCCATGACCACCATCGATGTGAACACCGGGGGGTTTGTGGGCGTCCGCAATTTCGACGATACCGTGTTCAAAACCAACCTGGAAGCCGCACAGGCCATCGCCAGGCAATTGCGGCTGCGCAATCTGGGCGGCATCATCATTGCGGATTTCATCGACATGGACAACGAGGAACACCGCGAAGCCGTCCTTGCCGAATTCAGGAAAGCACTCGCCCGCGACCGCACCCGGGTGACCGTCAACGGCTTCACCACCCTTGGACTGATCGAAGTCACGCGAAAACGCACGCGGGAAAGCCTGGCGCATGTGCTGTGCGAACCCTGCCCCTGCTGCAAGGGGAGCGCGCAACTCAAGACGCCACAAACCGTGTGTTATGAAATCCTGCGGGAAATCGTGCGCGCAGCGCGCCAGTTCGATGCCAAGGAGTACCGGGTGATTGCCCACCAGCGCGTGGTGGACCTTTTTCTTGACGAAGAGTCGCAAGGTTTGGCCGGCGTCAGCGACTTCATCGGCAAACCCATCAGCCTTCAGGTGGGTGCCGGTTCCAATCAGGAACAGTATGACGTCATCCTGATGTGACTCACATCAGGCGTTGCACGAGCATCTCCAATCCACCCACGATGATGGTCAGCGTCAACTGGAAGATCACCATCAAAACCACTGGCGACAAATCCACCGACCCCAGCATCGGGATGAAACGGCGCAGCGGATTCAGGAAAGGTCGCGTCAATGCGTCCGCCGCGGGCATGACCGGACTGTAGGGGTTGACCCAGCTCAGGACGGCCAGAACGAACACGGCCCCCATCAGGATATAAAGTCCATGCCGAAGAAGTGAAACGGCACCCATGGCAAATACCCAGGGCAGGAAGTACAGCAACTCTGAAAATCTGATCATGCCAAACAGCGTGAGATTGAGGGTCAGCAGAACGCATTCCAGAACCCATGCCCACAGCAACGCCGCATAGGCAATGCCGAGCCGCCCAGGCATCACCCGCTGCAACCGCCGTACGGCAAAATCGCTCAGGGAAATTGCAAAATCGCTCACGGGATTGCGGTAAGGCGCGTCGACAAGTTGCAGCAAAAAACGCAGCAGTGCCGCAAATGAAAACAATCCAAACAGAATTTCAAGCAGTGATTCCAGGGTGCCAGTCAACGGTTTTCTCCTTGCTTCACTCTCGATCCAGGCTGTCGCCCAACTCGCAGGAACGTCTGGAAGCGGCTTGTAGCGCTTCGATGACAATCGATTCCAGCCCGCTGCGTTCGAATACCGCGATGGCCGCTTCCGTGGTGCCTCCCGGAGACGTCACCTTGCGCCGCAACGTCTCAGGACCATCCGGGCTCGTTTTCGCCAGCTGGGCTGCGCCCAGCACCGTCTCCTGGACCAGAAGGCGTGCCGCTTTGTCATTCAACCCCAGCGACAGGGCCGCCTTGAGCATGACTTCCATGAAATAGAAAACATAAGCCGGTCCGCTGCCGGAAACCGCGGTCACGGCATCGAGATCACTTTCCTTTTCCACCCAAACCACAGCCCCGACCGCGCGCAACAAGGACTGGGCATGCAGCCGGTCCTCCTCCGATACGCCGGGCATGGCATACAACCCGGCAACTCCCTGGCGAACCAGGGCTGGCGTATTGGGCATGGCGCGCACGATATTGGCATGTCCATGCAACCAGCGGGACAGGGAACTGGTCCGGATGCCTGCCGCCACGCTGATCACCCGCACATCGGGCGAAAGGGGGGGCAACGCTGCCACAACCTCATGCAGCTGCTGCGGTTTGACGGCAAGAACCAGCGTGCCGGCCTGCTCGACGACCGGGGACAATCGGTCGTACGTTTGAATGCCCCAATCCTTGCGCAGCCGTTCCGCCGCTTCGGGCTGGATTTCCACCACACGGACGTCTTCGGCAGGCTGCCCGTGGGCAATCAACCCGCCAATCAACGCCGAGGCCATGTTGCCGCCGCCAACAAACACGATGCTCATGGTTTTCGTAGCCTCTCTCCAAACAGGGCCGTTCCGATCCGCACTATTGTAGAGCCTTCCATGACGGCCGAGGCAAAGTCTTCCGACATGCCCATGGACAATGTATCGAGCGGGAGCCCAAGCGCCTGGAGCGATTCCTTGAGCATCCGCAGCTCGGAAAACCTGCGGCGCTGCAGGTCGGGATCTGGCGTGGGTTCGGGCAGGGTCATGAGTCCCCGCAGCCGGATACCCCGAAGCTCCCCGACCGCCCGCGCAAGATGTGCCACCTCGCCTGCAGGAACCCCGGACTTGCTGGATTCTCCGCTCAAATTCACCTGCAGACAGGCGTTGAGCGGAGGCAATCCGGCTTCGACCCGGGCATTCGAGAGGCGCTCGGCAATTTTTATCCGATCGATGCCATGCACCCATTCAAAATGCAACGCCACCGAAGTGGTCTTGTTGCTCTGAAGCGGCCCGATGAAATGCCACTCCAGCGCCAGGTCGCTCAGGAACGACTGCTTGTGCAGGGCCTCCTGAACATAGCTTTCGCCAAAAGCTTTTTGTCCTGCCTGACAGGCCTCCCGGATTTTTTCGGGGGGCTGCCCCTTGCTCACAGCCACAATCTGAACCGGGCGGCCTTGTGCCAGCCGGGTGACCTGATCTCGTATCCGGTCCAGATTTTGGGCAATGGTCATGAATTCAGGCCAAATGGTTTATCATACCGGACTCAAACCCATTTTTTAGGTGCTTCATGGCCGGACTTACCCCAGAAACCCCCTGGCCTACCGAAATCACGCTGCATCAAGCCTCTCGCCGGCTGGATGTGGTTTTCAGCGACGGCCACCAATACCAGTTCCCGATCGAATACCTGCGCGTCTACTCGCCTTCCGCCGAAGTGCGCGGACATGGCCCCGGCCAGGAAACCCTCCAGACCGGAAAACGCCTGGTTGGCATCACTGAAATCATCCCGGTTGGAAACTATGCCATCCAGATCCGTTTTTCGGACGGGCACGACACGGGAATTTATTCCTGGGACTACCTGAAGGATCTGGGGGAAAACCAGGAAGAATACTGGGCCAGCTACCTCAACCACCTGGAAGCGGCAGGCGCGAGCCGGGATACCCACTGATCCCATGAGCAAGACGCATTTTGGTTTCACGCAAGTCGAGGAGTCCGAAAAAGCCCACAAGGTGGCCGAAGTATTCGATTCCGTTGCCTCGCGCTACGATTTGATGAATGACCTGATGTCAGCAGGCATGCATCGGGCCTGGAAACATTTCACGCTCAATGTGGCCGCGGTCCGCCCCGGAAACCGCGTGCTTGACCTGGCTTCCGGCAGCGGCGATCTGGCACGCGGCTTTGCCCGGAGAGTGGGCTCTGGCGGAGTGGTCGTCATGACCGACATCAACTTCCAGATGCTTTCCCGTGGCCGGGACCGTCTGCTGGATGCCGGCCATGTACTGCCCACGGTGCAGTGCGACGCCGAGCGCCTCCCCTTCCCCGACAATCATTTTGATTGTGTCAGCGTGGCTTTCGGGCTGCGCAACATGACGCGCAAGGACGCCGCGCTGGCCGAAATGCATCGCGTGCTCAAGCCGGGAGGGCGCGCATTGGTGCTCGAATTTTCCAAAGTCTGGGCCCCCCTGCAACCTTTGTACGACGCTTACTCCTTCAAGGTCATTCCCAAAATCGGCCGCTGGATTGCGGACGACGAAGCGAGTTACCAATACCTGGCGGAGTCCATTCGCATGCATCCCGGCCAGCAGGAACTCAAATCCATGATGTCCGAGGCGGGCTTTGATGAAGTGGACTGGTTCAATCTGTCGGCCGGCGTGGTTGCATTGCACCGGGGTTACAAATGGTGAAGGACTTTCTGCGCCAGCGACTGTCCCTCGGATTAGGCGCCCTTTTCGATACCGCGCCCTGGGCTGCCCAGCGGCTGCAACCGTTCTCGGGAAGCACCGTCGTGCTGGATCTTGGCGGGTGGCGCATTCCGTTCGGAATTGGCGCACAAGGCTATCCCGAACTGAGCGAAGCCATTCCCGATCAGCCCCAGCTCACCATTCGCATGCCTTTTTCGGCCCTGCCGCTGTTTTTGACCGATGAGGGCGCCGCCTTGCGCGAACTGCATCTGGAAGGCAACAGCGGCCTTGCGCACGAAGTGGGTTTTCTTGCGCGGAATTTCAGACCCGATCTCGAGGAATTGCTGAGCCGCGTGGTTGGCGACTTGCTGGCCCATCGCATCGCCCGGTCTGCGCGCAATGCCCGGGGTTGGGCGAAAGACAGCGCCCGGCGCCTGTCCGACTCCTTGACGGAGTACGTTGCTGAAGAAGGCCGGTTTGTCGCAACGCGCACGGCATTGCAGCGATTTTCACGGGATGTGGCCGAACTCGACCAAGCCGTCTCCCGCTTTGAACAGCGCATGACGAGGCGGACCTGATGCGCGTGCTTCGGCTCTTCAAAATCCTGTCGGTGTTTGTCACGTACGGGCTGGATGAGTTTGTCTTTGCCCACCCGAGCACCACCACTGCCCGCTCGTTCACCCGCAGTTTGCTGTTTTGGCGCCGCTTCGATGCCCCAAGGGCTATCCGGTTGCGCCGCGCGCTGGAAACGTTGGGCCCCATTTTCGTCAAATTTGGCCAGGCGCTATCCACTCGTCGTGACCTCATCCCGCTGGACATCGCGGACGAGCTGGCCCGCCTGCAGGATCAGGTCCCCCCTTTCCCGGGCGAGCAGGCCCAGGCCATGCTGGAGCACATCTACGGAAAGCCGCTGGACCAGGTGTTTGCCTCCTTTGACGTGACGCCGGTGGCCAGCGCCTCTGTGGCCCAGGTCCACTTTGCAGAGCTGCAGAATGGCCAGGAAGCGGCCGTCAAAATCCTTCGCCCGAATGTTGATCGTGCCATCGCGCGCGACGTGGCCCTGCTCTACACCCTGGCCCGTCTGCTTGAACGTTTGTTTTCGGAAATGCGACGGCTGCGCCCCGTGGAAGTAGTGGCCGAGTTCGAAAAGCACCTGCACGAGGAGTTGGACCTCATGGTGGAAGCGTCCAACGCCAGCCAGTTGAGACGCAATTTTTCAGACCGCCGCCTGCTCATCATTCCCGAAGTGTTCTGGGACTACTGCGACACCCGGGTCATGGTGATGGAACGCATGAAAGGAACCCCCATCAGCCAGGTGGACGTTCTCCGGAGCAAAGGCGTGGACATCCCGAAACTGGCTCGCGATGGCGTGGAAATTTTCTTCACCCAGGTATTCCGTGACGGGTTTTTCCATGCCGACATGCATCCCGGAAACATCCAGGTGGCCGATGATGGCCGCTATGTGGGACTCGATTTCGGTATCATCGGTACCCTCAATGCGCGGGACAAGAATTACCTGGCCCAGAACTTTCTTGCCTTCTTCCGTCGCGACTACCACCGGGTGGCCACAGCCCATATCGAAGCCGGGTGGGTTCCTGCGGATACGCGTTCCGACGAGTTCGAGTCGGCCATCCGCTCCGTATGTGAACCGATTTTCGACAAACCCCTGCGTGAAATTTCTTTCGGCAAAGTGCTGCTGCGGCTGTTTCAGGTGTCGCGCCGCTTCAATATGGAAATCCAGCCGCAACTGGTCATGCTGCAAAAAACCCTGCTCAATGTTGAAGGACTGGGGCGCGACCTGGATCCCGATCTCGATCTTTGGAAAACCGCCAAGCCTTTCCTTGAGCGCTGGATGAGCGAACAGGTGGGATGGCGGGGGCTGGTGCGGGCTGTCCGCCAGGAAGGCGGACAGTGGGTTACGCTGGTGCCGGAACTGCCGCGGCTCGTCCATCGGGCGCTTTTGGAGCGCACGGAAAACGGCAGCTTGCGCCAGGAAGTCCAGGCCCTACGCGCCCAGCAACATAGCCTGCAGCGCTGGCTAACCGGCGTGCTGGTATTGCTGGGGCTGCTGGTGGGCATGGCCCTGGCAGTGGCCTTTCTTTTTCTCCAGGGCGGCTACTAGCTGGCGCTCAGTGGCCTGCAGCGCCACCCAGATAGGCAGCCTGCACCTTGGGATCGCTGCGCAACTGGGCAGCTGGCCCATGAACGGCGATGCGGCCATTTTCCAGCACGTAACCATAGTCCGCCACCGCCAGCGCTGCGGCGGCAAACTGCTCGACCAGCAACATGGTCATGCCCTGCGCTTTCAGCCGTCCGATGATATGGAATACTTCTTCCACCAGGATCGGTGCCAACCCCATGGAAGGTTCATCAAGCAGTAAAACTTCGGGCTTGAGCATCAGGGCTCGTGCCATGGCCAGCATTTGCTGCTCGCCTCCGGAAAGGGTGCCTGCCAGCTGATGCTGGCGCTCCCTCAGCCGCGGAAACAGATCAAGGGCCTTTTCAAGGTCACCCTGGATGTCGCCCCGGGGTCGCTGCCCACCCAACGTCAGCCGCGTGAAAGCACCCAGCAGCAGATTGTCTCGCACCGATTGCGTGGGAAATACTCTGCGCCCTTCAGGACTGTGGGCCAGCCCGATTTTTGCAATGCGGTGGGCCGGCAGTCCGGTGATGTTTTTTCCACCCAATTCGATGCGCCCGCCCGAGGGTTTGAGCATTCCGCTCACCGCACGCATGGTGGTGGTTTTACCCGCACCGTTGGAGCCAATCAGGGTCACCACCTGGCCTTGTGGCACATTCAGTGAAATGCCATGCAGTACCTGGACTTGGCCGTAGGCTGCCTTGAGATCGTGAATTTCCAACATGGTTCTCTCCTCGGTCAGGCAGAAGCCTGACCGCCCAGGTAAGCATCAATAACTTTAGGATCGGATTGCACTGCCGCAGGCTGTCCTTCCGCAATCTTCTGGCCGAAGTCCAGCACCGATACCACGTCGGAAATGCCCATCACCACATCCATGTGGTGTTCGATCAGGATCACGGTAATGCCATGTTCCCGGATCTTGCGGATGATTTCGATCAGATCCTTGATTTCAGGAGACGTCAGTCCGGCAGCGGGCTCATCCAGCAAAAGCAGCGCGGGGTTAAGGCCCAGGGCGCGCCCGATTTCCAGCAGCCGCTGGCGACCATAGGGCAGGTTGCGCGCCTCTTCGTTCATGAAAGCTTCCAGTCCGACGAAACGCAGAATGCTGGCAGCGCGGGTCCGGGCAGCCGCCTCTTCGCGTCGGTAACGGGGCGTGCCGAGCATGACGTCGATCAGGTTGGACTGGTAGGTGTGATGCAAGCCCACCAGCACGTTTTCCAGCGCCGTCATTTCTCCGAACAGCTGCAGATTCTGGAAGGTCCGTGCCATCCCCTGCAACGCGATGGCCGAAGGCGTATCGCCGGAAATCGTGCTGCCGTTGAAAACGACGCTCCCTTGGGTGGGCGTGTAAATCCCCGTCAGCACGTTCATCATGGTGGACTTGCCTGACCCGTTGGGCCCGATCAGTCCATGAATTGACCCGCGTGCCACGGCCAGATCGACCTGGTTGAGCGCCTTGAGGCCACCAAACTGCATCAGGATCTGGCGGGCTTCAAGCAAAGGTCCGTCTTTTTTCACGGCATGGTCCGGTGCGGCCCACACCTGTCCTTCCTTGTCCTTGTCGACCGCCAGCGCACGCGTCACCCATTGCGGGCGATAATGTCCAATCACGTTGCGGACCCATCCGATGATGCCTTCCTGCAGGTAGTACACCACGAACAGGATCAGGAAACCGAAAATGGTGATGCGCCAGTCGGTCATTTCCTGCAGCTTGTGTGCGCTCCACTCCAGCGCAATTGCACCCGCCACGGGGATTGCCAGCGGCTTGAGCGAGCGATTTCGGGAAATGAAATGACGGGCGACGAAAAGCGCCACGCCGACGGCAATAACGTGGGCCAAAACCCGGAACAATTCGATGTCGTTCAAAACGTTGGGCAGCAACACCACAATGGCGGCACCCAGCACCGGCCCGAGCCGGGTCTTGCGCCCGCCCATGATGAGTGCCAGCAGAAACAGCACGGTCAGCTCGAAATTGAATGTGTTGGGCGCAATGTAGAGTTCGTTGAACGTGAACATGCCCCCGGCCAGCCCTGCAAGTCCTGCGCTGATGACAAAGGCAAACACCTTGTAGAAATAGACGCTGACCCCCATGCAGTCTGAGGCCACCGGACTCCCGCGCAAAGCTTCGAATGCGCGGCCCAAATGGGATTTGAGAATCCGGTTGATGAGCAGCATCGCCAACAGGAAGATCGCGATCACCACGTAGTAGTAATGCTGTTCTTCCAGAATGAAGCCAAACAGCTCGGGCTTCTTGATGGTGATGCCCAACGGTCCGTTGGTGAGGAAGTCCATCTCGTTGATCAGGATCTGGGCAATGGTGCCAAATGCCAGCGTCACCATGGCCAGGTAAGGACCCGTGACCCGCAGGGCAGGCAGCGCCAGCAGCAGCCCGAATGCGGCCGTGACGAAAATGCTGGAGGGAATGGCCAGGTAGAATGGCCAACCGAGCTTCCAGTTGAGAATGCCCGCCGCATAGGCACCGATGCCGAATAGCCCGGCATGGGCCAGGGACACTTCCCCGGTATAGCCAACCACGATGTCCAGCCCGAACAGCAACACCGCATAGATGGCAATCAGCACCACCTGGTGCACGTAGTATTCGTTGTCAATCCACTGGGGCAATACGGCCAGCAAGGCAAAAGCGGCCAGCAAACCCAAAATTCGAACAGCTTTCATCAATCACACCTTCTTGATGGTGGTCTTGCCAAACAGCCCGCTGGGCTTGATGGCCAGGACCAGCAGGAGCAGGACCAGGCCGGGCACGTCCTTGTACCCGGTGGAAAGGTAGAAACCGGTCGTGGTTTCGGCGATACCCAGCAAGATGCCCCCCACGATCACGCCCAGGCCGGAAGTCAGGCCGCCGATAATGGCCACTGCGAATGCCTTGAGCCCGAGCACGGCCCCCATGGAAGCGCCAGTCAGCGTGATGGGGGCAATCAGTACGCCGGCAAAGGCGGCCGACATGGAAGACAGCGCATAGGAAAACGTGATCACCAGTCCCGTGTTGATTCCCATCAGCCCCGCCGCGTCGCGGTCGCTGGATGTGGCAACCACCGCCTTTCCGTAAATGGAACGGCGGTTGAACAGCTCCACCAGCAACATCATGAGCAGGGCACCCACCACCACCATCAGTTCCATCGGCAATACATTGGCGCCGAAGATATGGATCGGCGCCGTCGGAAGGGGTGACGGGAAA
>JAJZPY010000015.1 GCA_021811005.1 Pseudomonadota bacterium
GTCCTGGTGGCACGGACCGCCGCGCTGGGTCCCGCCGTCAGGGAAAACGGCGTGGCCGCCGCCACCCGTCCGCTCATTGCCTACGCTTCCGCCGGCGCCCATGGCTGCATTGCCCAGGCGCTGGATATTTCCGGCCTCGGTTCCGGCGCATTGCGCCGCATCGCGGTCAACGAACGTTTCCAGATCGATCTGCAGCAACTGGAACAAGCCATCCTTGCCGATCGGGAAGCGGGCTTTCAGCCTTTCATGGTGGTGGGAACGGCCGGGACGGTGGATGTGGGTGCGCTGGACGACCTGAAGGGCCTGGCGGCCCTGTGCCGTCGCCAGGGGCTGTGGTTCCATGTGGACGGGGCTTTTGGTGCGCTCGCGCGGATGTCGCCCGAACTGGCCCGGCGCGTGGACGGCATCGAGCTTGCCGACTCCATCGCCTTTGATTTCCACAAATGGGTGCAGGTCCCCTATGATGCCGGTTTCATTCTGGTTCGGGACGAGACTTTGCACCGGCAAACCTTCGCATCGCCAGCAGCCTACCTCCAGCGCGAAACCCTTGGCGTTGCTGCTGGCTCGCCCTGGCCCTGCGACTACGGCCCCGACCTCTCGCGGGGCTTCAGGGCCCTGAAAACCTGGTTCACCCTCAAGACCTACGGAACGGCTCGCCTCGGTGCCGTCATCGCACAGACCTGCGCGCTGGCGCGCGATCTGGAAATGCGCATCCGAAAACACCCCAAACTGGAATTGCTGGCCCCGGTGGCCCTCAACATCGTGTGTTTCCGTTACCGCAGCACCCACCCGGATGAAACAAATGCACGCATCGTGGTGGCCCTGCAGGAATCGGGGGTAGCCGTACCGTCAACCACGCGCATACGGGGGGCTCTGGCCATCCGTGTGGCCATCGTCAATCATCGCACCCGCCTTGAGGACCTCGACCGGCTCTTGAACGCCGTCCTGGCCTTCGGCGCCAAGGAAACCCATCAGTGACTCCGGAATTTCATGGCATGGCGGCCCTCATGACCCAGGCTTTCCGCGGCGTCGACCTCACACCCATCGGCAACGAGCTGATCGAACGCGCGGGAAAACATCCCGGCGCAGAAAGCGCGGCCACGTTGCTGGACTTGTCGATTCTGCTGCACCTGAAAGGAAGCCACGACATTGCCCTGAGCGTGCAGGCACAAGCGTTGCAATTGCGCCAGATCTACACCCTGCCCGCCGCCCGGGAACCCGCCATCCGCCTCCTGGCCTTCATGACGCCGGGAGACTTGTCGGCCAACACGCCGCTGGAATTCCTGGCGCAAGGCTCCGACATCGAACTCACGCTGCTTTATTTGTCGCCCACCCTGCCCTTCCCCCAGCAGGTCCCCGAACACGATGTGGCTTTTGTGGCCGTGGGTGAATCGGAATCCAGTCAACCGTTGCTGCACGCGTTGTCCGAACTGGCAAAAATCTGGCCTCGCCCCGTTCTCAACGCGCCTGAACGCATCGCCCGTTTGTCTCGAAGCGAAGTGAGCCGGTTGCTGGCCGATGCCCCGGGGGTTGCCATTCCCCACGCCGCCCGCGTTTCGCGGGAACAGCTGCAACGGCTTGCCGCTGGCGAGCACCCGGCGGACATGCTGCCGGACACCTCGGACTACCCCATCATCGTGCGGCCGCTCGATTCGCATGCCGGAAAAGGCTTGATCAAGGCGGAAGCCGCCGAATCGCTGGCCAGCTATCTCGAAGTTCATTCCGAACCCGAGTTTTTCGTGGCGCGTTTTGTGGACTACCGGGGAGACGATGGCCTCTTCCGAAAATACCGCATCGTACTGATCGACGGCAAACCTTACGCCAGCCACATGGCGCTTTCCGACCACTGGATGATCCATTACCTGAACGGGGGAATGACGGAATCTGCCGAAAAACGCGCGGAAGAGGCGCTCTTCATGGAACGGTTCGACACCGGCTTTGCAGCGCGCCACAAACAGGCCCTGGAAGCCATCCATGAGCGCATGGGCCTGGACTACCTGGTGATCGATTGCGCGGAAACCCGCGACGGGGAACTGCTGGTCTTCGAGGTGGACAGCAGTGCCGTGGTTCATGCCATGGACCCTGAAGACCTGTTTCCCTACAAACGTCCCCAAATGGAAAAGGTGTTTGCCGCCTTCAAGGCCCTGCTGCAAAAGACAGCGGCCCGTTCATGTCCGGCCTGACCAGCCTGTGGCTGACGAAAGACGGCGACGGCCGCATCGCCGTCGACCCCGCAACTGGCCTCAACCCCTACGGCTGCCCGCCCAAACCTGACCCCGCCCTGCTGGACTTCGGCTCCGCAACGGCTTCCGTCATTTCCGAAACAGCCTTTGCGGCTGCGGAGCGCTTGTGCCGCCTTCTCCTGCCCTCCGGCCGGGCTGTTCCGGACCCGGCCGACCTGCACCGTGAAACGGCCCGCATCGGCGACGAACTGCTCCACCTTTGCGGCCTGCCTGCCCGTGAAGGCATCCGGGTTTTTCTCACGGCATCCGGCACGGACGCCCATCGCCTGGCCTCTGAATGGGCCTGGGCCGGTTCCGACAGGCCACCGTACATCCTGGCCATGGAACCGAACGAGTCCGGGCGGGGCGTGCCGGATGCCCTGTGTGCACCCTCCCATGGAACACTGATGCCCATGCGCGTGCGTGACGACAGCGGCCTGCTGCGCCCGCAAGCAGCGGTCGATGGCGACGTCCTTGCCGCAGCCCGCCAGGCCTTTTCCGAACACCGTCCGCTCTTTGCCGTGCTCACCGACGTGAGCAAGACGGGGCTTGTGGCGCCTCGCAGGGTGGTACTGCAGGAACTGGAACGACAGGCCGGGCAGCCCGTTCCGGTGCTGGTGGATGCCAGCCAGTTCCGGCTCGCACCCGCCTCCCTCAAGAGCTACCTGAACCAGGGCTATCTGGTGGCCCTGACCGGATCGAAATTCGTCGGTGGGCCGTCTTTCTCCGGCGCTCTCCTGGTCCCGCGCAATTTTCCAGCCCCTTTGTCCATCCCGCCTTCGCCACCGCTGCCGCTGGGGCAGCTCCTGCGATGGGAAGCCGCCCTGGCCGAGCTGCGGCAATTCAGGACACTTCCGGAAAACCACGTTCGGGATTTTTTCAGGAAATTCGCATCGACAGTGACGGCTCACATTGCGCATCATCCCCAACTGGAAGCGCTGCCTTCCGGAGCGCCAAGCCGTGACCTGTCAGCGGAAAGCCCGGGGTGGGACAACCTGCAAACGATTTTTCCCTTTCTGCTGGGCCATCCGGGAACGCAGGCCAGCGACCTGCTGGCACCGCAGGAGATGCAGGCCGTGTTTCGTCGCCTGCCCGAAATCCGTTCATCCGGTGCGGAAGGCGCGATACGCGGCAGGTTGGGGCAACCGGTGGACTGCGGCTTGCGTCAAAACAAGCCCATCAGCGCGCTGCGGCTGTGCGTCAGCGCCCGTCACGCGGTGCATGCCATCAACAACGGACCCCGGGGTGCGGAACAGATAGTGGCTCAGGCCTGCGCCGTACTGGACGAAGCGGCAAAAATCGCCGGAAAACTCAGGGAGAAACCCTGACGAGACCGTTGCCGTAAGCGGTGCCGGCAACCAGCCGGCCGGAGGCGGTCCGGATCTGGACACTCTGTCCTTCGGCCGCATTGCCCATGGCCTGGCCCTCGGTGCTGATCTTGAAACCGTTGCCTTCCACCCGAACCTGGACGCTTTGCCCCTGGCGTATGGCATAAGGATCCCGCAGCATGTCCCGGCGCAGCACCTGGCCTGCCCCGAGCCCTTGCTTGACCACCTTGCCAATGGCCTGCGACGGATCCGTCAGGATGTCCGGCCGGGTCGCTTCGCCATTTTGTTCCGCAATGTCATCCGCTGACAGGATTTTTTCGGCGGACAGGGGTTTGCGTGCCACCAGCATGACGGTACGCAGCGTCACCTGCACGGGCACGTAGATGATCCAGGGGGCACCGGTTTCGGGTTTGGCGCAACGAATGCCGACAGAACCGTGTCCCAGGAGATGGCCGCCGGGCGGAATGAAGGGCTCTGGCACGGCACAGGAAGCCAGGTTCAGCCGGGGATCCAGGTGTTCCACTGAAATGACGGCCTTGCCGGGAAAGGATCGGATCTGCCCCTGGACAAAATCGGTCACTACCCGCAGCAAGGCTTCCTGCTCCTGCCCCCCTTCCGGAAAGGCGGAAAAGCTGGACAGCACGAGCAGGCAGGATATCCATCGCATCGATTTCATGGGCGCTATTGTCAATCCCGGCGGCCCGCTAGGGAAGCACTTTAAGTGCGGAATTGAACCCTTATCCTGCCCCTAATCAGATGATTCCCGCGGCGGTCGCTTCATTACCATGAACTGACCTATCTCCAGATGGACCCCGGGACCCGTTTCAATGACCAGCAGAATCGACCAGGCGCTTCAGTTTCAGCAAACGGCTTTGCGCCTGCGGGAAGCACGCCAGGAGCTGATCGCGTCCAACATCGCCAATGCGGATACACCGAAGTACCAGGCGCGGGACATCGATTTCGCCAGCGCCCTGCAAAATGCCCTGGGCGGACAAACCCAAGCGGTTCCCATGGCTACCGGCGCATCGCAGCATCTGGGCGGAAGCAGCAACGCATCGGTACAGGGCGCTCCCCTGCTCTACCGCAGCGTGGTGCAACCCAGCGCCGACGGCAACACCGTCGACATGAACGTGGAACGCGCCCAGTTCGCCGAAAACACCATTCGCCACGAAGCGAGCCTCAAGTTCGTGAGCCAGCAGATCAAAGACATTTTGACGGTCCTTCAAGGGTAATCGCTCATGTCCCTGTTCAACATACTGAATATCGCGGGATCCGCCCTGACGGCCCAGTCCGAGCGACTGAACGTGGTGGCGAGCAATCTCGCCAACGCCGACAGCGCCACCGGCGCCGATGGGCAACCCTACCGCGCCAAGCAGGTGGTGTTCAGCGCCGTGCCCCTGCCGGGGCAGGCCGGTACGGCCGTCCAGGTGCAGGGCGTCGTGAACGACCCCACCCCCATGAAAACCGTCTATGACCCCAGCAACCCCCTGGCGGACAAGGATGGTTACGTCACCATGCCCAACGTCAACGTGGTGGAAGAAATGGTCAACATGATTTCGGCTTCACGCTCTTATCAGAACAACGTCGAGGTGATGAACACGTCAAACGCGCTGCTGCTCAAGACCCTCACCATCGGACAATAGGAATACACGCCATGAGTGCCGTAACCCCCACCGTCAATCCTGCCGCAAACCTCATTGCATCCCTCAACAGCGCCAACAGTTCGGTTGCCGGCACCAACAGCGCCACTTCAGGCAGCGCCGCCGCTTCCAGTGCCGCCGGCCTGCAGGACAGCTTCATGACGCTGCTGGTCACCCAGCTGCAAAATCAGGATCCGCTCAATCCCATGGACAGCGGCCAGATGACTTCCCAGCTGGCCCAGATCAGCACCGTGGACGGCATCAACAAACTCAATGCCACGCTGCAGGCGCTCAATACCAGCATGTCCAGCAGCCAGTCCATGTCCGCCGCCACCAGCCTGATCGGCCACAACGTGCTGGTCCCAGGATCCACGATCAGCCTGGCTTCCGGCAGCACGGCAACGGCCGGAGTGCAGCTCAGCCAGGGGGTGGACACCCTCACCGTGACCATTCAGGACAGCGCGGGCAATACCGTGCGCACCCTGAACCTGGGCGCCCAGAAAACCGGGGTGCTGCCCATCACATGGGACGGGCTGACCAATTCGGGCGCCAGCGCCGGCGCAGGCACCTACACCGTGACCGCCACCGCAACCCAGGGGGGCAACAACGTGCCCGTCACCACCTTGTCTTACGGCACCGTCGATTCGGTCTCGCTTGGTTCGCAGGGGGCATCCCTCAATGTCGGGGCATTGGGTGCCGTCAGTCTTTCTTCAGTAGCCATGGTCAAGTAACAGGGGAGAAACATGGGATTTCAACAAGCTTTGAGCGGACTGGATGCATCCACCAGCCAACTGGACGCCATCGGCAACAACATCGCCAACGCCAACACCGTGGGCTTCAAGGCCTCCAGCACGCAGTTCGCGGACGTGTTTGCCGCCTCCCTGAACGGGGCAGGAACCAACCAGACCGGCATCGGGACCCGGGTTTCCGCGATCACCCAGAATTTTGCCCAGGGCAACATCACGGCCTCCAACAATTCGCTCGACATGGCCATCAACGGACAGGGTTTTTTCCGCATGAGCCAGAACGGCAGCATTTCCTACAGCCGCGAAGGCCAGTTCCAGCTGGACAAAAACGGCTACCTGACCAACGCCCAGGGGCTGCAGGTGACCGGCTACCAGGCCGATGCCAACGGCAAGATCGTGGCCGCCACGCCGGTGGCGCTCACCATCCCCACGGCCAACCTGAGCCCGAGCGCCACCGCCAATGCGACCGTGGGCCTCAATCTGGACGCCACCAGCACCACGCCCACCGGCACCACGTTCAATCCGCTGGATCCCACCACGTTCAACAATTCCACCTCGCTGACCATTTATGACAGCCTGGGAAACAGCCACATCGCCACGCTTTATTTTTCGCTCGACAAGCCGGCCAACACCACGGCCACGACCGCAAACCCGTCGGTAACAGCCACCTGGAGCACTTTCCTCACGGTGGACGGCAGCACCGTCAATCTGGCCACACCCCTGACGGGGGGAGCGCAAACCTCGGCCATTGCCACGCTGGGATTCACCTCAAGCGGCTCCCTGGTCTATCCGCCGGCTGCCTCGCCGCTGAAATTGGGGCAGCTCCAGGTTTCGGTGCCACTCACGAACGGCGCCAACACGCCCCAGAAACTGACCCTGGATTTTTCTGCAACCTCCCAGTATGGCGCGCCCTTCGGTGTCAACCAGCTCTCCCAGGACGGTTTCACTTCGGGCCAGTTGAGCGGCTTCAGCACCAGTGCAGACGGGGTCATCCAGGGCCGTTATTCCAATGGCCAGTCCAAGGACCTGGGCCAGATCGTCCTGGCCAATTTCACCGCCCCCCAGGGGCTGGAACCCCTGGGCAACGGCCAGTGGGCCGAATCCACCGCGTCGGGCTCCGCCCTGGTGGGTGCGCCTTCCACGGGCAACCTGGGCGTCATCCAGGCGGGAGCCACCGAATCGTCCAACGTCAACCTGACCACGGAACTGGTGGACATGATCACGGCCCAGCGGGATTACCAGGCCAATGCCCAGGCCATCAAAACCGAAGACCAGATCCAGCAGACCCTGGTCAACCTGAGATAAAGCCCGAGCTGCCATGGATCGCCTGATCTACACGGCCATGACTGGTGCTTCCCATATCCTGGAGCGCCAGTCCGCGTTGTCTTCGAACCTTGCAAACGTCAACACCACGGCCTACAAAAGTGGCGTCAACGCGTTCAAGGCCATCCCCCTCAACGGAGAAGGGGCCCAGACCCGCACGTTCGTGACCAACTCCACCGTGGGATACGATTTCACGCCCGGTGCCCTGCAACGCACGGGCCGCTCCCTGGACGTGGGGCTGAACGGCAAAGGCTGGATTGCGGTGCTGCTGCCCGATGGCAGCGAAGCCTACACCCGAGACGGAAACCTGCAGGTTTCAGCCAACGGCATCCTGCAGACCCATTCCGGTTATCCGGTCATCGATGACACGGGACAGCCCGGCCCTCCCGGACAGATTGCCATTCCAGAGGACAGCCAGGTCACCATCGGCTCCGACGGAACGATATCCACGGTCCCCGCGGGAGTGACTTCCAGCACGCCTTCCCAGGTCACCACGGTCGGCCGCCTGAAACTGGTGAATCCTCCGGAAAGCCAGCTGGTCCGGGGCCAGGACGGCCTGTTCCGGACGCAAGGCGGAAAACCGGCGCCGCCCGATTCCAATGTCACGGTCACGCCCAACAGCCTGGAAGGCAGCAACGTCAATGCCATTGGCGCCATGGTGGACATGATCTCCATCGCCCGCCAGTTCGAAATGCAGATGCAGATGCTGAAAACGGCAGCCGACGATTCGCAGCAGGCCAGCCAGTTGCTCAATATCACGGGATAACGCCGGACCCAGGTCCCCACTCTCAAACTTAAGGAACTACAGGCCATGCAACGATCCTTGTGGATTGCAAAAACCGGGTTGGAAGCGCAGCAGACCCAGATGGATGTCATCTCGAACAATCTGGCCAACGTGGGCACCAACGGTTTCAAGAAGTCCCGCGCCGTGTTCCAGGATTTGCTCTACCAGAACATTTCGCAGCCCGGAGCCCAGTCCTCGCAGCAAACCGTCATTCCGTCCGGCCTGCAACTGGGAACCGGGGTACGCCCGGTGGCGACTGAACGCATCATGACCCAGGGCAACCTGCAGCAGACCGGAAATCCCCTGGATGTGGCCATCAATGGTGCCGGTTTTTTTCAGGTGCTGATGCCGGACGGCACCACGGCCTATACCCGTGACGGTTCGTTTCAGACAGACAACCAGGGCAACCTGGTCACTTCCAGCGGTTACCAGATCCAGCCGGCCATCACCGTCCCACTTAACGCCACCAGCGTCACCATCGGCCGTGACGGCACGGTCTCCGCAACCCAGGCCGGCGTGGTGACGCCGTTGCAGGTGGGCAGCATCCAGCTCGCCACCTTCGTCAACCCCACCAACCTGCAAAGCCTGGGCGAAAACCTGTACGCCCAGACGCAATCGTCGGGACCGCCCAACCTCAACACCCCCGGGCTCAACGGCACGGGCCTGCTCAACCAGGGCTACGTGGAAACCTCCAACGTGAGCGTGGTGGAAGAACTCGTCAACATGATCGAAACCCAGCGCGCTTATGAAATCAATTCCAAAGCCGTGCAGACGTCCGACCAGATGCTGCAGACGCTGTCGCAACTGAGGTAACCCGCCCATGACCTTCGCGTTGCGCCAGGCGCCGGCCCTCATCGCAACCCTGTTTCTGGTGGGGTGCGGAACCCCGCCTTCCTCGCACATCAAGCAACCGTTGACGGCGCGCCCGACCGACTACAAGGCCCAGGCAGCACCCGCCAACGGCGCCATTTTCCAGACCGGCGTCAACCAGCACCCGCTGTTCGAGGACGTGCGTGCCCGCAACGTGGGAGACACGCTCACCGTCATGATCCTGGAAAACAGTTCGGCGACTGAAAAGAACGGCAACGATGCCAACCACGCTTCCTCGGTGACCGCGAATTTCCCAAGCGTCACCGTTCCGGCCACCGGAAAACACGTTCTGGACGGCCCCAGCGCCTCAGCCACGGCCGCCAACAAACTGGCCAACACGGGCGACAGCTCCGGCAGCAATTTCCTGACCGGCTCCATCACCGCCACGGTGATCGAAGTGCTGCCCAACGGCAACCTCATGATCAGTGGAGAAAAGCTGGTTTCCATCAACCAGGTTGACGAATACATCCGCATTTCGGGTGTGGTCAATCCGGCCAACGTGCAGACGGGAAACACGGTGTTGTCCACGCAAGTGTCTGATGCGCGCATCGAATACAAGGGCGGCAATGCCAATATCGATCGTGCCGCGGTGATGAGCATGCTGAGCCGGTTTTTCTTCTCTTCCATGCCGTTTTGACTGTGATGCCCATGAAAGCCCTGCTTAAACTTGCGCTGATTGCCCTGCTGATCGCCCTCCCGCTCGGCGCCGATGCCAAGCGCATCAAGGACCTCTCTTCCATCCAGGGCGTGCGCGACAACCAGCTGATCGGCTATGGACTGGTGGTGGGCCTTGACGGCAGTGGCGACATGACCACGCAGACCCCCTTCACCATCCAGAGCATCGTCAACATGCTGACCCAGATGGGAGTCAACATTCCGCCGGCAAGCGTGCTGCAAACCATGCTCAAGAACGTGGCCGCGGTCATGGTGACGGCCACCTTGCCGCCTTTCGCCCGCCCCGGGCAACCCATCGACGTCACGGTCTCCTCCATCGGCAATGCCATGAGCCTGGTGGGCGGCACCCTGCTCATGACCCCGCTCAAGGGGGCTGACGGCCAGGTTTACGCCATGGCGCAAGGCAACCTTCTGGTGGGAGGCATCGGTGCCGGGGCCAAAGGATCGAAAGTGGTGGTCAATCACCTGAGCGTGGGACGCATACCCAGCGGAGCCACCGTGGAACGGGCCGTTGCCATGCCGTTGGGGCAGGGCGAGTTCGTCAACCTGGAACTCAATGACACGGATTTCACCACCGCCTCCCTCATTGCCGAAGCGATCAATCACGACCTTTCCCACGGCAACCCCATTGCCGCCCCCCTGGATGGGCGCACCATCCAGGTGCGGGCGCCGGAAGGCACTTCGCGCGTCGAGTTCATTTCGCGCCTGCAGAACCTCCAGGTGGACACGGGCCAGAGCGAAGCCAAGGTGATCATCAATGCCCGCACCGGGTCCGTGGTCATGAACCAGAACGTCACCCTGGATGAATGTGCCGTGGCCCATGGCAACCTGACGGTGGTCATCAGCACGGAAAACCAGGTCAGTCAGCCCGCCCCCCTGTCTGAAGGGCAGACGGTGGAGACCGGCCAGACCACCGTGGACATCAAGGCCGACAAGGGCGGCCTGATCGCCCTGAAGAAGGGGGTTTCCCTCAACGAAGTGGTGAAAGCGCTCAATGGCATTGGCGCCACGCCGCAGGATCTGCTGTCCATCCTCCAGTCCATGAAATCGGCTGGAGCGCTCCATGCTGACCTGGAGATCATCTGATGAAAATTTCCGCCGACACCAATACCCAATTGGCCGTGGATGCCCAGGCCCTGGGCAGCTTGCGCCTGAAGGCCAAACAGTCGCCCGACAAGGCGCTGCATCAGGCAGCACAACAGTTTGAAGCCGTGTTCACCAACATGATGCTCAAATCCATGCGGGATGCCACGCCGCAGAACGGCATCCTGGACAGCGACCAGACGAAAATGTTCACGTCGCTGCTGGACCAGCAGCTTTCACAGAACATGGCCTCCCACGGAATCGGCCTGGCCGACCTCATGGTCAAACAGCTGACGCATACCCCTCCAGCCACCTCGACTAAAGAATCCCGCTGATCGTCCGATATTTACTGCTGACGGGCGGAAAGTAGAGAAGGAAGCCAGACATGCCAGACATCGCAAGCATCGGCGTCACCGCCCTCAATGCCGCCCAGGCAGGCCTGTTCACGACCGAACACAACATCGCCAACGCGTCCACTCCCGGCTACAACAAGCAGGAAATCGTCCAGCAGGCCAGCCAGCCGGTCGGCAGCGGCAGCGGCTTTCTGGGCCAGGGCGTCGATGTGGTCACCGTCAAGCGCGCCTACAACGATTTCATCAACACCCAGTTGCTGCAGCAGCAGGCCCAGGCCAGCCAGCTCAGCACCTACTACACCCAGATCCAGCAAATCAACAACGTGATTGCGGATCCGACCGCAGGGCTTTCCGCTTCCCTCCAAAGTTTTTTCGGCGCCGTCAACGGCGTGGCCAACGCGCCGGATTCCGCAGCAGCCAGGCAAACCCTGCTGAGCAGCGGCCAGGCATTGTCCAACACGTTCCAGTCGCTCAACCAGGTCATGACCAACCTCGGCACGAGCGTCAACGGACAGATTTCCAGCAGTGTCGGCAACATCAACAGCTATGCCCAGCAAATCGCTTCGCTCAACCAGAACATCGCACTGGCTTCGGCCGCCAACAGCGGACAACAACCCAACGACCTGCTCGATCAGCGCGACCAATTGGTCTCCCAGCTCAATCAGCAAGTAAAAGCCACGGTCATCAAGCAAAGCGACGGCAGCTACAACGTGTACATCGGCAACGGCCAATCGCTGGTGGTCGGGAACCAGGCGTTTACCTTGCAGGCAATTCCTTCGCTCACCGACTCCACCAAGCTGGACGTGGCTTATGTGGCCAACGGCACCACCGTGCGCATGCCGCCGGGCAGCCTGCAGGGCGGCAATCTGGGAGGGCTGCTGTCCTTCCGCGACCAGACCCTCGCCCAAAGCCAGAATGCGCTCGGGCGTATTGCCATCGGTCTGGGGTCCACTTTCAACGCACAGCAAAGCCTGGGCCAGGATCTCTACGGCTCGCTGGGCACTGCCTTTTTCAATGTGGCCACGCCGGTGGTGAACACCAATTCAAACAACACCGGCACCGGATCGGTCTCCGCATCGATCACCAGCGTCTCCGCATTGACGGGCAGCGACTATTCCCTGACCTACGACGGCACCAACTACACCCTGACCCGTCTTTCCGACAACAAGGTCACGACGACGGCAGCCGCGGCGACACCACCCACCACCCTCAGCGTGGATGGCCTGTCCATCAGCATTTCCGGTGCCCCCAAAGCGGGTGACAACTTCCTGATCCGCCCCACGCTCAACGGTGCCCAGAACATCGGCGTAGCCATCAGCGACCCCTCGCAGATCGCGGCAGCCGTTCCCGTGCGGGCCACGGCATCGCTCACCAACATCGGCACGGGCACCATCGCCACGCCCACGGTCAATACGCCGCCCCCACCAAACCCCAACCTGCAAAAGCAGGTGACACTGGCATTCAGCGACCCCACCCACTACAACGTATCGGGCACCCTTTCGGCCACGGCCGCCAACGCCAATACGGGAACAGGTGTCGTCACGGCAACGGTTCCGAGCGGAAAGGGTACGGCAGGCAACAACTACACCATCACCTACGATGGCACCAACTACACCCTGACCGAATCCGGCGGCGCACCCAGCCAGATCTCTGCCACCCTCCCCATCACCTCGTCGGATGGCATCACGTTCAATATCTCGGGCACCCCCAAGGCCGGCGACAGCTTCCAGCTGGCTTCGCCCGTGGGCCTGACCTACACGGCAGGCTCCAACATTTCCTACAACGGCTGGACCACCAGCATCACCGGCGTTCCCAACACCAACGATTCGTTTACCGTCAACAGCAACACCAACGCTACGACCGATGGCAACAACGCGCTGCTGCTGGCCAACCTGCAATCCCAGAACACGCTGGTCAATGGCACGGTCTCTTATGCCGGAGCCTATGCCCAGCTGGTGGGGCAAATCGGTGCCCAGACCAACCAACTGCAGGTCACCAGCCAGGCGCAATCCAACCTGGTCAGCCAGACCCAGCAAACCCAGCAGTCGCTGTCGGGCGTCAACCTGGACGAGGAAGCGGCCAACCTGATCAAGTACCAGCAAGCCTATCAGGCGGCAGGAAAAGCC
This sequence comes from Pseudomonadota bacterium, assembly GCA_021811005.1. GTDB lineage: Bacteria > Pseudomonadota > Gammaproteobacteria > Burkholderiales > Ferrovaceae > JAKBAT01. The sequence continues at coordinate 13,151 of JAJZPY010000015.1, forward strand.
ATTCAGACGGCCGACACCCTGTTCTCGACCGTGCTCAACCTGCTCAACTAGAGGCAGCCATGATTCGCATCAGCACCAGTTCCATATTCGATGCCAACGTCAGTGCCATGAACCAGCAGCAGGCGGACATGCTGCATACCCAGCTGCAGGTGTCTTCCGGCAAGCGCATCATGACGCCCGCCGACGATCCGGCCGGAGCGGCGCAGGTCATCGACCTGACACAGACCAGCGGCATGAATACGCAGTACACCACCAACCGCAATGCCGCCAACACGTCGCTCACCCTGACGGAAAGCACGCTGCAAGGCGTGACCACGCTCATTCAGAACATGCAGACCACCGCCGTGAGCGCCGGCAATGCCACCCTCAACAATTCCGATCGCCAGACGCTGGCCAGCACGCTGCAAGGACAGCTCCAGCAGCTGATCGGCCTGGCCAACAGCACCGACGCCAACGGCAACTATCTTTTTTCCGGGGCCCAGGGCAACGTCAAACCGTTCGTCACCACAGCCAGCGGCGTTCAGTACCAGGGCGACACCGGCCAGCGCCTGGTCCAGGTGGCCAGCAACCTGAACATGGTGAGCAATGCCAACGGCGCCGAACTGTTCATGGAAAACAAGAACGGCAACGGCAGCTTCGTGACCAGCGCGCCCACCAGCAATGCGGGTTCGGGCATCATCAGCCAGGGAAACCTGACGTCCCCGCCGCCCACCACGCTGCAGCAGGGCAATACCTATACGGTCACGTTCTCCATAGCCAATGGCGCAACCACTTACACGATCACCGGCAAGGATGCGGCCGGAAATGCATTGCCGACGACAGCCCAGCCGGGCACCCTGCCGGCCAACCAGTTCTATACCAGCGGCCAGAGCATCAGTTTCAACGGCATTGAGTTCAACATCCAGGGCGCTCCGGCAAACGGCGATTCCTTCACGGTGCAACCCAGCACCAACGTGTCAGTGTTCCAGACCGTCCAGAACCTCATCAACACCCTCAACAATCCCCAGATCCAGGGAGACGCAACCGCCGCGGCCGGCTACAGCCAGCAGCTCGACCAGGCCATGGGCAATCTCAACCAGGCCCTGAACAGCGTGCTCAGCGTGCGGGCCAGGGTCGGTTCCAACATCAGCCAGATCTCCTCGCTGCAGTCCACGGGCGACACCCTCAACCTGCAGTACCAGAGCGCCATATCCCAGATCCAGGACCTGGACTACACCAAGGCCGTCAGCCAGCTCACGCAGCAGCAAATCGGCCTGCAGGCCGCCATGCAGTCATTCAAGATCGTCAGCGGCCTGTCGCTGTTCAACTACCTCTAGCGCAGGACAAACTGTCCCAAAATATGCTGTACCGCACTGAGTCCCGCCTTCACGAAACGTTCGGCCAGCGGGTTCAGATACGGCAGGGATAAAGTCAGCGCCACAAACCCTGCTGCCAGCGTGATCGGAAAGCCCACGGCAAACAGGTTGAGTTGCGGCGAGCTTCTGGTGAGCACGCCCAGGGCAATGTTGGCCATCATGAGCACCGCAAGGAGCGGCAGGGCAATCTGCAACGCATCCAGAAAAAGGCTTCCGGCCCAGGACACCAGCGTGTGCAATCCCAGGGCGGGCGGTGGCACGGCACTGACGGGAAGATTGTGAAAGCTGTCCGCCAGCGCGGACAGGACATAGAGATGTCCGTTCATGGAGAGAAACAGGAGCGACATCAGGACACCCAGGAACTGCGAAAGGACGGGCTGGAACGAAGCGTTCTGGGGATCGTAGAAACTGGCAAAACCCAGGCCCATCTGCAGTCCGGTCACTTCGCCGGCCATTTCAACCGCGGCAAAAATCACCCGGATTGAAAAACCCATCACGGTACCGATCAGGATCTGTTGCACCAGAACCAGGAGGCCTTGCGCTGAACCGGGATCCAGGCCGGCCCCGATCTGGAGTGAAGGCGACACCAGGATGGTCAGCAGAAGGGCCAGCCCGATCCGGGCCTGCAACGGCACCTCGCGGTCTCCCAGGATCGGTGTACTGGCCACGACAGCCAGGATGCGGGCCAGGGGAAATATAAAAGCCGCAAGCCATGCCGTCCACTGGGCGCTGGTCACGCTCAGCATGTCATCCCACCATGCCTGGAATCCCGCTGAACAGTCGGCGGATGTAATCCACCATCAACCCGATCATCCACGGGCCGGAAACCACCAGCACCAGTACCATGGCCAGCAGCTTGGGAATGAAGGACAGGGTCATTTCGTTGATCTGCGTTGCCGCCTGAAAAATGCTGATCAACAGGCCAACCCCGAGCGCCGTGAGCAGCAGCGGCGCGCTCACCATCATGGTCAGTTCCAGCGCCTGGCGCCCCAGGGTCATGATGCTTTCCGGACTCATGGGTCATCCCCCTTCAGGTATAAAAGCTTTGAACCAGCGAACCGATCAGCAGGTTCCAGCCATCGGCCAGCACAAACAGCATCAGCTTGAAGGGCAGCGAAATCACGGCAGGCGACACCATCATCATCCCCATGGACATCAGCACGCTGGCCACGACCATGTCGATGATCAGGAACGGAATGAAAATCACAAACCCGATCTGGAATGCCGTTTTGAGTTCGCTCGTCACATAGGCGGGCACCAGGATTTTCATGGGCACCTGGTCGGGGCCTTGCAGGGGGCCCGTGTTGGCAATGCGCACAAACAGGGCCAGATCTTCCTGGCGCGTCTGGCGCAGCATGAATGCCTTGAGCGGGACGCTGCCGCGGTCCACGGCCTGTTCAAAACTGATCTTGTTCTCGCTGTAGGGCTGCCATGCATCCGCATAAATTTTGTCGAGCACTGGCGACATCACAAAAAAAGTGAGGAACAGGGCCAGGCCGACAAGCACCTGGTTGGGGGGCGAAGATTGTGTTCCGAGAGCCGAGCGCAGCATGGACAGCACGATGATGATGCGCGTGAACCCCGACATCATCAGCAGGATGGCCGGAAGAAACGACAGCGACGTCAGGAACAGCAGGGTCTGCAGGCTGATGGAATAGGTTTGCCCGCCGCCTGCTGCCGGCGCGCTGGTGATGCCCGCAATTCCGGGCACTGCGGCCCATGCTGCAGGCATGGCAAGCCCCAGCAGCGCGATCAGCGCTGCCGCAAACCGGCGATCAAACCGCATGGCCCGGCGCGCCTCCCTGTTTGGGCAAGGTATGGAGCGTTTGCACCTGGCCTGCCGCAACCCCCAGCACCAGCCAGGTATCCTGAATCTCCACCACGACCACGCGTTCCCGCTGACCGACAGCAATGCTGCTCACCACTTTCAGTTGTCGTCCCGCCCCCTGCTGGGGCAGCTGGACACGCTTCAGCAGCCAGGCCACCAGGGCCACCACGCCCAACACCAGCAGCAGGCTGAAGACCACCTGAAACACGCTTTCCAGCGACATCACGGAAGGCGGCACATAGGCGGCCCGGGTTGGATCCGCCGCCCACGCCGTCCCGCTCAGGCCGCAAAGCCAAAAAATGAATCCTCGAGCCATCAGCCACCCCGGCTCAGACGGCGCACGCGCTCGGAAGGCGTGATGATGTCGGTCAGCCGGATGCCGAACTTGTCGTTCACCACCACTACTTCACCCTGGGCAATCAAAAACCCGTTGATCAGGACGTCCAGTGGTTCACCCGCCAGGCCGGACAACTCCACCACCGAACCCTGCGCAAGCTGCAACAGGTTCTTGATGGGCATTTTGGTCCGACCCAGCTCCACCGTCAGCTGGACCGGAATGTCCATGATCATTTCCAGATCATTGTGTCCCGACATTCCGCTGTCGGTGCCGAATTTCTCGAAAACATGCGGCTGGGCAGGGACGGACATTTCCGGCACTGCGGCCGGAGTGCCGGTGGCCTCGGCCGCAGCCTGCTCGGCCAGCGCCGCACCCCAGTCATCCGCGCTGATTTCACCTGCTTCGTTGGGCATGATGGCTCTCCCTAATTCTGCCCCCCGGCAGTGGAAATCATTTTTTCCACCTTGAGGGCATATTGATTGTTGAACACCCCATACCGGCATTCCATGACCGGCACTTTGTCTACGCTGGCGATGACGTTTTCACCCATTTCCATGGGCACCACATCGCCCGCCTTCAGTTTCAGCAGTTGCTCCACCTTGAGCCGGACGGTTCCGAGTTCTGCCACCAGTTCCACTTCGGCAGACTGGATCTGGCGCGACAGCAACTGCAGCCAGCGTTTGTCCACGGCCAGGTGATCGCCCTGCATGGTGCTGTAGAGCAGCTCCCGGATGGGTTCGATCATGGAGTAGGGCATGCAGACGTGAAATGCGCCTCCCAGCCCTCCGAATTCCACGTCAAACGTGGTCAGGATCACCACTTCGTTTGGCGTTGCAATATTGGCAAATTGCGGATTCATTTCCGAACGGACGAATTCGAACTGCAGGCGATAAACCGCCTCCCAGGATTTCGTGTAGGCCTCGAACACCGCAGTAATCAGCTTCTGGATGATGCGGTGTTCGGTTTGCGTGAATTCGCGCCCCTCCACCCGGGTGTGAAAACGGCCATCCCCGCCGAACATGTTGTCCACCACCAGAAAAACCAGGTTGGGGTCAAACACGAAAAGTGCCGTTCCCCGCAGCGGATTGGCATGTATCAGGTTGATGTTGGTGGGCACCGGCAAGTTGCGGATGAACTCGCTGAATTTGGTCACCCGAAGTTGCCCCACGGAAACATCCGCCGTGCGGCGCATCAGGTTGAACAGGGAAATCCTGAACAGCCGGGCAAAGCGCTCGTTGATGATTTCCATGGTGGGCATGCGCCCACGAACGATCCGCTCCTGCTTGCCCAGATTGTAGCTGCGGATGCTGCTGTCATCCCCGGCAGGTTTCTCGGCCTCGTCGCTCTCGCCGGTCACCCCCCTGAGCAGGGAATCAACTTCTTCCTGGGAGAGAAATTCGTCCGCCATGAATCACACTCACTGGATTATGAACGACGTGAACAGGACATCCGCGATGCCGTCACGATTTTTTTCCGAGGCATCCTCTGCCGAGGTGCCTTGCGCTGCGGGAGCGGAGGCTGGCGTCTGGGCTGCAACGGCCGTTCCGGGTTCGGCTGGCGCACCTGCCGCACCTGCCGGTGCGGCTGTGTCCTGGGCCGGCGCCTGGGATGGCTGTGTCGCCGCATCCCCTGCGGCGGGCGGTGTCGTTGCAGCAGGCGCAGCCACCGGAGCTTTGGCGGCCTCTGTCTTGGGATGCTGTACTGCAGTTGGAATGCCCAAAATGGTATTGACCGCCACGATGATTTCTCCGGCAAGCTTTTTCTTGCCATCCACGGTGAGCAGCTCCGATGCATATTTGCTGGACAGCAGCAGCAGCAGGCTGCTGCGGATTTCCGGCATCGCGTTCTTGAGCTTCTCGCTCAGGTCCTGGTTGTAGAACTTGAGCGACAGTCCCACCTGCAATACCTGGTCTCCCTGCTCACGCTGAAGGTTGACGGTAAACGGATCCAGCGGAACAAAAATAGGCTGGGCAGACAATTTGGCCTCGGATTTCTTCTCTTCTGCTCCGTGTCCCCCGCCTTTCATGAAATACCAGGCCGCACCGCCTCCCAGAACCAAAACCAGGAAGGCCACCGCAGCCAGCAGAATCGTTTTTCGCTTCTTCGGCTTCGGGGCTGCAGCTTCAGGCGCTTTTTTGTCTTCTTTGGCCATTCAGATTCTCGTCAAAAGGAAAAGGCAACTCAGGCGAAAGTATCCACCAGCCCCTGGGAAACCCAGGAGCTGCCGACTTTGGTGCCCGATGCCACAGAGGATACCTCAATGGCGCCATTCCCGGATGTTCTCGCTTGCTGCTGCCCTCCTCCCGTAAAGGCATTCTGGGCGCCCTGCCCTCCCTGGTCGCTCACTGAGGCATTGCCCAGCATGATGCCGTTATCCGCCAGCATGTCGCGCAGACGAGGCAAGGCTTGGCTGACGGCTTCACGCACCGCAGCATGCGGAGACGTGAAAAAAGCGCTGGCCTGGTCGCCGCTCACATGCAACACCACCTTCAACGGACCCAGGTCGGGAGGGTTCAGGTGAAGTTCTGCGCTGTGATCCGTTTGCGTGGTCATCCAGGTGATTTTCTGTCCCAGCTCGTCGCCCCAGCGGCTGCTGCCCACAGGGCTGCCGATCGACTGGGGCGCTGTCGGGCCGGCAGCCGGCGTGTACGACATGAGCATCTGCGTGGCCCCGTGGGATTGAATTTGCGCCGTGACCACGGCATCGGGGATACGGCTGTCGCGGCTTTGGGTTGCGCTGTCCACGATCGGTCCATTGGCCAGAGCCGCCTGACCCATTGCTTGTTCCAGGTTGCGGGAAAACGGTTCCTGAACAGCGGAAGGAAGCGGCGGTGGCAAGCTCCCGGCGGCAGATGTCATCGGCAAGCCGGTCGCGGCAGCCAGGCTGCCAAAGCCGGGTGGCAAAGCGGCATTGCTGATCGAGTCGGACAAGGCTGCCGGCTGGGGCGTCACGGGCCCCGGTTCAGGGGACGCGGGCTGGGCCGAAACAGTGGGCATTTGCCCCGGAATGAGGGGAAGCCCCATGAGTGCCGCCAGCCCGGCCTGGGCGCTGGGGGCGGGTGCCGCGTCGGGAGTGTCCGCCGCTGTTTTGTCACCAGTCTTGCCTGCCGTTTTGTCGACCTCAATCAGCTTCAGGGCCGTCTCCGTGGCCACAGCCGCCACTGGGGTCGCAGCCGGTTTGGCTTCGGAACTTGCCATCTGGCGGGCTAACACATCATTGAACGTTTGCCCGGCAGTGCCTCCCTGACCACCGCTGCCGTCGGCCGAAGCCGCGTTGGCGCCGGCACCGGCATTGGCACCGACTCCGCTGGCAGCGGCCGGTTGCGATGGGGACGGCGCAAGGGCAACGCCTGGGGTAATGGGCAATGATTTCATGACAGGGCTCCCGGTGCTGGGTTACTCGTTGGAAGTATTTCTGGCGGCGAACTGCCCCGCCTGCTCGTCCTGCATCTTCTGTTCCATGCGGCGGCTTTGCAGTTGCTGGGCTTCCGCATGCCGCTGGGCCAGGGTATCGAATGACTTCATGCTGCGCTGAGCTTCGGCCAGCGCCTCGCGCCCTGCCTGCACCGAACGGGCGGCCTGCTCGATGACGCCTCGCTGCTGCTGGACCGCTTCATCCAGCCGGACAAGAAATCGCTGGAAGTTGCTGATGCCCGCGGAATCCATGCCGTTCCGGCTCTGCACCAGGAATTTCTCCTGGTAATCCTTGCGAAACTGCAGCAGGGTTTCGAGTTTTTTCTGCTCGGAATTCTGCGCACGCGTGAGCTCGCCCAACTTGCGCGTGGCGAATTCGCTGTTGCGATGGGAAAGGTCAAGCAAAGGCTGCAATGTAAAGGGCTGGGCCATGATCTATGCCGCGTCATCCATTATTGTTCTGAAACAAACCCGAAAAATCAGCCATGCCTGCGGCATGGGTGGCTCGCTCATCCATGCGCTGCATGAGAAATTGCTCCATGGCCGGGAAACGGGCCACCCCTTCATCCAGCAGCGGATCCGTTCCCTTCACGTAGGCGCCAACGCTGATCAGGTCGCGGTTGCGCTGGTAATGGGCATAAAGCTGCTTGAATCGCTGCACCTGGGAAAAATGCTGCGGGTCCACCAGATGGTTCATGGCACGACTGATGGAAGCTTCGATGTCAATGGCCGGATAATGCCCCTGTTCCGCCAGGCGACGGGACAGCACCACATGGCCGTCCAGAATGGCCCGCGCACTGTCCGCAATGGGGTCCTGCTGGTCGTCGCCTTCCGTCAGCACGGTGTAAAAGGCCGTGATGGACCCTCCTCCGTCTGGGCCATTCCCGGCACGCTCCACCAGTTTCGGCAGCTTGGCGAAGACAGAAGGGGGATAGCCTTTGGTGGCCGGAGGTTCGCCGATGGCCAACGCGATTTCGCGTTGTGCCATGGCATAACGGGTGAGCGAATCCATGATCAGCAACACGTTTTTGCCCTGATCCCGAAAATATTCCGCGATGGTGGTGGCATAAGCGGCGCCTTGCATGCGCACCAGCGGGCTGGTGTCCGCGGGCGCCGCCACCACGACGGAACGTGCCAGGCCTTGCGGTCCGAGAATGTCGTTGATGAACTCCTTGACTTCCCGCCCCCGCTCGCCGATCAGTCCGACCACAATGACGTCTGCGCTGGTGTAGCGCGCCATCATGCCGAGCAGCACGCTTTTTCCCACCCCGCTGCCCGAGAAAAGCCCCATGCGCTGGCCACGGCCCACGGTCAGCAGCGCATTGATGGCACGCACGCCCACGTCCAGCACACCCCGGATTGGTGCCCGGTCGAGCGGATTGATCGGCCGGCTCTGGAGCGGCGCACTTTCCGCATCCTGCAAGGGACCCAGGGCATCTAGGGGCCGGCCGGCACCGTCCAGTACGCGCCCCAGGAGCGAATCGCCCACGGGCAGGTGGCGCACCAGGTCGCTGGCACGGCGCCGGGGATGGCTGGGACGCCCCACCGTCACGGCATCTTGGGCCGGGGCAGCCGGGACCACACGGGCACCAGGCAACACGCCATGCACGTCATTTTCCGGCATGAGGAACAGCCGGTCTCCCGAAAAGCCGACCACTTCGGCTTCGATGCGGTGATTTTGCAATTCCACGATGCAGGTGCTTCCCACCGGCATGCGAAGCCCGACCGCTTCCATGACAAGCCCCGTCACCCGCGTCAGTTGCCCGCTCACCTGAAGCGCCTGCGCATGGGCCACGGCTTCACGGGCCGTTTCAAGCCCGGAAACCCACGCCTCGCGATGACGCAGCGGCGCACTCATGGCTCGCCCATCCACTGTCCATCCTGGCCAAGGCTCGCCACGATGTGTTGCCAGCGCTTCTCCAGCGAAGCATCGATCTGGCTGTGGGCCGTCTCCACGCGGCAGCCGCCGCGCACGATGTTCAGGTCTTCAAAAATCTTCCAGCCCGAATGAGTCAGTTGTTCTCCGATTGCAGCACGCACCAGGATGGCGTCATCGGGATGCAGGGCCAGGTGGGCGCCATGGCTGAAATGGGGCAGGCTGCTGACTGCCTCGCGCACCACGTCGAGCACGAGTTCCGGCTTGATCTGCAGCGTTTGTCGCACCATCTGCCGCGCCACTTCCAGGGCCAGGTCGAGCAAGCCCTGGAACACATCCTGGTCCACCTGCTTCAACTGGCGGTCGAGCCCGTTCACCAGTCCAACCAGCCGTTCCGCTTCCTGGGCAGCCTTCTGCCGCCCTTCTGCATAACCGGCCTGATACCCTTCCTCGTGCGCCTGCTGGTGAATCTGCTCCAGTTCCGCAGCGGTGGGCAAGGAACTGGCCATGCCCGGTGCATGCCGGCTGCGGGCGCCGTCAAAACTGGGAAGCTCCCAACGCTGGTAGGGCGTCAGGTGTTCCTTTGGCGTATCCATTTCAGACATAAGCATCATCGGCTTTTCCGCCCAGCACGATCTGGCCTTCGTCAGCCATGCGCCGGACAATCTTCAGGATTTCCTTCTGCTCTGCTTCCACCTCGCTCAGTTTCACAGGACCTTTCGCATCCAGGTCTTCGCGCATCATTTCGGCTGCACGCTGGGACATGTTCTTGAAGATCTTTTCGCGCAGTTCGGGGCTCGCACCCTTGAGCGCCACGATCAGGGACTCCGACTGGACTTCGCGCAACATGAGCTGGATGCCGCGATCGTCAATTTCAATCAGGTTGTCGAAGACAAACATTTCATCGATGATTTTTTGCGCCAGCTCCTGGTCATAGCCGCGCACCGCCTCGACGACTGAAGCTTCCAGCGCCCCCCCCATGAAATTGAGGATTTCCGCTGCCGCTCGCGACCCGCCCTTGATGCGCTTTTTGGCCGCCGCATTGCCGGTCAGCAGTTTGGTCAGCACGTCGTTGAGTTCACGCAAGGCCACAGGCTGCACGCCGTCGAGCGTGGCAATGCGCAAAATGACGTCGTTGCGGATGCGCTCCGTGAAAAAACCCAGTACGCCGGCACACAGATCCGGTTCCAGGTGAACCAGGATCGTGGCGATGATCTGGGGATGTTCGCCGCCGATCAGTTCCGCGATGGATGCGGCATCCATCCACTTGAGACTTTCGATGCCGCTGGTGTCGCCGCCATGCAGGATCCGGTCGATCAGGCCGGCTGCCTTGTCGTCTCCCAGTGCGCGGGTCAGCATCTTTCGAATGTAGTCCGAAGAATCCATGCCGACGGTGGTCTTCTTCGACGCCATTTGGTGGAACTCCTGGAACACCTGGGTGATCTGGTCCCGGGAGAGGCTTTTGAGGCTCACCATGGCCGCGCTGATTTTCTGGACCTCTTTCGGTTCCAGGTGCTTGAGCACTTCCGCAGCCTCGTTTTCCCCGATGGTCATCAGCAAAATCGCACTTTTGTTGACGCCCACGTCACTCATTGGCGGCCACCCATTCCTTGACTACGGAAGCGACGATCTTGGGGTCCTGTTGCGCCAGTTGCTTGGCGGTACCCAGGTTGTTTTCATAAGAGGGCACATACCCCGCTTGCGACCCCTGGTCGGTCATGGGCGGGATGTCGTTGCGCTGCATGCGCGGCTCGGGCAAGCGTGCCAGAACCCGGGAGAGGTTGCGGAAAGCCGGGCGAATGATGCCCAGAACCAGAAACAGGGCCACAGCGCCAATCACGGCATACTTCAGTCCCTCCTTGACCATGCTCAGGGTCTCGGGCTGCTTCCAGAGCGGCGTTTCCGGGATCACTTCCTTGTGTTCGTTGAAGGCGCTGTTCAGCAGGCTCAGCGTGTCCCCCCGCTTTTCGTCAAAGCCCACCGCGTCCTTGATGAGGGCGGAAATCTGATTTTTTTCCGCGTCGCTCAGAGGCCGCGTACTCACTTTGCCTGCCGCATCGGTGACCGTGCGGTTGTTCAGCACAACGGCGACAGACAGGCGGCGCAGCAGGCCCACGGCCATTTTGGTATGGCTGATGGTGCGGTCCACCTGGAAGTTGGTGGTGGTTTCCTTGCGGTTGCTGCTGCTGGTCGGCACGGAAGACTGCGCAGCCGCGGCAGTCCCGGCAGCCGCAGCCGGCGCACCCGGTTTGGCGGCTCCCGCCACCGCAGGCTTTGCGGGCGGCGCATTGAGCGGCGCTGTGGCCGGCACCGGAGGCTGGTTGGACAAGGCTCCGGGAATGCCTCCAGTCGTGGTGCTCCCATTGGTGTTGTCGGATTCCAGGGTCTGCTGGCTCAACACTGCGGCCTGGTTGGGCGGCTGATTGGGTTTGTAGGTCTCCGCCGTCTGTTCGGACTGCGTGAAATCCACATCCACCGTCACCTGGGCGTGAACATTGCGCGGTCCCACCAGCGGCGTGACGATGTCTTCGATGCGTTTGGCGTAGTCTCCTTCCACCTGATGGACGTATTTCAACTGGCTTTCATCCAGGCCGGTATTGGCCTTGTCGGGCGGCGCGCTGAGCAGCGTGCCGCTCTGGTCCACCACGGTGACGTTTTTGGCCGGCATGTTGGGCACGCTGCTGGAAATGAGATGAACCACGGCATTGACCTGCCCTGCGTCCAGCGTTCTGCCCGGATACAGGGCCAGCACCACCGAAGCACTGGGACTTTCCTGGTCTTTCACGAACACCGTGGGTTTGGGAATGGCGAGATGAATGCGCGCCGTCTGGACCGAAGCCAGGGTCTGGACGGAACGCGCCAGCTCCCCTTCCAGCGCGCGCTTGTAGTTCACCTGCTCCAGAAACTCGCTGGTGCCGAATTTCTGGTTTTCCATCAGCTCAAACCCGACCGTCCCGCCCTTGGGCAACCCTTGGGACGCCAGCCGCAGGCGCACTTCGTGAACCTGGCTGGCAGGAACCAGCAACGCGCCGCCTCCTTCCGCAAACTTGTACGGAACGTTCATCTGCTGGAGGGAATCGATGATGGCCCCGCCATCGCGATCCGAAAGGTTGCTGTAGAGCACCCGGTAATCCGGGGTCGTCCCCCACAGCCACAGGCCGAAAGAGACAGCAATGAGCGCGGCCAAAGCCAGGATGAGGCCCATTTTCTGCTGGCCGGAGAGCTGGTTGAGGGTTTGCGCCAAAGCGGAGGGTGAGGTGTTTTCTGCCATAGTTTCAATCAAGGGTCGGCGCAACTTGGGTCTTTACCGAAATCCATTATCTCCAGCCTGCCGGTCGCCATACTTTGAAACAGGCGGGGATTCCGGGTGCTTTTCACGGATTGGAGAATCCGTGCCGGATG
>JAJZPY010000132.1 GCA_021811005.1 Pseudomonadota bacterium
ATCTTATTTATGGCGATCTTTTTCAAGCGGTTTCGGACGCTTTCCAGATTGATGAAGTGGCTTGGGTTGATTGGGACAGTAAATTTGTGATGAATGAGATGGCAATTTAAAAACGAATCACTTGCTTCGAATCTATGTTGAGACTAAATAATCAGGGTATTCCCATGTGGGCGGGCAAACCGCTTGATCTTCCGCCGAAGGAAAGAGCCGTGCTGGCCATTCTGATTCAGAAAAGTCCGAAAGCTGTCAGCAAGGACGAAATAATAAAGCATGCCTGGTATGAGGCTGCGGATGTTTCCGATGACAGCTTGATTCGATGCATCAGCAGGCTGAGAAGAGAGATTCCGGAAGCCCAGATTGAAGCCGTCTATGGATACGGATACAAATTACGCCCCATAGAATCCATCAACCACGGAAAGATGATGGCGGTTGCGAATGGACCGTCGGATGTTGTCGAACTCTATCTTCATGCGCTAACCCTGATCCAAACGAGAACACCGATTTCTGCAGGCCGGGCGCTGGAATTGTTTCGCAGGATAACGATGGAGCATCCTGAATACGCGCCCGCCAAGATCGCCCTGGTCCAGGCCATAGGCATCTGTATTGGGTTGGGTATGGCTGAGGAATTGTCTGTAAACATAGACGAGGCCTGGAAACGCCTGGATGAAGCCAATGCATTGGAGCCCAATGCGCATAGTCTGAAAATCACGAAAGCTTGGCTGCTTGACGTGACCTGGAAATTTGACGAGGCGGAGTTGCTATACAACGAGCTCCTGAAAGCTGAGCCAAATGACTTGGAATTGCTGCAACCTTATTCGTGGCATCTCCTGGCAACCGGACGGGCAACCGAGTCCACGGATGTGTTAAGAAAAGTCCTCGCACGAAGGCCGTACTCGATTCACACGAGAGTCCTTCTGGCGCGCTCACTTGCCCATGCTGGAAATTGTGAGGTGGCCTTGCAGGAGATGGGGATTGCTGCCGCACTCTACCCGGACAATCCCATCGTTTCCAGTGTCCAGCTGGCCATGCTGGCCAAATGCAGGCCTGATCCATCCCTCATCAAACAGGCCATGACGCTTTACAGAATCAAGGATATTCCGCCCTACGCCAGAGTCTGCCTTCCATACGTGCTTGCAAACTGCGGGAAACCGGACGAAGCTCGGCAGGAAATCGAAAAAACGGAGAAAGCGAGCAACTGGACGATAACTGAGAAATTGATGGTGGCATCAGCCATGGTGTTACTGGGGGAACTGGATCGGGGGGCGAAAATAATAGTTGAGGCCTACGAGCAACATCATGGATGGCTGCCTGTGGTTTTGCGTTCTCCGCTCTATGCCCCACTGCTTAACCACGCGGACGTGAAGCGAGTTTTCAACTCTGTTTTTGGGCTTTGAAGCCCCCCGGATTTACCCAAGGCGTTCCGGGTGCTATTAAGGTGTAATGAAACGCGCGAATCCGCTCACAAAGTCGGTCAGCTGTTTCCTGACGGCTTCATCCTGGATTTCCCCATTCTCTGAAAATACCGCTTGTGCCCGTGACACCATAAGGCGCCCACCATTCCAGTGCCTCATACCCAGCGTTCGTATCACGGGCAGCCAATGTGCCTGCGCGAGGATGGTTCCAAAACCGCCAGGAGAGGCGCCGATGATTGCGACCGGCCGGTTTCTAAGGACGTCGGGCATATCGGGTGTGGGTCGGGATAGCCAGTCCACTGCGTTCTTGAAGACGCCAGGAATGCCGTTGTTATATTCAGGAGTGGCAAGCAATAAGCCGTCGCTGGCCAGGATTTTATTCTTGAGCGCCCTTACTGCAGGGGGAGTTCCTTCCTTCGCTTCAAGATCTCCATCGTATAAGGGGATGCCGTGAACTGTCGCCACTTCCACCTGGACATCCGGGATTGTTAACCCTTGGGCAGCGCGAAGCAAAGCTGTGTTGAAAGATTGAATCCGTAAGCTGCCTGAAATTCCAAGAATTCTTACCATGATTCCCCCTTGTTAAAGGTCGAACCTCAGCCGTTCTGTTCTTCCGGGTAAACCACGTGGCCACTGCTGCCGGCAAAGATGCGTTCGTGCTTTTCCTTGACCTGGCGCAGCAGCACTTTGATCTGCTGGCTGGACAGTGGGGGGAATGAAGCGATGCCCGAGCCCGACACCAGCTTTTGCACCACGGTGTCTCCCAATACGTTTTCCACTTCGCAACGTTCGGTCAGGCCGCAGGTGCTGCGGTGTTCTTCCTGCGCCGCCAGTTCCACATTCAGCTCGTTGAGCTTGCCGGAAATTTCTTCTGTGGTTTGCAGCAGGGGGGCATAGCGTGCGACGAGTTTTTCAAAACCTTCCTGCTGTTCCGGCGTGAGCTTGACGGTTCCAGCCTCGATTTTTTCCCGGAGCGTCAGGTAGTTTGCAAACCCGTCGTTGGACTGGGAGTCGATGAGCCGCTGATGCCTGATCTTGAGGTCCGCCTGCAGCTTGTCGATCTTTTCCTTGGTTTCGGCGATCTGGCGGTCCAGTGCGGGAATGTCGGGCAGAACGACCGAAATGATCGTTTCGTTGAATTTGCGCTGTGTGGATTTACCCACCTGAATGTCCATGCCTGCAAAGGCACACCCTTCGGCGGCGGCCACGTTCAGGTGTTCGGCGACAATTTCGCAATTGACGGCGCGCGTCACCGTGACGTTTTTCCCGAGGATGGTGCATTCTTCCGCGGTGTCGATGTGAATTTCACCGTCCATGGCTTCCAGTCGCGAGTTGATGGCCCGGCCGCGCACCGTAATGTCGCCGTCCGTGGCCACGGCACGGCCATTGGACAGGTTGCTGTTCATGAGTATTTTTCCGCTCCGTGAAATGGCGCTGCCAAACACGGTGCCATGGAACGTCAGGTTTTTTCCTTCCACCACGCGGCCTTCCTGCACTTCGCCGTGTTCCATGAAATCGTCCACTTCAAGGCTGAGGTCGCCTCCGGTGGCTTTGATGCTGATGCCTTCCTTGTTTTCGATTTTGGTGGAAATGCGCACCAGGTGCGAATGCGAGTCAAAGCTGAGAAAGCCGTCCTGGTTGGCCACCAGCACATCGCCTGACGCGGTGCGATCGACGCGGGTTCCTTCGCCGGACAGTTTTTCCAGGTCAAGGTCGACCGGTTTTCGGGGAGGGATTTCGGTGCCGGTGACCTGATAGCCGGGTTCTCCCAGCACGCGCGGAATTTTGCGCAACAGCACGGTGTCTTTCGTGACCTGGGGGAAACGATTTTTCGCCTTGCGGATATCCACCCGGCCATTGGGAAGCACCAGCGGGGAGCGGTCCTGGTGCAGGCGGTCGCTTTCCTCGCGGATGACCGCGTCGATGCTGTCCGTGGGCGGGCGCTGAGAGGCCACGGGAATGCGGCCGGTTTTTCCGGTGCGGATGGCTTCGCGCACGGCCGCTTCGTCGATGCCAAAACGCAGTCCCTTCTGCCACAGCGCAGCCACGAACTCGTCGAAATTCAGCTGGGCCGGAACCCGATCGACCACCTGGCGCTGTTTGATGAGGGGGCGGACGCCGTCTGCCCCGGGTTCGCCATAGACCGGTTCGGTACGCACGGTTTCCACGAAAACCGGTTCGAAAAGGTATTCAGCCTCTGTCCCCTTGCGGTCGATCTTCAGCCCTTTGTACAAATCGAGGCGATCAAACGGGAAGGCGACAATGCGGTCGGCAAACTTGATCTGGTCACTGCCTTTGCCCAGTTGGGCCAACGGGGCATTGCCGTAGAGCAGTTCCATGAAAACAGGATAGTTGAGGCCGGCAAAGCAGGAACCGTTGTCGAAAATCCGGTTGGCAAATTGCCGCAGCAGGTCCTGGGAGGGCACGGCGGTCAGCAGGACATAGACACCGTCGTCCTGTAACAGGATGTACGAAGGGGCCGCCGCGGAGCCGGTCTGGTGGGTATCGGTTTCAGGCATTGCAAAGACGCGGCGTCAGGCAGGTCCCTCGGGTCACTTCGAGGGAGTATAACCGAACCGGCTGCCCCGCTCACGAGTCTGTCAGTTCGAATTTGTGGTCGTATTTGCCCTGACAGGCCAGTGAATTCAATTCCGCCCTGCGGTAAAACACCTGCTGCGCGGCGCTGACCTTGTCCGGGCTGCCGTGCCAGCAGGCCATCACCGGTTCCTGCAAGGCGCGCGCGTAGGAAAAGGACAGGCCCCAGGGCGCGTGCGGGTATTGCCGGTTCAGGGCATCCAGGTGCGCGGTGGCTTGTTCGGGAGTTTGTCCCCCGGACAGAAAATTGATGCTGGGCACGGCTGCGGGAACGGTGCGTTTCAGCACCTGCAGGGTTTCGCGGGCCACTGTTTCAACGCTGGCCCGCGTGGGGCATTCCTTGCCGGGAAGCACCATGCTGGGTTTGAGCAGCATGAGTTCAAGGGCCACGCCATGGCGGTGCAGCGCGTGGAAGACGGCATGGAGCACCTGTTCCGTGACTTCGGCGCACCGTTGCATGGTGTGGTCTCCATCCAGCAGCACTTCCGGTTCCACGATGGGGA
>JAJZPY010000016.1 GCA_021811005.1 Pseudomonadota bacterium
GATTTGGTCGCATCTCCCGCGGGGTCCTGCGGCAGCTTCTGCAGGCGCAGCAGGGCGGCTTTCAGGTAACGTGGAAAATGGCGCAACTGGGCCAGCGCGGTTTCACGCAGGGCTCCCCGATGCATCAGGGCATCCAGGTGCGCGCGAATGTCGCCCAGGGCCGCCTGCAGGCGGGGCTGCGCGGCACGGTCGAGCGCGCCGCGCACCTCGCGGTAGGCTTCCAGGGTCTGGCCTGCGAGCGCGGCCACTTCCTGGATTTTCTGGGGCAGGCGCGGGCGGGTCTGTTCGCGCAGGGTTTCATAGCCTGCCTGCGTGCGCACCGCCCCCGCATCATCCGGCAGCAGCTCGTCCAGGGCGCGTTCGATCAGCTCCTGTTTGAGTGCGTCGGCGGCGGAAGTCGGCGGCTCGTCCGAAGGCAGCAGGGCATAGCCCAATGTCAGGTTGGTCAGGCCGCTGATGGAGCGGCCGATGGCCTTGAGCTGGGGCTGCCATTCCAGCAGCATCAGCCGCATCAAACCCCGGCGCGAAGTGTGAAGCGCTTCCTCGGCGGTGGTCATGAGCCGTATCGACACGACCGTTCCTTCGTCCACCAGGGCCGGAAAGCCGGGCACGGCCACTCCCCGGCTGTGCACCTGCACAGAGGTTGGCAAATCCCCGAAATCCCAGCGGGTGACGCCGCTTCGTTCGAGGCCGCTGGCCTGGGGTGCGCGCAGGGCTTGGCGCGCTTCCTGCCCCCAGCTCGTGCGCAGGGCTTCCAGATCGCGTCCGCTCGCCACTTCTTCCCCACGGTCGTTCAGCAGGCGCAGGTTCATGAGCAGGTGTTCGGGCGCTGCGGTCCAGTCCGAAGGCTGCAGTTCGGTGCCGGTGCGCAGGCGGATGAAGTCGGACAGGCAGGCCGTCAGGCTGCCCGACTGGGGACCGTAGCGTTCCAGAAAGGCCGTGATGAAAGCGGGCAGTGGCACCAGTTCGCGCCGCACGCGCTGCGGCAGTTTTTTGAGGAGTGCCGCGATTTTTTCCCGGATCAGGCCAGGCACCAGCCATTCAAGACGGCGCGCGTCAAGCTGCGGCAGCAGCACCAGGGGCACGGTGAGTGTCACGCCATCCAGCGGATGGCCCGGCTCGAAGCGATAGGTGAGGGGATGACCCGCATCACCCAGTTCCATCCTGTCGGGAAAGAGGGATTCCGTGATGTGGCCCGCTTCATGGCGCATGAGCTGGGCCTTTTCCAGGAAAAGCAGGCGGGGCTGTTCCCGCTCCGCTTCGCGTCGCCATTTTTCAAAGCGTTCGCCGCTCCAGACGGAGGAAGGCAGCAGGCCTTCATAGAATCGCCCCAGTGCGTCTTCGTCGACCAGCACATCCTGTCGCCGCCCTTTGTGCTCCAGCTCGCGGATCTCTTCGATCAGGCGCTGGTTGTGGGCGAAAAAAGCCGCCCGGGTCTCGAATTCCCCCATCACCAGCGCATGCCGGATGAACAGGCGGCGCGCTTCGGCCGGATCGATGGGGCCCAGGCGCACGCGCCGCTTCGGCACGATCGGCAGGCCGTAGAGCGTGACTTTCTCGTGGGTGCTGGCCTGAGCGGATTTGGGGTCCCAGAAGGGATCGAAATAACTGCGCCGCAGCAGGTGTCCCGCGATGGGCTCGATCCATTCCGGTTCGATGCGGGCCACGCAGCGCGCGTAGAGCCGGGTCGTTTCCGTGAGTTCGGCCGCCATCAGCCACTTGGGCTTCGCCTTGGTCAGTTTCGAGCCGGGGCTGATCCAGAAGCGTACGCCGCGCGGACCCTGGTAATTGTCGTCTTCCGGATCGCGCAGCCCCACCTGCCCCAGCAGGCCGGCGAGCAGGGCACGGTGCAACTGCTCGTAGGGTGCGGGCAGGCTATTGGGGCGCAAGCCCATGTCGGAAGCCAGGGCATGCAGCTGGCTGTGGATGTCGCGCCATTCGCGCAGGCGCGTGAGCGACAGGAATTCCTCGCGGAAATGCGCCCATAACTTGCGGCCCGATTTGCGGTGCTGCAGCGCCTCTTCCGTGAATTTCCAGAGGGCGAGGTATGACATGAATTCCGAATGTTCATGCTGGAAGCGCGCGTGCTTCTGGTCTGCGGCCTGCCGGTGTTCCAGCGGGCGGTCGCGCGGGTCTTGCACGGAAAGGGCGGCGGCGATGATCAGCACTTCAGTCAGGCAATCGTGCTGACGCGCGGCCAGCAGCATGCGGCCGATGCGCGGATCCACCGGCAGCCGGGCCAGTTCGCGCCCCACGGCCGTGAGCTGGCGCTCGTCGTCGATGGCGCCCAGTTCGTTGAGCTGCTGGTAGCCGTCGTCGATGGCTCGCGGCGAGGGAGGGTCCAGGAACGGGAATGCATCCACCTTCCCCAGTCCCAGGGCTTCCATCCGGAGAATGACGGACGCCAGCGAAGTGCGCAGGATTTCGGGGGTGGTGTAGGGAGGGCGCGCGTTGAAATCCTGTTCGTCATACAGGCGGATGCACACGCCGGCACTCACGCGTCCGCAACGCCCGGCTCTCTGGCGGGCGGAAGCCTGGGATATTTTTTCCACCTGGAGCTGGGTGACCTTGTTGCGCAGGCTGTAGCGGTTGACCCGTGCAAGTCCGGTATCCACCACGAAGCGAATGCCAGGCACCGTGAGCGAAGTTTCGGCCACGTTGGTGGCCAGCACGATGCGCCGCCCGCCACCAGGCTTGAAAATCCGTTCCTGTTCGGCGAAGGACTGGCGCGCGAACAACGGCAGGATTTCCGTGTGCGGAGGATGGTGCTTGCGCAGCGCTTCAGCCGCCTCGCGGATGTCGCGTTCTCCCGGAAGGAACACCAGCACGTCTCCGCTGTTTGATTCCAGCATCAGTTCGTCCACTGCGTGCAGAAGGGCCGCACGCGTGTCCCGGTCTTCGGGTTCGTCCGCTTCGGGCGCAATCACGGGGCGCCAGCGCACGTCCACCGGGTAGGTGCGGCCGGATACTTCCAGCACCGGAGCGCCGTCGAAATGGCGCGACAGCCGGTCCGATTCCATGGTGGCGGACGTGATGATCACCTTGAGGTCCGGGCGTTTGGGCAGGAGGCGTTTGAGATAGCCCAGCAGGAAATCGATGTTGAGGCTGCGCTCGTGGGCTTCGTCGATCACCAGCGTGTCGTAGCGGCGCAGCAGGCGATCATGGTGGATTTCTGAAAGCAGGATGCCGTCCGTCATCACCTTGACGAAAGTGGCCTCGGAGACGCGGTCATGGAAACGCACCTGGTAGCCCACCACGGCACCCACCTCCGTCTGCAGTTCCTGCGCCAGCCGGGTGGCCACGCTGCGGGCCGCGATGCGGCGTGGCTGGGTGCAGCCGATGAGGCCACCCACGCCGCGGCCGAGTGCCAGGCAGAGCTTTGGAATCTGGGTGGTTTTGCCTGATCCGGTCTCGCCGCACACGATCACCACGGGGTGGGCGCGCACGGCATCCATGATGGCCTGTTGCGCGGCGTGTATCGGCAGCGTGCCATCAAAGGAAGGGCGGGGCAGGGCCGCTGCCCGGACGGCGCGCTGCTGGGCGTCGAAGGGTTTCACCCGACGCCTCTAGTATTCGAACAGCTGGAAGCGCTCCGTGCGGTCGCCGGAACGGGATCCGGACCAGATCAGGTGCCAGCCGGACGGCACCAGGAATCGGTCGCGGGTAGTGGATTGCACGAGCCACAGCCGGCAGTGGGTGCGGGTGCCGAGTTCCAGGCGCTGGGTACGGACGTCGAGGAAATAGTAGAGCAGCCCGCGCTGGGGTTCACCCAGCCCACTGCTGGCGATGCAGCCTGCGTGGGGCGGGATGGCGCGTGCCAGCGAATGCATCATGCCTTCATAGCTGCGCGAGGCTTCCACATAAGGCAGCCACAGCGTCATGACCAGCATCCAGGATACGGTCATGCCCACGGTCCAGTTCACCAGGGCGCGCCGCGGTGAAGGCCGGGAACGCAGGATGGTCACGACCCACAGCAGCGTCAGGACGAGCGACAGGCCAAACACGGCCGGGTGGAATTTGGTGTGGTATCCCGGCAGTTGCGTTTCAAGAAAGGCCACCACGGGGGCAGGCTGGCCGGTGAGGAGGGCGATCCACCCCAACCAGAGCAGGGCGGTCACCAGCCCGAAGGTGAGCATGCCGAACCAGTCCAGGGCGCTGCTGGCGCCGCGCCTCAGGCTGTCCAGGCCGCCGGCGGCCAGTAGCGAAAGCGGCAGCAGCAGGGGCAGGGCGTTGCTTTCGCGCGGCGTGGTGCAAAAGCCCAGCACCAGCAGCATGATGGCGAGCGTGAGGAGCAGGAAACGGATCGGAGGCTGCGCCAATCCTTTCAGGCGCCCGGTCCAGAGCGTGCCCAGCGCGAGGGGGGCAGCCGGCCAGGCAAACCAGGCCATGGCGCCCAGGTAGTAAGTGGGGATGGCATCGGGCGCGAGCCAGAGCTGCGGATGCGGGATGCTGTGCGTCAGTACCGGCCACCACAGGTCGAACTGGGCGGGGTCGCGGGTTTTAAGAAGCAGGGGCCAGATCAGCAGGGCTGGCAGGGCGGCCAGCACCCAAAGCAGGATATGAAGCACAGGCTTGGAAGGACGGTAGGCAGGCACCAGCAGCGGCGCGAGCAGCACGATGGGCAACAGCAGGCCGAAGGCCAGGGTGCCCTGGGAAAGGAATGCCATGCCAAACCCCAGGCCGCCCAGCAGCCCGCCCAGCGCGGGGCGGGTGCGTCCCACAGGAATGCCGGCCAGCGTCCAGGCCACGCCGCACAGCCAGGCCAGGTCCGCGCTCATTTCGTGGGCGCGGATCACCAGCCCCACGCTGCCGATCAGCACCAGCACCGACAGCCGCATGCCGCGGGGGCCGAACAGGCCATGGGCCGCCAGCGCAGTCCCGGCCATGGTGAGCGCCATGAACAGGCCGCTCGCCAGTCGCGCCGCATCGTGTGCCGGCAGCAGGGATTGCAGCAGTTGCACGAGCCCTGCCGCGACCCAGTAGTAGAGGGGGGGGTGGGCGAGGTAGGTTTCGCCCGCGAGGTCGGGCGCCAGCCAGTGGCCGTGGCCATGCACCAGGCTGTGCACGATGCCCTGGCTGACGGCTTCGTCGTATTTCCAGGGGGTGTGGCCGGTCAGGCCGGGCAGCAGCCAGGCAAGACAGACCAGAAGGAACAGGGCGGTTTTGAGCGGAGTGGCTTTGCCGTCGAAATTCAGATTTTTTTCAGATGACAGGAGCGTTCGCACGCGGTGCTACCCCCGTAAAAAGAAAGGCAGCGCCCAAGCTGCCTGTCTTGGCATTGCCTGTCAACGCAATTACTTGCGTGCGTATTTCTGGCGGAATTTTTCCACGCGGCCTGCCGTGTCCACGATCTTCTGCTTGCCCGTGTAGAAGGGGTGGCAGGCTGAGCAGACTTCCACGGACAGCGTGGGTTTGCCCAAGGTCGAGCGCGTGACGAACGAGTTGCCGCAACTGCAGGTCACGGTAACTTCTTCATATTTCGGATGAATATCTACTTTCATGACGGTTCCTGAAAAAGAACGCCGGGGTATACGGCGTACATAGCCTTTTATTATGATTCAAAAGGGGTTTTTTAGCAAGAACCCGTCAGCCACGCCGCATGGAATCAAAGAAATCAGCGTTATTTTTGGTGGCCTTGATCTTGTCCAGCAGGAATTCGATGGCTTCCAGCTCGTCCATGGGATAGAGCAGCTTGCGCAGCACCCAGATTTTCTGGAGCACTTCGGGCTTGATCAGCATTTCTTCGCGCCGGGTCCCGGAACGGTTCACGTTGATGGCCGGGTAAATCCGCTTTTCGGCCATGCGCCGGTCCAGATGGATTTCCATGTTGCCGGTGCCCTTGAATTCTTCGTAAATCACGTCATCCATGCGCGAACCGGTGTCCACGAGGGCGGTGGCGATGATGGTGAGGGAGCCGCCTTCCTCGATGTTGCGGGCCGCACCGAAAAAACGTTTGGGACGCTGCAGGGCATTGGCGTCCACGCCGCCCGTCAGCACCTTGCCGGAGGCCGGAACGACGGTGTTGTAGGCCCGCGCCAGGCGCGTGATGGAATCGAGCAGGATGACCACGTCGCGTTTGTGCTCCACCAGGCGCTTGGCTTTCTCGATCACCATTTCCGCCACCTGCACGTGACGGGTGGCTGGTTCGTCGAAAGTGGAGGAAACCACCTCGCCTTTGACGGAACGCTGCATTTCCGTCACTTCTTCCGGCCGCTCGTCGATGAGCAGCACGATCAGGTGGGCATTGGGGGAATTGGCGGAAATGGAATGGGCAATGTGTTGCAGCATCACCGTCTTGCCGCTTTTGGGGCTGGCCACCAGCAGGCCGCGCTGGCCTTTGCCGATGGGGGCGATGATGTCGATCACGCGTCCCGTGATGTTCTCTTCGGCGCGGATGTCGCGCTCCAGCACCAGGGGTTCGTTCGGGAACAGGGGCGTGAGGTTTTCGAACAGGATCTTGTTCTTGGAGTTTTCGGGTGGTTCGCCGTTGACGGAATCCACCTTGACCAGCGCGAAGTAGCGTTCACCCTCTTTCGGGGTTCGGATTTCGCCCTGGATGCTGTCGCCCGTGTGAAGGTTGAAGCGCCGGATCTGCGAAGGACTCACGTAAATGTCGTCGGGGCTCGCAAGGTAGGACGTTTCGGGCGAGCGCAGAAAGCCGAAGCCGTCCTGCAGCACTTCCAGGGTGCCTTCCCCGTAAATGCTTTCCCCGCGTTTGGCCTGGTTTTTGAGGAGCGCGAAAATCAGCTCCTGCTTGCGCATGCGGTTGGCGCCTTCAATTTCGTTTTTGACGGCCATTTCTACCAGTTCGGTCACATGGTAGGTTTTGAGATCAGATAAGTGCATGGATGGATGGGATCAAAGTTGTACTGACAAGGGGATGACGGGCATCAGGGATACATCGGGGGCCGGGCGGAAGACGCCGCCCGGTCAGCTGCGGCGGCAGGGTAACGCGTTCAGATGTGGCTGTCAATAAAAGCGCTAAGCTGCGATTTGGACAAGGCCCCCACTTTGGTGGCTTCCACGTTGCCGTTTTTGAACAGAAGCAGGGTCGGAATGCCTCGCACGCCGTATTTGCGGGCCATTTCCGGGTTGTCGTCCACGTTGAGCTTGGCAATTTTAAGCCGTCCGCCGTAGTCGCGGGCCACTTCTTCAAGAATCGGGGCGATCAGCTTGCAGGGGCCGCACCATTCTGCCCAAAAATCGAGCAGTACAGGGGTGGTGGACTGCAGCACATCGGTTTCGAACGAACGGTCTGTCACATGTTGGATGGATTCACTCATGGGGAGTCCTCAAATTCAGTCGGGCGACGGAATGTCGCTTTGCTGCGGGTGCGGCATGGAAAGAATGGGCACTATCCTAACCAAATCCGTTCGAGAAGGGAAGGGACCTTCGACGTGGGGAGGATTTTACTGCTAAAATCAGCTGCTGTGTGTGCGAACTGGCGCTCAGTGTGGAGGTTTTCGGCATGACTTACGTTGTCACCGAATCGTGTATCAAGTGCAAGTATACGGACTGCGTGGATGTCTGCCCGGTAGACTGTTTCCGCGAAGGCCCCAATTTCCTGGTCATTGAACCCGACGAATGCATCGACTGCACCCTGTGTGTGGCCGAATGTCCCGCCGAAGCTATTTTTGCCGAAGATGACGTTCCTGAAAACCAGCGTGCGTTCATTGCGCTCAATGCGGAACTCAGCAAGCAATGGAAGCCCATCGTGGAGCGCAAGGATGCGCCGCCGGATGCGGATGACTGGAAAGACGTCAAGGACAAGGCGCACCTCCTGGAACGCTGATTGATTCCCGCATGCGAGGATGATGTCCTGAACATGGCGTTGCAGCGCATCGTTCGCGATGCGCTGGATGTCCCGGACGCTCCCGCAGTCGTTTTGTGCCCCCATGCCGCCCTTGCGGATGCCTTTCTGAAAAGCCTGCGGGAGTTTCTGCCCGCACAGGCGCTTCCCCGCGTCATCACCCTGGCCAACTGGGCTGCCGAGCAGCCGCTTGACGGCCGCATCGTTCCCGACATCGAACGGCTCGCGCTGGTTTTCGGAGCCCTGCGCGAACGCCGCTGGTTCGAGCACCAGGACCACTGGATTCTCGCGCGGGAAGCGCTTGGCCTGGTGGACGAAATGACGCGCTGGGGGTTCGTGATGCCACACGATCCCGATGCCTTCACGGCTTGCCTCAACGAGGCGTATGCCGCGCGCCAGGGCGGCCTTTTCCAGCTCGAAGCCCGCTTCGTGCATGAACTGTGGTGGGTGCTGCACCAGGATCCGCATGAACTGTCGCCCGCCATGGCGTACCAGCAGCAGCTCGCATGCCTTGCGGCACAGCCCCATCGCGGCACCTGCTACCTGGTGGCGCCGGGCGTGCTGACGCCTGCCGAAGAGGCCTGTCTCGCCGCCATCGGAATGCAAGCGCGCCTGGTGCGTTTTGGGCAGGCCGAACCGGGACGCGAAGGCGATCCCTGCACGCCGCTGTTGCGCGCCGCCTGGCGCGAGCCGGTGACCCAAGCCCTGGAAGCGCGCGCACAAACGCTGCGGGAACACCATGCCGAAAGCCCCCTGGAAGGGCGGTTGGCCTTGCTGGGCGTGCGCAGCATCGAAGACGAAGCGGCGCTTTGTGCACGGCAGGTGCAGGCCTGGCGGGAACACGGACGGGAACACCTGGCCGTGGTGGCGCAGGACCGCGTGAGCGCGCGCCGACTGCGCGCCCTGCTGGAACGCTGTGGCGTGCCTGTGCGCGACGAATCGGGCTGGACATTTTCCACCACGGCCGTGAGCACCGTGGTGATGCGCTGGCTGGAATGGGTGTGCACGGACGGATATTACCGTCCCTTGCAGGATCTTCTGCATTCGCCCTATCTCTGCGCCGACTGGCCGCGCGAGCGGCGCGATCTTGCCGTGGCCGTGCTGGCAGCTTATCTCGAGCGGGGAAACCGGGTTTCTGGCATCGACGCGCTGGCGGCCAGCGTCCGGCAAAAAACGGATACGGATGATCCGGGCTGGGCGGCTGCCCGCGAGTTGCTGGAGCGGCTGCTGGAGTCGGCCCGGCCGTTCCGCCGTTCCGCCCAGCCTTTCGGTGCATGGCTTGAGGCCTTGTGGCAGGGCCTGCAGCGTTGCGGCATCGACACGGGCCTGATGGGCGACCCGGCCGGCCGCCAGTTGCTGGAAATCCTGCAGCAGTTGACCCGTGACGCGAGCGCGACGGCGGGCCTGTTCACGCTGACGGACTGGGTGCGTGCCCTTGAGTTGCAATTTGAAACTGCGAGCTTCAGGGAGGACAGTCCGGCGCAAGCCGTGTGCATGACCCAGCTCAGCATGACCCGCCTGCGCGGTTTCGATGCTGTCTGGATTCTGGGCGCGGATGCAGACCATCTGCCGTTCATTCCCCCTCCGGCCTATTTTGGTGATGCGGTGCGTCTGGCCCTGGGTTTGCCCACGCGAGAGACGTTGCTGGCTGCCTGTCGCGAAGACCTGACGGAACTGGTGTCGCGCGCGCAGGAAGTGCGCGTGTCCTGGCGCTGTGACATCGAGGGCGAACGCAATGCGCCGGCCCCGCTGCTGCAGCGACTGGATCTGCTGCACCAGCGCGCCTGGGGCTGGTCGCTGATGAGCGAGCATTTGCAGCCGGTGGCCCTGCCGCACAGCGTGTTGCCTCCCGTACGGCCGGCGCCGGCGCTTGCCCCCCAGCAGGTGCCGCAGCGCATCAGCGCCAGCGGTTACAACCGGCTCCTGGCCTGCCCCTACCAGTATTTTGCGGCGGCCGTGCTTGGACTGGGTGAAGCGGAGGCCATTCGCGAAACCGTGGACAAGCGCGATTACGGGGAATTGGTGCATGCCATCCTGTATCGTTTTCACCGCGCCGTGCCCCAGGTCTCTGCCCTGGGACGAGCCGGTGCCGTGGCGCGCCTTGTGGCGGAAACAAAAGCCGCGTTCGACGATCTCCACGTGCCTGACGGGGAACTCATGGCCTGGCGGCTGCGCTGGGAAGCCCGTCTGGGCAGCTACGTGGACTGGGTGCTGGCACGCGAAGCGGAAGGCTGGCGCTGGTCTTCCGGGGAGCAGCCTGCCGAGCGGCTGCTGGGAGCCCATACGCCGGGGCAGATCCTGCTCAAGGGCAAGCTGGACCGTACCGATCGCCGCCCGGTGGAGGGCACCGGGGAACTGGCGATTCTGGACTACAAGCTCAAAAGTTACTCGGCCCGGATGGCGCGTGACTTGCGGGAGGGCGAAGACGTGCAGCTTGCGGTGTACACGCTGCTCGCCGCCGAACCGGTGGCACAGGCGGCTTACCTCTTGCTGGACGAGGAGGTGCCGCGCCTGGTGGCAAGCCCCGACCCCGACGGGCTTGCGGATGCCGTGGCAGAGCGGCTCACGGGCCTCGTGGCGGACATGAGAAGCGGCGTGCCGCTGCCGGCCCATGGCCAGCCTGACGATTGCGACCGTTGCGAATTCGGCGGATTGTGCCGTCGCGGACACTGGGAGGAAGGCGCATGAGCCGCCCCACGCCGTTCGATGCGTTGTGCCCTGACCGCTCGGCGGTGGTGGAGGCCTGCGCCGGCAGCGGAAAAACCTGGATGCTGGTGTCGCGCATTCTGCGCCTGCTGCTGGCGGGCGTGCCGCCAGCGGACATCCTGGCCATCACGTTTACCCGGCTTGCCGCCCGGGAAATGGAAGAGCGGCTCACGGACTGGCTGCGCCATCTTGCCCTGGCTCCCGATGAGGAAGTGCTGGCCTTTCTGCAGGCGCGCGGCCTGGGCCGGCTGGAAGCCGAAAATTTGCTGCCGCGCGCGCGCGGCCTGTACGAAACCTATCTGTGCGCCAGCCCGAGCGTCACGCTGTGCACGTTCGACGTCTGGTTCCTGCGCTTGTTGCGCCATGCGCCGTTGTCCGGGGTTTTGCGCCGCGACAGCGTGCCGGGCAAGGATGCCGCCAAGGTGCGCCAGCAGGCCTGGCAGGCGCTGTTGCAGGATGCATCATCCCCGCGTGCCGGTGTCTTCGGGGCCTCTCTGGAATGGCTGTTCCGCAACGAAGGGTTGTACAACACCCGAAACTGGGTGACCGCCTTTGCCGACTGGCGTGCCGAATGGTGGGCTTACACGGAAGGCCAGGCGGATCCGCCGGCTGCCGCGGCACACGCTCTGGCCGAAGCGCTGGGCGTCGGGGAAACGGATGACGTGAGGGAATCCTTGCGCAGCGATGCCCTCTGCAGCAGCGCCCTGGAACAGCTGGCGCAGGCCATGGCCCACGGGACGCCCACGGTGAAAGCCCAGGGCCAGGCCTTGCGCGAAGCGCTCCAGGCCGAAGACCCGGTGGGTGCGCTGAGCGCGTTGCTGTGGACGGACAAAGGGGATGTGCGCAAACGGATAAGGGATGCCGCCCATGCGGCGGGCCCTGCCATCGCGCAGGCGCATGCCCTGCTGCTGGAAAAGGTGGGAGGGGCCGAAGGCCGGTTGCGCGACCAGGCGTCCCTGCGCCTCAACACCCATCTGTTCCGCGTGGGGCAGGCCTACCTCGAACGACTCATGGAATTGAAGCGCCAGCGCGGCGAAGCCGGTTTTCAGGACGTGCAATGGGCTGTCTGCGGCATGCTGGAATCTTCCGAGCAGTCGGAGTACCTGCAATACCGCCTGGATGCACGCTACCGGCATTTGCTGCTGGACGAATTCCAGGACACCAGCCCGCTCCAGTGGCGCACCCTGGGCGTCTGGCTGCGCGCGGCCCGTGAAGCCGGCGAAGGCCCCACGGTGTTCCTGGTGGGCGATCCGCGCCAGTCCATTTACCGTTTCCGGCGCGCCGATGCGCGCCTGTTTGAACAGGCGGCAGCTTTTCTTGAAACGGAATGGGGGGCGGTGCGGGTGACGCTCGACGAATCGCGTCGCAGCGGGCCGGCCGTTGTGGGCCTGGTGAACCGGGTGTTCGCCGCTCAGCCGGGTTTCAGGCCCATGCGGCCGCAGGCTGCATGGGAGGCGCCGGATGCGGTGCTGCTGCTGGAAAGCGAGGCATCGCCCCAGCGGGCTGTGGCCGCGGCTGCAGGCGGACTGCGCGATCCGTTGCGGGCGCCGCGCAGCGAACCGGAGTTGTCGCGCGAGCGGGACGAGGCGCGCGCCTTCGCCCGCTGCGTGAAAACCTGGACTTCCGCCGAAGGCGCGTCGGAGCTGGGTGGGCAGCGGCTTTCCTGTGAAGACATCCTGGTTCTGGCGCAGCGGCGCTCCCTGCTGGTTCCCTTCGAGCAGGCACTGCGCGAAGCACGCATCCCGTTCCTGTCGCAGCAGCGCGGCGGGCTGCTGGGGACGCTGGAAGTGGCCGATTTGCGCGAACTGCTGCGTTTTCTGGTCAATCCCCGCGACAACCTTGCGCTGGCCCAGGTGTTGCGCGCTCCCCCTTTCGGCGCTTCCGACGCGGACCTGCTGGCCCTGGCCGGAACCCCTTCCTGGTGGGGGCTGCTGCTGGAGGCGCCGCCCACACCGTTGCTCGCACGCGCGGCGCGGCATCTGGCACTGTGGATGTCCTGGTCGGCGCGCCTGCCGGTGCATGACCTGCTGGATCGCATCATGGGGGAGATGGACTGGGTGAATCGCTATCGGGCATCCGTGCCGCAAGCCTTGCAGGCCTCCGTGGCAGCCAATCTGCAGGCTTTCCTGGAACTGGCACTCAATCTCGATGGCGGCCGCTATCCCAGTCTGCCGCGCTTTTTGCAGGAGCTCGAAGACCTCGATCAGGAGGGGGACGAGGCGCCGGACGAAGGAGGGCTGGGGGTCGCAGGCAACGCGGTGCGCCTGATGACGATCCATGCCGCCAAAGGGCTGGAGTCACCCGTGGTGTGGCTGGTGGAACCCACGGACCTGGGACGCCGCAATGCCAGCGGGCAATGGTTCGTGGACTGGCCGCCGGGTTCGGCACAGCCGTCTCATTTTTCCCTGGTGCCGTCGAAAAAGCAGCGCGGACCGGGACGCGACGTGCTGCTGGAACAAGAGCAACGCCTGTTGGAACGGGAGCGGGACAACCTGCTCTACGTGGCACTCACGCGCGCCCGGCAGCTGCTCGTGGTGAGCGGACGTGTCGGGGACGAGGGCAGCGAGTGGTTCCGGGCTGTGCGGGAAGCGGCGGGGCCGGAGGTTACAGTCCGCCGTGCTGCTGTGCCACCATGCAGTACAGCATCGGAACCGACAGCATCGTATTGAAGCGCGAAGTGAGCATGGCCGTGCGCGCGGCACGCACTTTTTCGGAGATTTCCGCAGGCACCAGGCCCAGTGCTTTTTTCTGCATGGGCCAGATGATGAACCACACGTTGAAAGCCATCACGAGTCCCAGCCACATGCCGATGCCGATGGCCGTGAACGGCGCTTGTAGTGCCAGTGCCGGCAGGATGTAGCGGTTCATGGAGGCAAGTCCCAGGCCCAGGATCACGGTGGCCAGCGCCGCCCAGCGGAACCAGAAAAGCGCCGCGGGGGCGATGACCCTGGAGATGGCCGGTTTCTGCTCGTCCGGAATCTTCGGCATGGACGGGATCTGCACGAAGTTGAAGTACCACAGCAGCCCGACCCACAGGACGGCAACCGTGACATGCAGCCACCGGAAGGCGAACGTCCACCAGGCGTGGGACTGAAGATCCACGGCCGGTCCCCCGGCCAGGAGAATGATCAGCACCAGCAGCAGGAAGCCCGCCAGCAGGGTTCGTCCCAGGGACTGGAACACGGTGTTCATGTCACGGATCCGTGATGCCCGAGTTGAGGCCGGTTTCAGGCCGCAAAATTCTTCGCGGCAAATTCCCAGTTCACAAGGTGCGCAAGGAAGGTTTCCACGAATTTCGGACGCAGGTTGCGGTAGTCGATGTAGTAGGCGTGTTCCCACACGTCGATGCACAGCAAGGCGCGATCACCGGTGGTCAGCGGCGTGCCGGCAGGGCCCATGTTGACGATGTCCACGGAGCCGTCCGCCTTCCTGACCAGCCAGGTCCAGCCGGAACCGAAGTTGCCGACGGCGGAAGCCTGGAAGGTTTTCTTGAATTCGTCGAATGAACCCCATTTCTTGTTGATGGCGTCGGCCAGGGCACCGGAGGGGGCGCCACCGCCGTTGGGCTTCATGCAGTTCCAGAAGAAGGTGTGATTCCAGACCTGGGCTGCATTGTTGTAGATGCCGCCGGCGGGAGCCGATTTCACGATGTCTTCCAGTCCGGAGGATTCGAAGGCCGTACCCTTGATCAGGTTGTTCAGGTTCACCACGTAGGCATTGTGATGCTTGGCGTAGTGGTATTCGAAAGTTTCCTTGCTCATGTGGGGCGCCAGGGCGTCCAGGGCATAGGGGAGCGGGGGCAGTTGGTGTTCCATGTTTTCCTCCGTGAAAGACGGCGATTCGACAGCGTTGAAAGATACCACAAAGCGCCCGTCTGGCATATTGGATTGTTTCTAAAATTAAGACAATCAATTGATTTAAAAGAATTTAATTTCTATCTGCTGAAAGACTTCCAAAAAAACGGAGGAGCTTCCCGGCATTGCCTTTCTCGGTCAGTGGCGGCGTTCGGCCCATGTTCCAATGGCAGCTCACGGGCAGGAGGGCATTCATGGGCTGGAGTTTTCACTGGCGCAAGGGCGCATCGCGCGCGCCGCAGGGGAAAACCCTGCAGCCGCCGCCAGGAGCGCCAGCCGTGGCAGCACTCAAGCCGGAACGCGTGTGGTTTGAAGCACAAGGTGCGCCGGTGGTGGAGCGCAATCGCTATTTTCTGATCTGCCTGGGGCTGCTGTTTGCGCTGTGTGCTGCCTGCATCGCGCTGGCCCTGATGGTTCCACTCAAGACCGTGGTGCCGTTCGTGCTGGAAAAAACGGAAGAAGGGGCTGTCCAGCCCGCTTTCCGTACGGCGCAGCAGTACCAGCCGGGCTCGCCTGAAAAACGCTATTTCATTGCCCAGTGGGCGCGCCAGTTGCTGACCATCGATCCCCATCTCACGGAACGCTACCTTTCGGAGGATTACCGCGTCACGCGCGGCAAGGCCACTGTGGAATTCACGGACTGGGTGCAACGCACTGCGCCCATGGCGGCGCTCAGGCGTGACCCAACCCTCACGCGTACGGTATCCATTTCGAGCGTTTCGCTGATTCAGGATCAGGTGGCGCTGGTGCGCGTGGCCACCGAGCGCCGCAACAGCGGAAACCCCATGGCGGGCCGGGAAAAATTTATTCTCACCATCCACTTTGCGACCGTACCGCCCAAATCCGAGGAAGAACTCCTGAGCAATCCGGTCGGCCTGTACATCACCCACTTTCTCGTGAACACGGACCTGGAAAAATGATCGTGCGCGACTGGAACGAGCTTTTGGTGGGGGCGCTGCTGCTGGAACTGATGCTGCCGCTTCCGCCGGCGCGCGCGGAAGGAGGGGCGCAGCTGCCCCTCGGTGGCCAGCGTGTGACGCAATTCCGTTATGACCCGAACCAGGCTTACATCCTCGTCACTCTGCCTGGAGTCCCAACGGACGTGCAATTGGCTCCCGACGAAAAAATCACGGGCCTGGCCTTGGGTGACACCGTGCAGTGGATGGTGGAGGAACTTCCCGGCCATCTGTTCATCAAGCCGCTCAAGCCGGGGCTGTTCACGGCAGGGACGCTCGTCACCACGCGCCGGGTTTACCAGTTGCTGCTAAAAAGTACTTCGGCCGAAGGACCCTGGGTGCAGAAAGTGTCCTGGGACGATGTCTTGCCTGCGGCCGGCAGCGAACTGCCGGCACCGGCAAGCTTCGATCCCGCAACCCTCAACACCCGCTACCGCATCGAAGGGGAGGCTGATTTTCGGCC
Organism: Pseudomonadota bacterium; assembly: GCA_021811005.1. Lineage (GTDB taxonomy): Bacteria > Pseudomonadota > Gammaproteobacteria > Burkholderiales > Ferrovaceae > JAKBAT01. The sequence continues at coordinate 15,790 of JAJZPY010000016.1, forward strand.
GGTGCGCGTGTTTGATGACGGTCGCTTTACCTGGATCCAGGTGCGTTCGCCGCAGGCTTTGCCTGCCCTGTTCATGGTGGAGGAGGGCAATGCGGTGCTCGTGAACTACGTGGTGAAAGGCGAGTATTTCGTGGTGCAGCGGCTGATGCCGGAAATGCTGCTCAAACTGGGCAACACGGAAGTCCGGGTGTTCAACGAGAAGCGGACCCCGGCCCGTCGTCCGGGAAGCTGGCCGGAGGATGCGCCATGAGCCTTGCGCGCAAGGACTGGGAAGAATCGGACCAGGCCTATCCCCTGCGTGCCCCGGGCCGGGTGCGGCGCAACCTGCACTGGCTGGTGGCCGGCGGCCTGGGGCTCGGGGTGATAGCGGGTTTCGCGCTGCAGGGCACGCTGCTGGCGCGAGCCGAAGCGCCGCACGAATTACCCGCCCAGGCAGAAGACAATCCCCTGGTGCTGGGGCAGGAGCCGCCGCAAGGGACCCTGCGTCAGGAACTGCAGCGGGAACAGCAGCCCGATCCCGAACCTTCTCCGCAAACGGTTCCGCTTGCCTTGCCCTCGCCGAAGTCGCTGCCGGAGCCGGCACAGGCCGAGCAGGTGCATCGCTTCGAAGCGGAAAAGCAGCAGGCCCTGGTGGCGGGCAGCCGCATGCTGGCCATCAACCGTGCAGCGGATGCGACGCTGCAGCCTGCCGCACCGGCAACTGCGACGCCGGCCTCGCCCGGGATGCCAGCCCTGCCTTCCGTGCTGGGCGTTCGTCTGCCACCGGGTATTTCTCCGGTGCCGGCTGGCCTTGCGTTGCGCGAGACCCTGCCCGCCCGGGGAACGGAAGGGGCGGGCGAAGCGGCCCACGCCAGGCAGCCTCGCGCCCAAACCCCGCTGCTGCCCATGAAGCCGGCAAGCACACGGGAAGTGCTGGAAGGATCGCTGATTCCCGCCGTGCTGCTCACCCAGGTCAACAGCGATTTGCCGGGCATGCTCACAGCCCAGGTGACCGAGGACGTTTACGATTCCATTCATGGCAGCTTCCTGGCCATTCCCAAGGGAAGCCGTGTCATCGGCGAGTACAGTTCGCGCGTGATGTCGGGTCAGGAACGCATCATGGCCCTGTTCCACCGCCTGATCCTGCCGGGCGGGGAAAGCTTCAGTCTGGATGACATGCAGGCGGCCGATCGGAGCGGACAGTCGGGCATGAAGGACGAGGTGGACAGCCGCTTCTGGACCCGCCTGGGTGGCCAGTTCATGACGGCAGGACTGGCCCGCATCATCGCTCAGCCGGAAGGCAGTGTCACGGTCCTGGGCGGGATGGGCAACAGCCTGGCAGCGGACGCTGCCGGTCAGATTCTGGTGGATACGGCCCGTGTGGGATTTGCCGCAAATGCCGCACTCGGGCCGGTGATCGTGATCAAGCGCGGTTATCCCTTCGTGATCATGGTCAACCGCGACATGGATTTCTCAACGCTGGGACGCTAATCCACCTTCATGGGCAGGATCACCATGAACATCCCCTGCAAGTGCAGGATCCGTTGCATGGTGAGCGCCGTCTGGTTGTGCAGGATGCGAGTGAGCCAGTTGTCGTGCACGAAAATGAGCTTGCTGGCAAAGAACACGCAGTTGGGAAACTCTTCGCGCACCTTGAACGCAAGGTTCGTCAGCTCGTCCACGCGGTCGGTGCCGAAGGCTTCATAGGCTTTGGCTGCGATGCCGTTGCGGTGCGAAAAATTCACGTAGTAATTGCAGGCGTTGTGCACTTCGCGCTGCAGGCCTTCCAGCGAGCCTTCTCCCCCGTAGCTTTGGGTATCCACTGCGCCCACGCTCAGAAAAATGAAGTTCTTGAAAATGCCGGGGAACAGGCGCTGCACCCACAGGATGGTGTGCATGCCGGCTCCGCGCGAACGGCTGATCATGAACACCGCAGTGGGGGCATCCGGGTCGAGCTGGGGCGGGTTTTCCACAGGCTCGGCGGGGAGGGTGGCCAGCAGCGCATCGGCTTTGGCCATTTGCGCTTCCGTTTCGCGATAGTGCCAGCGGATCAGCAGGCAGATGCCGATCACTGAACTCGTGATGAGCGTGGTCATCCAGCCGCCTTCGAAAAACTTCTCCACCAGGGTGATGACAAGAATGCTGCCGGCCACCACCAGTCCCACCAAGGAAAGGGTCAGGCGCGACAGCCAGCGGGCCTGTTCGCCGCGATGTTTCCACCAGTAAATGCACAGGCCGAGGAGCGAAAGCGTGAAAGTGAGGAACACGTTGATGCTGTAGAGCACCGCCAGCAGGTCCACCAGACCGCCGCTCCAGAGCAGGATCAGGATGGCGGCAAACCCCATCATCAGGATGCCGTATTTGGTGACGAGCCGGCTGGAGAGGGAACTGAACTGGGTGGGCGCCCAGCCGTCATTGGCCATGTTGGCCAACACCGCAGGACCGCCCAGAAGCCCCGTATTGGCCGCCACGTACAACAGCGCGCCTTCCAGCAGCAGGGTGATGGTGAGCAGCAGGTAGGACGGACCTTCGCCCATGCCCAGCGAACCGATGACGGAGCGAAAGGCCACGGCGTTCAGGGTTTCGCCGCGGGGCGAAGGCGTGGCGTTCCACAGCAGGTAGAGCAGGATGATGCCGGCCGCGGTGAAGGCGAGGGACAGCGCCATGTAGAACATGGTGATTTTCCCGGTATGCACGCGCGGTTCTTTGAGGGCGTTGATGTTGTTGGAAACCGCCTCGATCCCGGTGTACGTCCCGCCGCCCAGGGAATAGGCACGCAGGAACAGGGAGGCCACGAACACCCAGCCCATCTGTCCGGCCAGGCTGTGGGTTTCGTTGAGGGTTTCATGAATGATGGCAGGCAGCTCGGAGCCGCGAGAGGCGATGCCGTAGATGATGATGAACACGTGGGTGATCACGAACCCGATGAAAATCGGGGTGAGGATCTTGATGCTTTCCTTGATGCCGCGCAGGTTGAGGAACATGAGCAGCAGGGTGAGGGCCAGTTCCGTGAACAGCTTGTTTGGCTGCCAGGACGGGGGTCCCAGGCTGAACACGGCGTCCACGCCGCTGGCCACGGAAATGGCGATGGTGAGCACATAGTCCACGATGAGCGCCGCACCGCTCACCAGGCCGGCGTAGGGTCCGATCAGCTGGGTGGCTACCTTGTAGCCGCCTCCCCCCATGGGGAAGAGTTCGATGACCTGGTTGTAGGCCGTAGAAATCAGGAAGACGGTGAGCGCAGTGGCGAGCGCCAGGTAAAGGCTCAGGTGGGTGTGTGTGCCCAGGGCCTTGAAGGCTTCTTCGGGGCCGTAGGCCGAGGAGGAGAGTCCGTCAGCGCCCAGGCCAACCCAGGCAAAAAACGCGATCAGGGCAATGTGCTGTCGTGTTTCAGGGGCCAGCGGATCTCTCGGAGGCCCGAGCAGCACCTCCGAGATTTTTCCTGCGATGGATTTGGCCATGGGTCAGACGGAGCTGGGCAGGGGTTTCTCCGGGTCGAGGCCGTATTTCTTGATGGCTTCGGCAGCCTTCGACGCCGGAATGGTGCCTTCGGCAGCGAGTGCGTTGAGCGCGGCGAGCGTGATGTAGTAGCGGTCCACTTCGAAGAAGTGGCGCAGCTTGGCCCGCGTGTCCGAACGGCCGAAACCGTCGGTGCCGAGCGTCACATAACGGCGCGGCACAAAGGCGCGGATCTGTTCGGTGAAGGCCTTGATGTAGTCCGTGGCAGCGACGACCGGGCCGGTGGTGGGCTCCAGGCATTGTTCCACATGGGACTTGCGCGGCTTCTGCTCCGGATGGTGCCGGTTCCAGCGTGCCACGGCCTGTCCTTCGCGTCCCAGTTCGTTGAAGCTGGGTGCGCTCCAGATGTTGCTCGATACGCCCCAGTCCTGCTCCAGCAGGTCGGCGGCGGCGATGGCTTCGCGCAGGATGGTGCCCGAACCCAGCAGCTGCACCACCGGGCCCTTGGCCTTGGCGCCTTTGCGGAACAGGTACATCCCCTTGAGAATGCCTTCCTGCACGCCTTCGGGCATGGCGGGATGGCTGTAGTTCTCGTTCATCACGGTGATGTAATAGAAGATGTCTTCATGGTTCTGATACATGCGGCGCAGGCCGTCCTGGATGATCACGGCCACTTCATAGGCGAACGTGGGGTCGTAGGACACGCAGTTCGGAACGAAGGAAGCATGGACCTGGCTGTGACCGTCCTCGTGCTGCAACCCTTCGCCGTTGAGCGTGGTCCGCCCCGCGGTGCCGCCCAGCAGGAAGCCGCGGGCGCGCATGTCGCCGGCAGCCCAGGCGAGGTCGCCCACGCGCTGGAAGCCGAACATGGAATAGAAAATGAAGAACGGGATGGTGGTCACCCCGTGGCTCGAGTAGGAGGTGGCCGAGGCAATCCAGGAAGAGAACGCGCCTGCTTCGTTGATGCCTTCCTGCAGGATCTGGCCGTTCACGTCTTCGCGGTAGTACATGAGCTGGTCATGGTCCTGCGGTTCGTAGAGCTGGCCCACCGAAGAATAGATGCCCAGGCTGCGGAACATGCCTTCCATCCCGAAGGTGCGTGATTCGTCGGGCACGATGGGTACCACCAGCTTGCCCAGTTCCTTGTCGCGTGTGAGTGCGGTCAGAATGCGCACGAAAGCCATGGTGGTGGACAGCTGGCGCTCTTCGCTGCTCTGGAGCAGCGCCTGGAAGGCGGACAGCTCTGGCACCTTGAGCGCGGGCACTTGCGAGTGGCGCACGGGCAGGTAACCCCCCAGGGCTTCGCGGCGGCCCTTCAGGTACTGCACTTCGGGGCTGTCTTCGGGCGGACGGTAGAAGGGAGTTTCGGCGATCACTTCGTCCGAAATGGGCAGCTGGAATCGGTCGCGGAACTGCTTGAGCGCGTTCTCGCCCATTTTCTTCTGCTGGTGCGTGATGTTCTGCCCTTCGCCTGCCTCACCCATGCCGTAGCCCTTGATGGTCTTGGCCAGGATGACGGTGGGCTGGCCCTTGTGCTGCACGGCCGAAAGGTAGGCGTTGTACACCTTGTAGGGATCGTGGCCGCCGCGAGTGAGGCGCCAGATCTCGTCGTCCGACATGTTGGCCACGAGGCGGGCCAGTTCGGGATACTTGCCGAAGAAATGCTTGCGCACGTAGGCACCGTCGCGCGCCTTCATGCTCTGGTATTCGCCGTCCACCACTTCCATCATGCGCTGCAGCAGCAGGCCGCTGCGGTCCTTGGCGATGAGGGCATCCCACTGGCTGCCCCAGATCACCTTGATCACGTTCCAGCCCGCGCCGCGGAAGTCCGCCTCCAGTTCCTGGATGATCTTGCCGTTTCCGCGCACCGGGCCGTCCAGGCGCTGCAGGTTGCAGTTCACCACGAAAATCAGGTTGTCCAGGCGTTCGCGCGAGGCCAGCGAAATGGCGCCCAGGGATTCGGGTTCGTCCATTTCCCCGTCGCCCATGAACGCCCACACCTTGCGGTTTTCCACGTGGGCAATGCCGCGGTTTTGCAAGTACTTCATGAAGCGGGCCTGGTAGATGGCCATGAGAGGTCCCAGACCCATGGAAACCGTGGGCATCTGCCAGAAATTGGGCATGAGCCAGGGGTGCGGGTAGCTGGGCAGGCCGCCGCCGTCCACTTCCTGGCGGAAACGGCTCAACTGCTCTTCGCTGATGCGTCCTTCAAGGAAGGCCCGCGCGTAAATGCCGGGAGCCGAGTGGCCCTGGATGTAGATCAGATCGCCGCCGTGATCGGCTGTCGGGGCATGGAAGAAATGGTCGAAGCCCACGTCGTAGAGCGTCGCCGCCGACTGGAAGCTCGCAATGTGACCGCCCAGTTCGCTCGAGGAACGGTTGGCGCGCACCACCATGGCGAGCGCGTTCCAGCGGATGAGGGAACGGATGCGGTGTTCCATTTCGGGGTCGCCCGGCATGGGCACTTCCAGCGCCGGGGGAATGGTGTTGATGTACGCCGTGTTGGCGCTGTACGGAAGAAACGCCCCGGAACGGCGGGCTTTGTCGATCAGTTGTTCCAGAAGGTAATGGGCGCGTTCCGGCCCCTCCAGCTCGAGAACGCTCTCCAGAGCGTCCAGCCATTCCTGGGTTTCCTGTTTATCGTTATCGGGTAAGGCGGACATTCGAATACCTCGCGATCAGCGGTTGTTTATACGGAAACGGCGCCGGGATCACCGGCCGCAATGCTAATATTAAAGCTTAATGGGTACACTTGGCGAGGGCGATGCATGAAGGAATCGCAGCAAGCATGGTGGACACGGGGCGAAGGTCTGGAGCCGGTGCGTTGTGCCGTGGTGCACCCGTGCGAGGCCGGCGCGCTGCGGGGCGCCCTGGAAGCGGGCCAGGCCGGCCTCATCGTGCCGGTGCTGGTGGGCCCTGAAAACCGCATCCGGGAGCTGGCTCAGGCGGAAGGCGTCGACCTGGCCGGCATCGAAGTGGTGCAGGCCCCCTACAGCCATGCCGCGGCCGAAATCGCGGTGGCGCTGGCTGTTCAGGGGCAGGTGGAAGCCCTCATGAAAGGCAGCCTGCACACCGATGAACTCATGCATGCGGCGCTCGCGGAGCGCAATTTCCGCACCAAGCGTCGTCTCTCCCACGTGTTCCGCTTTGAAGTGCCGCTCTATGACAAGCCGTTGCTGATCACCGACGCGGCCCTGAACATCCGGCCCACGCTCGCCGAGAAAGTGGACATCGTCCAGAACGCCATCCTGCTCGCACAGATCCTGGGGGTGGAAACGCCCAAGGTGGCCATCCTCTCCGCCGTGGAAACGGTCAATCCCGCCATCCCTTCCACACTGGATGCCGCGGCGCTGTGCAAGATGTCCGACCGCGGGCAGATCACGGGCGCCGTGCTGGACGGCCCGCTCGCCTTCGACAGCGCCATTTCCCGGGAAGCGGCCGCCATCAAGCAGATCCAGTCCTCCGTGTCGGGGTTGGCGGACATCCTGGTGGTACCGGATCTGGAGTCGGGCAACATGCTCGCCAAGCAGCTGGAATATTTGGCGGGCGGCACGGCCAGCGGCGTGGTGCTGGGCGGGCGCGTGCCGGTGGCCCTGACCAGCCGTGCCGACGGCGCGCAGGCGCGCATCGGTTCGGCCCTGCTGGCCAAGCTCGTGGCCCACCATCACCGGCACCATGCTCCCTGACGCGATGCCCGGAGAACGCCAGGCCGCCATCCTGTCCGTCAATACGGGCTCTTCCACCCTCAAATACGCCTTCTATCCGGTGCGGGACGGCAGGGTGGAACCGGCTGTGGGCTCGGGCGTGCTGGAAGGCCTGGAGTCGGGCGAAACGGCATTCCAGCGTGCGCTGGCGCATCTCGTGTCGCACATGGAATCGCCCGCCGGTGCGCTGCGCCTGGTGGCGGTGGCGCATCGCGTGGTGCATGGCGGCGAACGTTTCCGCGCGGCCACTTTGGTGGATGAGCCGGTGATCGAGGCACTGGTCGGTTACAGCCCGCTTGCACCGCTGCACCAGCCGCACAATATCGAAGGCATTCGCCGCCTGCGCGAACACTGGCCCGACGTGCCCCAGATCGCCTGTTTCGACACGGCCTTCCATGCTGTCATGCCGGAGCGCGAATACCGTTTTGCCTTGCCGGAATCGTTGTTCCGCCAGGGCATCCGGCGCTACGGGTTTCACGGGCTGTCCTACCGTCACGTGGTGGATACCCTGGACAGCCGGCGTGGCCGCCCCACCGGACGCGCCCTGCTCGCCCACCTGGGCAGCGGGGCCAGCCTGTGCGCCGTGCGCGACGGGAAAAGCCAAGCCAGCACCATGGGCTTTACCGCGCTCGATGGCCTCATGATGGGCACCCGCAGCGGATCGCTCGACCCCGGCGTGGTGCTCTACCTGTTGCAGGAAGGATGGGACCCCGGACGCATCGAACGGCTGCTCTACCGAGAGTCCGGGCTTTTGGGCGTGTCCGGGCTCTCCCCTGATCTGCGGGTGTTGCGCCAGAGCCGGGAGCCGGCCGCGGTACGCGCCATCGACCTGTTCACCGCGCGCCTGGTGCGCGAGGCGGGCGCCATGACGGCCGTGCTGGGCGGGCTGGACCTGGTGGCTTTCACGGGCGGCATCGGCGAACACGATGCCGACTTGCGCCAGGAGATGGCAAAGCGCCTGGAGTTCCTGGGGGTACGTCTGGAGGAAGGCAGGAACAGGGCAGCGCGGGGTGATGCCGTGGCGGCGATCCATGCGCCGGACAGCGCGGTGGAGGTCTGGGTGGTGCCTGCCGACGAAGGGCGTGCCGCGGCGCGGGAAGCCTGGGCGCTCCTGGCCTCAGGCGGCCGGAGCCACCCAGTGGCCTGACTTGCCGCCCAGCTTTTCCAGCAGGCGGATATCGCCCATGACCATGCCGCGGTCCACCGACTTGCACATGTCGTAAATGGTGAGCAGGCCCACCTGCACGGCGGTCAGCGCTTCCATTTCCACCCCGGTGCGCCCCACGGTTTCCGTGGTGACGGTGCAGGTGATGGCGTGCTGCTGGGGTTCCATGGTGAACTCCACCGCCACGCGCGTGAGCGGAATGGGATGGCACAGGGGAATCAGGTCGGCGGCCCGCTTGGCCGCCTGGATGGCGGCCAGCCGGGCGATGCCCAGCACGTCGCCCTTGCTGGCGGCACCGTGTTTCACCATGCTGAAGGTTTCAGGCTGCATGGTGATGCGACCCGTGGCGCGCGCGACACGGTGGGTTTCGGATTTTTCGGCGACGTCCACCATGTGGGCCTGGCCGGCGCTGTCGAAATGGGTCATGCGTGAAGTCATGGGCGGAAGGTTTTTGTAACCGGATGAAAATAAAGAGAATAGGGTGGGGGAACCGATCCCCCCTCTCAGGTATCATAGCAACATGCGACGCATCCTAGCCATTTTACTGACGGCAGCGGGCCTGGTGACCCTGGGCTGGGCCTATGATTTGCCCGATCTCGGTGACAGCTCGGCGGCGGTTTTTTCCAGCCAGGACGAGCGGGCGCTGGGGCGGGAAATCATGTCTGACATCCGCAGCGACAGCGCCTATTTCGACGATCCGGAAAGCGTCGACTTCCTCAACAGCGTGGGCAACCGCCTGCTGGCTGTGAGTGACGATGCCGTGGGCATGCGCTTCGAATTCTTTCTGATCCAGGATCCCACGCTCAACGCCTTCGCCATGCCCGGCGGATATGTGGGCGTGCATACGGGACTCATGCTGGCAGCTGAAAACGAGTCGGAGCTGGCCTCGGTTCTGGCGCACGAAATTTCCCACGTGACGCAGCACCACATCGCGCGCATGATCGAAGCGCAGGAAAAGAACATGCCGTTCTCCATCGCAGCCATGGCGGCGGCGATCCTGGCGGCACGTAGCAATCCCGATGCCAGCATGGGGGCCATTCTGGGCGCCCAGGCGGGCATGGTGCAGTCCCAGCTCAACTTCAGCCGTGACAATGAACGCGAAGCGGATCGCCTGGGCATCCAGCGCCTGATCAAATCCGGCTATGACCCACGCGCCATGATGAC